>JAYSQC010000443.1:0-11172 GCA_043721755.1 Schlesneria sp.
GTTACCAAGGCCGCGACTTCCGCCTGACCGATGTCCACGGTCGCGTTGTGCGCGAGATTCTGACGTGAACGAGTCGGGTGCGTGGAGTCCTTGGAGTTCAAAACTTGACTCTTTGAGTCCAGTTTGAGAAGAGATTGCAAATTGATAATTGGTAATTGAGGGGACGCACGCAGCGAGACTTTCGCTTTCAATTTGCAATTAGAAATTAGCAATTATCAATTTGCAATCGCCTTCTTTCGTCGGTCTGAGGCGAAGCCCTCACTGGAGTCTTCGGAACACACCGGCATTTCACGGGGGAATCTGGTGCGTTTTGAAGACTCCACGCACCCTACGGCTTTCACCGCCCAAACAAGGCGATGGCTCTCTCTGAAACGCCCTTCAGGGAATACGGTGGCATTCGGCCGATCATCCCGATCACTCCGGGATCGGATCGCTGCGGCGAACGCGCTTGCCTTCCCAAACCGCTTCGTCGGTTCGCTTGTCGTAGGTCAGGACTCGATGGGCACTGTTCGCGGCGGGAGGGACATCGATCTTCGGCAACCAGCGTTGATGTTCGGCGATGACAGCGGCGTGTTCGGGATTCTCCGCGAGGTTCGTCCATTCGCGCGGATCGGCTTGCAGGTCGTAGAGTTCTTCGCTGTCATCGGCGTAGCGGATGTAACGCCAGCGTTCGCTGCGGATGCCGTGGTTGCCTTGGTTGTGTGACGTGATCGCAGGCCGTTCGCGCCGCGTACTCGCGTCGCGAAGTTGTGGAGCCAAGCTGATCCCTTCGAGGTCCGTGCGGCTTGAGAGACGGCACAGGTCAATGAGCGTGGGGTAGATGTCGAGCAACTCGGCCGGTTGCGTGCAACGACCGCCGCGCGACACACCTGGCCCGGCGAAGATCAGTGGCACGCGCGTCCCGCGGTCCCACAGCGTGTTCTTACCGGTGATCCCTTTCTCACCGAGATGCCAGCCGTGATCGCCCCACAGCACGACGACCGTGTTGTCGGACAGCCCCGCTTCCTCCAGCGCGGCGAGGACGCGACCGACCTGCTCATCGACAAAACTGGTGCAGGCGAGGTACGACCGGACAAGGTTCCGCCATTGGTTGTTCTCGCGAACCCACTTCAAACGCGGTTCGGGAAGATTCCAGTGCAGATACCACGAGAAGCGCGGCGTGTCGTCGCGATCATCGTCTTTCACCAAGGGCAACACGCTGTCGTTGTCCGGGTAAAGATCGAACCACTTCTGCGTGGCGTAACAGGGAACGTGAGGCAGGAAGAAACCCGTTGCCAGAAAGAACGGCTGGTCCTTCGGTGCTGACTTGAGCTGCTCGATCGCCCAACTCGCGATCTGATAGTCCCCCTTGTCTTCGTCCTGGTGTGGGAAGACGCCCCAGTCCATCGCCGGGTTGTTTCCCATCGGCGTTGGCCCGATGAGCTTCCTCTCCGGCTTGATCCCAATGCCTCCACTCGGTCCCCAAACATCGAACTCCTCCGCACGTTGCTTCGGCCCACCGGCGCCTCCGTGATAGATCTTGCCCGACGTGAGTGTCCGATAGCCGTGAGCTTTGAAATGCTGCGGCAGCGCAACGCGATCCTTCCAATCATCGAGCGTGCGGAACCACGGCGACAGCCCGTAAATGCCGGTGGTTGTTGGCCTCAGACTCAATAACAAACTGGTCCGCGACGGGTTGCACAGCGGTGCCTGACAATGGGCGTTCAAAAACACCGTCCCGCGCTGAGCCAGTCGATCCATGTGCGGCGTCTTCGCCAGCGGATGTCCTCCGAGCGCACCGATCCAGTCGTTCTGGTCGTCGATGGCGATGAACAACACGTTCGGACGGCTCGGCTGTTCATCGCTCGCGTCTGGACGCGTTTCCGCCGCGAACGCGTGTCCCGCAACAACCAACGCGATGCCCGTTACGAATAAAAACTGTCTCGTCATGGAGCGATATCTCACGCAGTATGGTTTCAGTCGTTTAACCGCGTGGGCAACGCCCCGCGCGCCGTGCGACGTGGATAGCTGTTTCGCCATTCGACGCGCGGGGCGTTGCCCACGCGGTTAAACGATGCGGCGAAGCCGCAGCCAAGTAGCCTTCATCGCTCCGCGTGAAGGAAGCCGTGCGCGAGTCCAACAATGATTGCCATCCTCAGCGCCCCACACGGAATCGGCTTCCTTCACGCGGAGCGATGAAGGCTACTTTTTGAAGACGGAAATGCGCGCAGGGCGACAGGATTTCGAGACCTAGTAGTACGAGCCACTCCGAGCCGTGCGAGGTGTGCCTCGCGCGATACGTCTTGGGGACGTGGATTACTTCTGGAACAACACATGTGCTGAGTCTCCGCCGCTTAACACATGTGCCAGCAGGTCGAGGGCTTCTTCTTTCGTCAGCAGATTCACGGGCATCGGCGAGGTCTTGGACGGCTCCATTTCCTCGATCTGTTTGCGGTCATTGGTCTCGACACATCTCAGTGGGACGTCATCTCAATCGAGGCGGCACTTTAGCGAAGGAGACCCCGCCTGGCACTCGACCCCGCCCACTTGATTCTCAGCGACGGCTGCGGCACAACGGGCCATCGCGAACTCAGCGTCCGCCCGCTTCATTTGCGCTCCCCTCAATTCGCGCGGCACCTCTTATGGCAACCAGAGGGCCGCGCGAATTGAGGGGAGCGCGAATGAAGAGGCAGAGCCGCGCCGCTCATCATCAACTTCGGAGAGGAACTCATGAAAACCAGACCGTTGCTCATCGCTGCTTTTATTGTTTGCACGCTGCATCTCGACTTCATCGCGACGGTGCGTGCTGCGGACTCATTGCGTGTCGGTGTCGCTGAAGTGGACATCACGCCACCCGTCGGGTTCCCGATGGCGGGCTACTACCATGAGCGTTTGGCCGATGGCTCGATGGATTCGCTCAAGGCGAAGGCCGTCGTGTTTCGAGACGCCAGTCCGAACGAAGGCACCGCGAGTGAGACCGCTGCCGCGCTCGTTGTGTGCGACCTGATCGGCATCGCGACCGATCTTTCAAAGGCGGTGCGGCAGCGGGCGTCGGAGAAGACTGGCATCCCCGTCTCGAACATCGTGATCACGGCCACGCATTCGCACACCGCACCGGACTACATGAAGGAGCTGTACCTGAAGCTCGGCGGCGACAACCAGCAGCCGTTGCGAGCGGCGTACATCGAGCAGCTCATCAGCGGGCCGGTCGAGGCCATCGTGAAAGCACATGCCGCCGCCAAGCCGGTCGTGTTGGAACATGGTTCGGCGACGCAGACGATTCCCGTGTCATTCAACCGCCGTTCGGTGATGCGCGACGGCAGCGTGAAGACGTGGCAGAGTCACGACAACCCCGAAGTCGTTCGCGCGGCGGGGCCGATCGATCCCGAGATCGCCCTGCTGAGCATTCGCGATGAGGCCGGGAAGTCGCTCGGAATCCTCAGCAACTTCGCGCTGCATCTCGACACCGTCGGTGGGATGAAGTGGAGCGCCGACTATCCGTACTTCATCGAGCAGACGCTGCGCAAAGCCGCCGGTGCGGACGTGATCTCGATCTTCGGGACCGGCTGCTGCGGTGACATCAATCACGTCAATCCACGCAGCAAGGATCGGAGCAAGGCCGACTTCATCGGCAACTCGATTGGCGAGTCGATTCAAAAACAGCTCGGCCAATTGAAGCGGCTCGAACGGACGGATCTCGTCGTGAAATCGCGAACCGTCCGGCTGCCACTGCAAGACGCGACGAAGGAGGAAGTCGCTCACTCGATCCAGATTCTCGACAAAGCCAGCAAGAAGCAGCCGGTCGAGTTCCTCGAGCACGTCATCGCGTACAAGAAACTAATGCTCGACCAACTCCGTCACCGCGAGCCACATGCGAACGCGGTCGATCACATCACTTGGGGACTCAGCCGTTCGCTGACGGGGGTGGGCGAGACACTGCCGGTCGATCTCACCGTCATGACGCTCGGCGGCGATGTCGCGATCGTCTGCCTCCCCGGCGAGGTCTTCGTCGAACTGGGCCTCGCCATCAAACAAGGCTCACCGTTCCGCACGACACTGGTCATCGAACTCTCGAACCACGTCGAAACGATCTACGTTCCGAACCGCGCCGCCTACGCGGGAGGCAGCTACGAAGTGACGAACTCGAACCTGCAACCCGGTGGCGGTGAGATGCTCGTCGAGGCGGCACTCGGCTTACTTCGTGAAGCCGCAACGCCGTAGGACGGGCACTCTTGCCCGTCCTGCATATGAGAAAACAGACGGGCAAGAGTGCCCGTCCTACTGCGGCTGAATGAAGTCGATCAGGGCCGTCAGCATGTGGAGTCCGGGGGGAGGGCGGAAGGTTGAGGGTGGAGGGACAGAGCGAGGGGCCAAACACACGACCGCCCCTTTCAACCACGCTCGCGAATCGTCCGCATCCGCACGTATCATCGCCACGACCGCCCCTGCCGGACGGATGTCGGTTTCCGATAGCTGTTCGTCGGGTCGGCTCATGGAGTTGAAAGACCGTTCGGCTAAACTCAACGTAGGATGGACGCCTCGTCCGTCCGGCCAATTTTGAATTGGCTGCCCCGTTTAGCAGCCAGTTGAACAACGTAGGGTAAGCGTCTCGCTTGCCCGTGAACGCAGTTGAAAAAGGGGCAAGCCAGAGGCTTACCCTACGTTGTTCAACACGCAATTTAACGAAGAAAAAACGCGGACGGGCAGGAGTGCCCATCCTACATGACACCGAACGGACAGCCACGAACCGAGACCTCTGAAATGATGCGTGATTTCTTTTGCTTGATGTTCGCCAGTTTGCTGCTCCCGCAGTTCGCTGCTGCCCAGACATTGCCCGAGCCGATCGACTTTGGTCGCCAGATTCAGCCGATCTTGGCCAAGCGCTGCTATGCCTGTCACGGGCCGGATAAGGCTGAAGGGGGCTTGCGACTCAACAGCAAAGAGGCCGCGTTTGCGAAGCTCGAATCGGGAACGCACGCGATCACCGCCAAGGACGCTGCGAAGAGCGAACTGCTGAAGCGAGTCACGTCGCGTGAAGAGGGCGTTCAAATGCCGCCCGAGGGTGCGCCGCTGACCGACTCGCAAATTGCACTTCTTCGTCGGTGGATCGACGAAGGGGCCGAGTGGAAGGAGCACTGGGCCTTCCTCGCGCCGGTGGCTCAACAGCCGCCGATGGTGAAGGACGTGAAGTGGGTCGCGAATCCGATCGACTCGTTCATCCTGAGCAAGCTCGAACAGAAGGGCTTTGTTCCCGCTCCACCTGCCGACAAGACGGCGCTCCTGCGGCGAATCACGTTCGATCTGACCGGCCTCCCGCCAACGCTGGCTGATGTCGAAAGCTTCTTGGCCGATGATTCACCAACCGCCTACGAAAAAGTCGTGGACCGGCTCCTTCAGTCGCAGCACTACGGCGAGAAGTGGGCGCGGCACTGGCTGGATGTGGTCCGTTATGCCGACACCAACAGCTTTGAACGTGACGGTGCCAAGCCCAATGCGTGGCGTTACCGCGACTACGTGATCCGCTCGTTCAACAGCGACAAACCGTACGATCAGTTCGTCCGCGAGCAACTGGCCGGAGACGAACTGCCGACCGTGACGAGCGACTCGATCATCGCCACCGGCTTTTACCGGCTCGGCCTGTGGGACGATGAGCCTGCCGACCGGTTGCTCGCCCTGTACGAAGGTTTCGACGACATCATCACGACCACCAGCCAGGCGTTTCTCGGACTGACTGTGAACTGCGCCCGCTGCCACGATCACAAGATCGATCCGATCCCGCAGCGCGATTACTACGCGATGCTCGCTTTCTTCCAAGGGATCACGCCGAACGGCAACCCAAACCCGAACGTCGAGCGAGCGGTCTTCGAGAACGATGCCGCGCGGGCTGAGTTCGAGTCGAAACAAAAGCGACACCAAGAGAAATTGAACTCGACGCAAGCGTCCGTCACGGCGATCGAGAAAGAGTTTCGAGAGCGCGTCTCCAAGACCGACCAGCAGGCCGACAACCCCGATATGGATGACCTCGAATACCGCTTCTATCGCGACACATGGGACAAACTTCCCAAGTTCGACGAACTCAAGGCCGAGACGACCGCCAAGCTGGAGCAAGGCTTCTTCGACATCTCGCCCGCCACGCGCGAGTTCTCATTCGGCTTCGTCTTCACCGGAACGCTGAAGGTTCCCGCTGACGGGACGTATGTCTTTGAACTCGACTCGGACGACGGTTCGCGGCTGACGGTCGATGGCAAGCTGGTCGTCGAACATGACGGCACTCACGGGACCGGCAGTCCGAAAGTGGCGAAGGCGACACTCAAGCAAGGCCGTGTCCCGATCCGGCTCGACTACTTTCAAGGGCCAACCGGGTCGAAGGGACTCGTCGTGAAGTGGTATGGCCCCGGCTTCGAGCAGCGTTACCTGTCGGCCACAACCGAAGAGGGCGAGCCGATCGGCAACCGTCGCGGCAAGAAACGCGACTTCAACGAACTCATCAAGCAGCGTGGGCCGGGTGTGCTGGGACAGACTCGCTTTGATGAATACCAAGCCGCCGCAAAGCAGCTTGAGGATTTGAAGCGACACAAAATCGAAGCCGACTACGCGCTGTGCGTCACCGAGATCGGGCCGAACCCGCCCGAGACGTTCCTCCTCAAACGAGGCAACCCGCAATCGCCCGGTGACAAAGTGGTCCCGGCCTTCCAGTCGGTCATTGGTGGCGGCTTACCGACCATTCCCCAACCAGCGCCCGGTGCGAAGACTTCGGGCCGACGGCTGGCCCTCGCCAACTGGATCGCCTCCCCCGACAACCGCCTCACCGCGCGCGTCATGGTGAACCGTCTCTGGCAACATCACTTCGGCCGAGGCATCGTGCGGTCTCCCAACAACGTTGGCCTGCTCGGCGATTCGCCCACGCATCCCGAGTTGCTCGACTGGCTGGCAGCGAAGTTCAGCGCTGATGGCTGGCGCATGAAGCCGATGCACAAACTGATCGTGATGTCCAACACGTACCGGATGTCGAGCAGGGCTGAGGGACGAGGGCTGAGGGACGAGGGAAGGCAAGCTTCCGCGTCAACCACCATCTCTGTCCCTCAACCCTCGACCCTCAACCTTCAACCCTCCCTTCTCGACCCGCTCAACCAACTCTTCTGGCGTTTCGACATGCGCCGGCTGGGAGCCGAAGAGCTGCGCGACACGATCCTCGCGACGACCGGGCAACTCAACGCGAAGCTGTTCGGCCCCGGCATCTTTCCCGAGATCAGTGACGAAGTGAAAGCGGGGCAGTCCGTACCGGGCAGCGGCTGGCACACGTCCCCCCAAGAAGAGCAAACGCGACGCAGTGTCTATGTCCAAGTGAAGCGTTCGCTCGTCCTGCCGATCCTCGCTGACTTCGATGTTGCTGATTCCGACACGACGTGCGCGGCCCGCTTCGCCACGACTCAGCCGACGCAAGCGCTCGGGATGCTCAATGGAAAATTCCTTAACGATCAAGCCGCTGAGTTTGCCAAACGTCTCCGCAAAGAAGCGGGCGACAAAGTGGAGCCTCAAGTCACGCTCGCCTACCGCCTCGCGCTGGGACATCTCCCAGACAACGCTCTCGTCGAACGGGGCCTCAAGCTGATCGACGCCCTCCAACAGAAACACGGCCAAACGGCCGATCAAGCTCTGAACCAGTTCTGCCTGATGGTCCTCAACCTCAACGAATTTGTGTACTTGGACTGATCGTAGGGTAAGCGTCTCGCTTGCCCGTCATGAAATACAAAACACAGGGCAAGCGAGACGCTTACCCTACGTTGCCCGATCCTACGGAGACAGATCATGCCGATTCATGACTGGCGTCGCGTCACTGCGGGGACGTTCCATGATTTTCATCAAGCGTGGATCACCGAGATGCGAAACGCTTTAAACGGTGGCCTGCTGCCCGATGGCTACTACGCGATGGCCGATCAAGTTGCGGGCGGCCCTCATCCCGATGTCCTGATGTTGGAAGAGGTCGAAGAGGACGAGGATGAGTATTCCGACGGCTACGGTGACGAACCGTCCTTCGGATTTGGCGGGGGCGGAACCGCCGTGGTCTCCGCCATCGCCGAGCATCCGCCCAAGCTGCGTTACACGCTCGAAGCCGAAGAGGCGATCTATGCCTCGAAGGCGGATCGCGTCGCCATCTACCACTCGACCGGCGACCGAGTCATCGCGTTCATTGAGATCGTTTCTCCAGGCAACAAGCATTCGAGCGTGGCCGTTCGCCAGTTGATCGACAAGCTGGCCAATGCCCTCGCGCAGGGTTGTCACGTCATCCTGATCGACCTCTTCCCACCCGGCCCCAATGATCCCCAGGGCCTGCACGCCAAACTGTGGGGCAAGGCCGATCCTCCCATGACCGACGACGAGCCACTCACGCTGGTCAGCTACCGTGCGAGTCCTTCCCCCGTCGCCCATCTCGAACCGATGGCTGTCGGTGAGACGCTGGTCGATGTGCCGCTGTTTCTCGACCAACAGCACTACATCAACGTCCCCCTCGAAGCGACCTACTTGGCCGCGTGGACCGGCCTGCCTGATCGCTGGAAGAAAGTGATCGCACCGCCGCTCCAGCCCGACGAAATTGAGGCCAAAGAAGTGAGGAAACCATGAGCATCACCATCGCCGCCCGTTACGACGGACATGCACTCGTTCCCGATCGACCGCTCGATTTGCGAGTTGGCCAGTGGGTCTCTGTGGAAGTGGAAGAAGTCTGTGAAGCAGTGAACGCGACCGAGCGGTTTTGGCAGGAGCTTCAGCTCGATTCCGAGTTGGCCCGCCAAATTGCCCACATCGACGGACTACTTAGCCTGCGTGGGACGAGGATCACGGTGAAGCTGATTCTGGAATTCGCCGCCGACGGTTTGGACCCGGCTGCGATTCACGAACGGCTTCCGACGGCGAACCTCGCTGTGATCACCCGTTTGGCTGCGCTGGCTCAATGTCCGTCGGAGGCTCTGCGTCACTATCTCCAATCCCCGCGAGACGACGACGCTCGGTTCAGCGAGGAGCATCAAGGGCCGTCGCTGGAAGAACTGCGAGCCAGAGCCGTTTCAACAACAGTGGAGTGACAACCAAGACCGTGGACCTCGATCAACGAAAGGGGCGAGAGTGATGCGATGGTCCGATTGCTTCTCGATGAAAACATCCGAGCCGAGTCGATCTGGAATGCCGTCGGCGCGACGATGGAATCGTTCCCCTTCGACATCATTCGGGGCGGCGATCACAATGGGCCTCCGCTCGGAATTGACGATGCCCATTTGCTCGAATGGGCGGCTGTGGAACAACGCCTTCTCATCTCCTACGACAAACGAACATTGCCTCAACATTTGCACGATTACGTGTCATCCGGCGGCCATTCACCGGGAATCGTGTTCATGTCCAAGAGGCTTTCACCTGTAGAACTGGCTGAATACCTCCGATTGATTGCCACCAGTTCGACTACAAACGAGTGGGCGGACACTTACCGATTCATCCCCTGACAACGAGGACTTGACCATGACAACCACCAATTTCTGTGGCCGTACGCGGCGTGAGTTTCTCTGGCAGGCGGGCGGCGGGTTTGCCGGGACCGCTTTGGCGGGGATGCTGCAAGGGGACGGCTTCTTCGCGGCGGGAGGCGGCTCGTCGCAGTTGCTCGGTGCTGAAGGGAGCGGGCATCAGAACCCGTTGTCTCCGAAGCCGCCACACTTCGCTCCGAAGGCGAAGAGCGTGATCTTTCTGTTCATGTACGGCGGGCCGAGCCACATCGACACGTTCGACTACAAGCCTGCAATGAAGGGGCGAGACAACCAGACGATCACCGTCAAAACGTTCGGTCGCGGCGGGCACAAGAACGAGGGGCGGATCGTTGAGCCACGCTGGAACTTCAAACAGTACGGCCAGTGCGGTCACTGGGTGAGCGACCTCTTTCCGAACGTCGCCACTTGCGTTGATGACATTGCCTTTCTCCAGTCGATGACGGCCGATTCACCGATCCACGGCTCGGCCATGCTGATGATGAACAGCGGCAAAGTGCAGTCGGGTAGCCCGTGCCTCGGCTCGTGGGTCAACTACGGTTTGGGCAGCGTCAACGAGAACCTGCCCGGTTTCGTCGTGATGCTCGACCCGACCGGCGGGCCGATCAGCGGAGCCAAGAATTGGTCGAGCGGTTACATGCCCGCGACCTATCAAGGGACGATCTTCCGGTCGAAGGGAGCGTCGATCATCGACCTGGCCAATCGTGAAGGAACGACGCGCGCCATGCAGCGCGAGTTGCTCGATGCCCTCGGTGATGTGAACTCGATCCACGCCGCATCGCGCTCGGACAATTCGGAACTGGCCGCGCGCATCAACAGCTACGAACTCGCGTTCAAGATGCAGCAGCACGCTCCCGAGGCGGTCGATCTCTCACAGGAGACCGAAGCGACGCAGAAGATGTACGGCGTTGATCAGCCGCGCACGGCCGACTTCGGCAAGCGGTGTCTGTTGGCGCGACGGCTCGTCGAACGCGGCGTGCGGTTCATCCAGCTTTACTCCGGAGGCAACCACAATGACTCGAACTGGGACGCGCACGGCGATCTCGAAAAGAACCACAACTATCACGCGGGCAACACCGACCAGCCGGTTGCGGCGCTGTTAAAAGACCTCAAACAACGCAACCTGCTCGACGAAACGCTCGTCGTGTGGGGCGGTGAGTTCGGCCGTCAGCCGACCGCCGAGTACGCTGCCGGAACGGGCCGCGATCACAATGCCTACGGCTTCACGATGTGGATGGCCGGCGGCGGGATCAAGGGCGGCCAGAAGGTCGGCACGACAGACGAACTCGGCGCGGCGGCGGTCGATTCACCGTTCCACGTCAAGTACCTGCACGCGACGATCCTGCACCAGTTGGGCTTCGACCCCAACAAGCTCTCGTACTTCCACGGCGGCCTGGATCAGAAGCTCGTCGGAGTGGAACACATTGCCCCGATCCAGCAGATCATCTGAGAACACTAACCCGAAGCGTGAGTGAGGAGAGATGTCGCTCGACCCACTCACCGCCGTTCCCGCTGAAAAACATCGCGACTTCAAAACTCACGCTGCGGATTGGTCTCGCCACTGATCCTGATACCTTGCACGGCCCAAAGTGAGAGGTTTGCTTCGTTTAACCGCGTGGGCAACGCCCCGCGCGTCGAGCGACGTTGGAAGCCGTTTTGCCGCATT
>JAYSQC010000444.1:0-10733 GCA_043721755.1 Schlesneria sp.
ACTGGGCGTCAGCCCCCCGGTTCCTTCAAAGCGGGCTGACGCCCAAGAACCGGGGGGCTGACGCCGCCCCGCTCAGAGGTCTCATCACTGACCACGCGAGGTATAACCGTACAAGTCACGCCCCGCGTGTCGAGTGGCGTGGATCCTGCTTTTCCATCGACGCGCGGGGCGTTGTCCGCGCGGTTAAACGAATTCTGCCCATGAGTTTCATGTCCGAGACAACCCCCTCGAACCGCCGTGACTTTCTCGCCGGACGAGCCGCGCGTGCTGAGTGGGTGCGAGTTCAAGACCGGCTCGCCGATGAGATCGCCGCGCCGCGAGACACTGCGCCGCGAACGCCACCCGGTCGCGGGCCGACTTTGTTGCTGCGCGCGACTGCGATGGCTTGCGACTTCGACGTGATGCTCAACCCCGATGGTCCAGACACGCAGATCGAGTCGGCTTCGGCGGCGCTGGAACTCGTTCAAGAACTCGAACAGTTGATGAGCGTTTACCGCGACGAGGCTCAGCTCGCGACGATCAATCGCACGGCGTCCACAACGGCAGTCGAGGTCGATGCCGAACTGTACTCACTGCTGCGGCGAGCCGATCTGATCGCGAGCCAGACCGACGGCGCATTCGATCCGGTGGCGGGTTCGCTCGTCGCGCTGTGGCGTCGCTGCCGGAGCGCGGATCGAATCCCCACGGCCGAAGAAGTCGATGCGGGACTCGCCAGCAGTGGTCTGCGGCACGTCTGCTTCGACGATGCGGCTCGGACGGTGCGGTTTGATCGCAGTGGGGTCGAGTTCAATCTCGGCGCGATCGGCAAAGGGCACGCGGTCGATCGCGCGGGAGAACTGCTGCTCGAGCGAGGCGTCTCAAACTGGCTGGTGCATGGCGGACGCAGCAGTGTCCGGGCGCAGGGAACTCACGCGGGACACGCTGGCTGGCCGGTTGGCCTTCGTAACCCGCTCCTGCCAGACAAGCCGTTCGGGACGCTGCTGCTCAAGGATGCGGCTCTGTCCACGAGCGGTACGGCAGTGCAATGGTTCCGCCACCAGGGCAAACGGTACGGCCACATTCTCGATCCGCGCACGGGTTGGCCGGTCGAGACGATGCTGTCGGTCAGCGTGATCGCACCGGATGCCGCGCTGGCGGATGCCCTCTCGACCGCTTTTTTCGTCCTCGGAGTCGAAAAAGCCCTCGCCTGCTGTGATAATTTCCCGCTCGTCGGTGCGATCTTTTTCCCGCCGCCGAAACAGGGGCAGATGCTCGAACCGATCGTCCACAATGTGGCGGCGGATCGGCTGTTTGTGGCGTGACGGGTGGGGGACTCAATCGTTTAACCGCGTGGGCAACGCCCCGCGCGTTGAATGGAGAAACCGCTTTCCACGTCGCTCGACACGCGGGGCGTTGCCCACGCGGTTAAACGATAGGGTTGATACGAATAGAAAATGACTCGGGCCGGTGACAAGCCTGCCCCACGTAGGAAGAGAGTGATCGAGTGTCTGGTGATTTGCGGAAAATCTCGCTGTTGGCGGTGGTCTTGCTCGTGCTGCTCCGCATCTCGATCGGCTGGCATTTGATGTACGAGGGGCTGTGGAAACTGAGTACCCTCAAAACCTCCACGCCTTGGTCGGCCGAAGGCTATCTCAAAAACGCGACCGGGCCGATGCGCGGAACGTTCCGGGCAATGACCGGCGACCCGAACGATCTCAAGTGGCTCGACCACGACCACATGACGGCCAAGTGGAACGACTGGCGCGAGCGGTTTCTCGCTCACTATCCCGGTGTCGATCAGCCGAACAGCGTGAGCAAGCAGCCCGTACAGGATCGGCTTAACCGACTGATGGACGGACAGGATTCGCACGTGGTCGCATTGGAATCGCTTCCGCCCGACTTCGATCTTGCCAACGTCAGCGGTGTCAGCAAGAAGGTGATTCGGTACGACGCGAAAGCCAAACGGCTGATCGTCGATGGCAAGTTACACCTGCTGCCCATCGAACGAGACCGTCTGGTCGATGCGGCCGAGAAAGCGAAGCCCGAGGACAAAGCTGCGCAGGCTCCGTTCGACGACTTCATCAAGGCGGTCAAAGACATCGCGAAGCTATCGTCGCGACTGTCGTTTCACGAGCGATTGACCGCGATGCTCAAGCAGGATCCCGAACGAGTCGGTGTGATGCTGAAGGCCAATGCGGGCGGAAAGGGGGGCGGCGAGGAAGCCGATGCGGTAGGAGCAGATGCAGCCTCAAAGCCAACGCCCGTCGTGATCGGCGACGTGGACAAATACAAAAACTATCTCGCCTACTACGAGCGGAATTACGCGAAGGCCAAAACGAAGTCCGACTGGAACCATCTGGAGAAGCAATGGATCGAGGTCCAGCAACTTCGACGCGATCTGGTCGGTCCGGTGCAGGCTCTCGAACAAGAGTTATTCACGTCAGCGGAAGAGCTGCTGAGCGTCGAGCAACTTGCAGCCGGTCCCGTTCCTCCCGCTGCCACTCCGATCCGCAGCATCAATCTGCGGACGATGTGGGGCCTGACGATCTGCGGTTTGCTCCTGATGCTCGGCCTGTTCACCAGACTCTCGGCACTCGGCGGTGCCGCGCTGCTGACCCTGTTCTATCTCGCCATGCCACCGTGGCCCGGCGTGCAAGAGATCCCGAGCATCGAACACAATCTGTTCGTGAACAAAATCTTCGTCGAGATGGTCGCTCTGCTCGCCATCGCGGCGATGCCCAGCGGGAAGTGGTTCGGACTGGATGCCGCAGTGTCGGTGCTGTTCTCGCGACGACCGAAGGGTGAGCCAAAGCAGAAATGATTTGTAGGATGGGCACTCCTGCCCGTCCTGCTTGATCCGCAAACGTCACCGCAAACAAATTCGGACGGGCAAGAGTGCCCATCCTACGACTGACACACGAAGGAGATCGCCATGAAACTGACCCCCGAACAAGAACAACTCGGCAGAGAAAATTTCCACGAAGCGGTGTCGTTCACGCGACGCCAGTTTCTCGTGGGAGCGGCGGCGGCTGTGCCAACACTCGGCGCGGCCTACTTCGGTTACGGGGCCATTCAAGGGAACCCGGTCAAGGTGGGCTTCATCGGGACGGGTGACGAAGGCTCCGTGCTGTTGACTCAACATCCGCCCGAGTACATGGACATCGTGGCCTGTGCCGACTTGCGACCGAAGAACCAAGTCCGGGCACTCAACGGAGACGGCAACGAAGTGCGCTGGGGTCTGATTCGCAAGCTCGGGCGCGAATCGGCTCTCAAAGTGAAAATCTACAAGGACCACAAGGAACTGCTGGCGAAGCATCCCGAGATCGAAGCGGTCGTCATCGCCGTACCGCTCTGCCAGCACGCACAGGTGGCCATCGACTGCCTCAAAGAGGGCAAGCATGTTCTGACCGAGAAGCTGATGGCGCACACGGTCACGCAGTGCAAGGAGATGATCCGCGTCGCCCGTGCCGAGAAGAAACTGCTCGCCGTCGGACATCAGCGTCACTACAACGTCCTCTACGACAACGCCAACTCGTTGATGCGCAGCGGGCTGATGGGCGACCTCAAGTTCATCCGGGCGCAGTGGCACCGCAACAACAGTTTCCCCGGCGTCGATGGCTGGCGACCGGGTGGGTACACCGCCGAATCGTTCAAGAAGAAATTCGCGGTCGATATCGAGGAACTGACCGCTCGCGCCAAGGAGAAGAACCTGTCGATCGACGAGTTCCTTCAAAAAGACTTCGGCTATCCGTCGATGGAGCGGCTCGTCAACTGGCGGCTGTACAACAACACCGGCGGCGGATTGATGGCCGAGTTGGGCAGCCACCAGCTCGATGCGGCGAGTATTTTCCTCAACAAGGTGCAGCCGATCGCGTGCTTCGGTTACGGCGGCAAAAACTATTACGGCGTGAAGGGGATCGGCACGGCCGACCAGCAGAACGACGACCGCGACGTGGACGATCACGTCTACATGACGTTCGAGTTCCCCGGCCCGCACTATGCCGAGGACAAGAACGATGTCTGCATCGTGACGTACTCGTCGATCAACACGAACTCGTTCAGCGGCGATCCGTATGGTGAGACGGTCTTCGGCAGTCGAGCCACGCTCGTGATGAAGCAGGAGACGGAAGCGATGCTCTATCGCGAGGGAGTCGGCTCCTCGACCACCAGTGCCGACCAACGGCTGTACGTTCTGAATGGGAACGATGGCCAACCGGCGATCAGCGCCAGCGCGAGCCTCGGTCCCTCCAAGCAATCGGCCGTCGCGGACATCGGCAAGGTCAGTCGCGGCTACACCGAAGAGATGGAGCACTTCGCGCACTGCATCCGCACCAACAACTTCGGCAAGATCGCCGACGGCGGCCTGCGCTGTCCGGGCGAGCAGGGGATGAAGGACGCCATCATGGCGCTGTCGTCCAACATCGCGATGAAGAGCCGCAAACGGATCGTCTTCAAACCCGATTGGTTCGACGCCGACAGCGACGCGGCTCCAGAAACGGACCCGGAACTCGTGAGCTGATCTGACTCAAGACAGAACGAGAGCAAAGACAGAATGATGATGACAAAGGCGGGAAGTCCACTTGGGCCTCGTTCAATGAATGCCGCCCTCCTGCTCTTCATCATTCTGTGAAACATCATTTTGTCTTGGTATTGACCCGAGCCGCGACTTGGTGCGAGCGATCTCACTGAGTCGCGGCCGTTGTGTTTGAGGAGCATCACGAACATGGCTCGCTGGCCGGACGAACGGAGAGCCAATCTGATCGCTCTTCTGCTGGTGTTCGTGTTGTTTCCCGTGTTGTGCTGGCTGTCTTGGCGGTGGCTGACACTGCCGTAGCAACTGATTTCAAAAGTAACCCGCAGCGTGAGCGAGGGCGGTTCCGCGTTGAATATCCCGACGCCCTCGCTCACGCTGCGGGTTACTTTTGAAATGATGCAACAGGTTCTCGCTTGATTTGCTAACGAAGGAATTCTGTGTCTCGCAAACCATTGCTCATCATTTTCATCACGGTCTTCATTGACCTGCTCGGGTTCGCGATCGTGCTGCCGTTGTTGCCTCGATACGGGCGGCACTTCGAGGCGACGAAGTTTGAACTCGGGCTGTTAATGGCGTCGTTTTCGGCCATGCAGTTTCTGTTCGCGCCGCTGTGGGGGCGGCTGTCGGATCGGATCGGTCGGCGGCCGGTGCTGATCGTGGGGCTGGCGGGATCGACGATTTTTTACACGCTGTTCGCGCTGGTGACTCAGTACGGCAACGCGGGGCCAATCCTCGGGCTGAGTCCTCTGATTTGGCTGTTCATTACGCGGAGTGGAGCCGGGATCGCAGGAGCGACAATTCCAACGGCTCAGGCGTACATCGCCGACTCGACGGATGAGAAGTCGCGTGGCAAGGGGATGGCGATCATCGGTGCCGCGTTCGGGATCGGCTTCACGTTTGGACCGTTGCTCGGCGCGTGGTTCGTTTCAAACGATGCCGGAGGCGTACCGAGTCCCGCGCCGGGATACGTGGCCGCCGCGCTGTCGGCGCTGGCGACGTTGGCGGCGATCGTCCTGTTGCCCGAGTCGCTCACGACCGACGTGGCAAGTCGTCCCGCGCGGAAGTGGTTCGACGCGGGTGCGTTCTCAAAAGCGATGAGCCGCCCGCACGTCGGCCTGCTGTTGGCGACGATCTTCCTGACGACGTTCGCCTTCGCTCAGTTCGAGACCACGCTCTCGCTGCTCACGAAGGAACTCGGCGTGGGAGACCAGTCGAACTTCTACGTCTTCGCGTACATCGGCCTCATTCTCACGCTCGCCCAAGGGATGCTCGTACGGCGGTTGCTGCCCAAGTTGGGTGAGTTCCGCATGGCCTTGATCGGCACGACACTGATGATGGCCGGACTGGGACTGATTGGCGTGGCTGCGGCCTCGACCAACGGTGGGATGTCGCTGCTGTGGTACGTGCTGCCGGTGTGCGTGGTTGGGTTCTCGTGTACGACGCCGTCGCTCAACTCACTGCTGTCACTGAACACGCGCGACGATCAGCAGGGCGAAGTCTTGGGCGTGGGCCAAAGCGTGTCGTCGCTGGCTCGCATCCTCGGGCCGATCGCCGGGCTGTCGCTGTTGGAATACGGCCGCAGTCTGCCGTACTGGATGGCGACCGGTTTGATGGCGGTGGGACTGTTGATGGTCTTCGGCCTCCGCTCGGCCGGGACAAGTTCGAGTGAGCCGCGGTCGTCGTAGTTCGATTGATGACTTCTCGTAGGGTGGGCTGTGCCCACTACAATCGGTTGCAGAATGGTGGCACCGCCCACCCTACATCTGCACAACTCAGACAGTCGAAATAGTGCTTCGGCCGTCAGTTCAAGAAGTCGGCCAATGAGAGCGAGTTCATGCGGGCCGTAAGCTGGAGGCTCATCTGGTAGAGGTTCTCTTGTTTTTGAACATTGGCGATGGTGCTGGCCACGTTGATCGCTTCAATGCCGTCGGTGGCTTTTTGAATGTCGAGTTGCACATCGGCCGTGCGGGCTTCCAGTTTGTCTAGGTACTCGGCTTGAACCGACTGACCGCCGAGGGCGTCGATCACGTCGTTGTTGATTCTGTCGAGGGCCGCGATGTGACGACCGAGCGCCTTGGAGCGGTCGAGCGTGCTGAGACCGTGAACGTTGCGAATGTCGTCGCGCAGCGCGATCAGGACTTGGAACGCGTCCGTCGCCCCTTCGTAATCGAGTCGGTCGGTGCCTGCGCGGCGAATCTGTGAGCTATCGACGTTGGTCATCGCACCGGTGGTGCCGTCCGTGACAACCTGATTCGCGCTGAAGTCAATTGGCTGTGACGTGGCACCGCCATCCACCGACATCGTTCCCGTGGCCGTCAGTGACACCGTGCCATTGAATCCCGGCGTGATGGCGGTCGTGTTGAGAAACACCGCTTCGCCATTCGGGCCGGTGACGCGCAGATCGGTTCCCGAGTTGGTGAACGCGACGGGCGTGCCACCGTTCAATGACACCGTGCCGCTGGCTCCGGTCCCGCTGGTATCAACGATGTTCAGCGTGTGTGCGCCGCTGGGGCCGATGATCGTGTCGCCCGTGGCGGAGGACGTTCCCGTGCTGACTCCCGACGCACCGGCAATCGTGGTGAGCGTGTGCTGCACCACGAGCGATCCCTGTTTGACGGCGCTATCGGTCCCGGTGCCGGGACGCGCTCCGGTGGTGCCGGTGAAGGTCGTGGTGGCGCGATGCCGCATCTGAAAAACGTCACTGCCGGGGATGAGTGTTCCGACGCTGATCTCTTTGCCGACGACCGCCTCCGAGGCCTGATCGCTGCCTCGGTAAACCACGTCCGTCGGACGCTCGGCGCTGTCCACGGCAGTGACTTCAAACGGCGGCGCGTGACTCGCCGTCCCGCCAAACAGGTAGCGTCCATCAGGAAGCTGGCGGTTGCCAACGCGCAGCATCTGGTCAATCACCACGTCGATCTGGCGGGCGAAGGCTTTGTTCGCAGCCGCGTCGTGTGCGGCGCTGTTCACTTCGATGGCGATGTCCTTGGCCTGCGTCAGAATTCCACGCGATTCGAGCAGCGCATCGACGCTGTTTTGCAGGACCACGCCGGCGTCGCGGATCGTCTTGAGGTGCGTGTCGAGCCGCAAATTCTCGGCGCTGTTCTGGCGAATTTGAACGATCTCGGCGGGCGAATCGGATGGCTTTTGAATGCGTTTGCCCGACGCGAGTTGTTCCTGCAGCTTCGCCAAGCGGGCGTAGTTCGATTGAATGAAACGCAGCGTCTGGTTGCTCTGCATTTCCGAGGTGACGCGCATGATCGGCCTCCGTGGGCGGCGATGAGACATCTAATTCGACGGTCTGAGTTTGCCAGGTGTAGTGCCCACCATTCCGCAACCGATTGTGGTGGGCACAGCCCACCCTACGAGAAGTCCTGCAATCGGACTAACCGCCTGTTCAGCGGAACGGCGTGAGGTCTCAATGACCGAACACAACCGTTCCTTCGTCATTACAGTCGCAGCAACTCGTCTAGGGTCTGGTTGACGGTGTTGATGAACTTGGCCGCCATTTGAAACATCCGTTGGTACTTCAGCACCTGCACCATCTCTTCGTTCGGATCGACGCCCGACACGCTTTGAATTTCATCGCTGATGCGATTGGTCAGCAACTGGTTGGTCTCATCGAGCTGCTTGAGGGAACCCACTTCGGATCCGATCACACCGAGTGTCTGATTGAAGTACTCCGTGAACGTGGACTGCCCACTCATGGATTGTCCATCGCGCAGCGAGATGAGTCGTTGCAAGTTGGAGGAGTCGCCGACAAGCCCGGTACGTGAGGTGGCGAGCCGATCCGGATTCGCGAGCAGCTCGGCGTTGACGCGCATCGTGGCGGCGTCGTCTCCGCTGAAGAACGTGTTCAAACCCAATGCCGTGAGGATTCTGGCCGAGTCCGATTGGCCGACGACTTTTGTCGTGAACGAGTCCCCTGTCGCGACCGTTCCCGGCGTGAGTGAAACCTTGGCACCGTTGATCAGGCTGAGCGGTTGTCCCGCTTCGTATCCCTGTCCAATGTCGAGTGTCGCAACCACATCGCCCGCCAGATTGGTGACGCGGGCTTGCAGACCCGGCGTGACTCCGATCATGCCCGTCCCCAGAAACGTGACTTTGTACGAGTCATTCGTCGTGCCGGTGAACGTCCCGCTGGGTGCGGCCGTGGTCGTCGTCCCGGCGGAAAAACTGGTCGTGACTTGGGGATCGACGCCGCCCGTAAAGTCGAACTTGTAGCCGGGAGCCGCGATCAGCGAGATCGTTCCGATCTGGCTGTTGACGAAGGCACTCAAGTTCGGAACCGAGGCGCTCAGCGCCGTCGCGACATCGCTCAGGCTTTGTGATGCCGGGTCGATGGCCAGCTCGGTCATCGTCCGTTCCCCGGTCGTCGAGTTGGTCATCGTGACGTACAAAGAACCGGCTTGTGGTGGGAACGAGAGTCCGGCGGCATTCAACTTCGCGAGGACGTTTTGAGTGCCGCGCTGACCGTTCAGTTGTTGGAAACCCCCGCCCTGGCCGACGCCCGTCGTTTGGATGGCGTCAAAATTTCGGGAGATTTCGCGGGCAAGTGTGTCGAGCTTGTCTTGATAGACCTTCAATCCCTTGTTGCGCAGCTCAAGCAGCGCACCGAGTTTTCCCCCTTCGATGGGCAACGGCGCATCGGTGCCAACAACCTTCACGGCAATTTCGGACGCATCGTTCACTGACATCGCGATGTCATGGCTTTTGATTCCGATGACGAGCGGAACCCCCGATGTCAGCACCGTCACTTGTCCCTGCCCACCGTTGTGAACCTCGATCGGCAATCGCTCGGCCAATTGGTTCAACAGGACGCCGCGCCGGTCGAGCAGGTCGTTCGGTTTGACACCTTGGCCGATCATCCGCTGGATCTCGCGGTTTAAGTCAGCGATGCGGCTGGTCAGCGGGTTCACTTCGTTGACCCCCGTAATGATCAAGCGGTCGAGGCCCTCACGCATGCGGTACATGTCGGTGGAGAGCGAGTTGAACTCGCGGGCGGTCGCCGCCGCTGTGGACGTGACCACGCGCCGCGATGCGCCGTCTTGCAGCCGTGTCGAAAGCCCTTCGAGCGTGTTGAAGAGGGACTCCAACCGTCCGATCGGCGAAGCTTCGTCCGTGGACCAACGCGATTCCAAGCGATTCATCACCGTCAGCTTGGCTTGAGCCGAACCATTCTGGGACGACTGCTGCGTCAGCGACGCTTCCAGCTCTTCGTTGACCGCACGCGTGATGTCAGACAACTCAACGCCGCGTCCGATCGAGAACCCACCGACTTGCATTGCGGGTTGGCTGGACAGAATCGGCACCTGACGGTGGTAGCCGGGCGTACTCGCGTTGGCAATGTTGTTGCCGGTGATCTCCAACGCTTTTTGAGCGGCTTGGAGCGCCGATGACCCGAGGGAAAGTTGCAGCATGATCAGCCACCCCACTGAACCAGCGATCCCACATGGACCTCGTCGCGGTTGCCCTCCGCGTTGTACGTGTCACCCGCCGCCCGCTGCCCCGTCAGTCGGCCAATGATTCCTCGAGTCAGTGACAACGACTGCCGAATCATGGCCCCGTTTTGCCGGTTGAGCCGCTCCAACTCGGCGGACATCTCGGCCAATGACGTTCGGAATCGCGCGACACCCTCCCGCAAGGCCCCCGTGGCCCCCGTCAGGACGCGCCCCAAAGTGGCTTCATCCCGCTCGACCCCCAGCGCCGTTGCCAATGAGACTCGCAAGTCCCAGCGCTGCTGCTGCAATTCACCGGCCACGGCGATCGCGAGTGACTCTTCCTCCAATGCCTCACGCAACTGATCGTCGTTCAAGTAACGCAGTGCGTGGTGGACGTTTTGCACGGCGTGCAGCATCGCCGCGAGTGACGATTCTTCCGCACTCAGATGCGACAGCAACTGCTCTGCCACGGGACCGTCGAGGTGCGGCGGTCCAGTCAGTGATGAGGGCACGGCATTCATGGGTGACTTGTTCCTGCTTCAGTTCTGTTCCAGTCCCCTCGCCCCGTCTCGGGCACCGCCGCTTCGGTGGTTGGGAGACGGAGAGGAGGCATCTTCTTTGGTCCATCCGATGTTTTGGGGGGATTCCCATGAGCGGGATGAAGCCCGTCGTTTTGATCCCGAAGGGATGTCAGCCATTAGCCGGGGGTTGAGCGTCCGCGACACCCCCGGTGCGCAGCCACCGACAGGGGATTTGCATCCTGAAGGGATGCTGGCCAG
>JAYSQC010000445.1:0-5592 GCA_043721755.1 Schlesneria sp.
CGCCACACCACCCGTTCCCGCACCAACCGGCATTCCTCCGGCCCGAACCCGTCGGGATAGACGTCTTCGATCCGCTGGGCATCGGCGAACTTGCTTTCCGTCGGACGCCGACCGGGCGACTTCTTCGGGCGCGGACGCTTCTCACGCCGCTTGGCCTCTGCGTCCAAACTGTACGCGGACGAGGACGCTTTCTCCTTCGTCCCGGCTTTCTCCTTCGTCCCGGCTTTCTTCTTCCCTTCGAACCACACCTCCGGTTCGTACTGAGCCAGACGCTCCTTGTACCGGCGGAGTTCGCCCTTGAGACGCTTCTTCTCCGCTTCCAGTTTTTCCTTCTGCGCTTCCAGTTTTTCCTTCTGAGCTTCCAGGCGCTTCCGGGTGTCTTCGAGTTTTTCGTTGGCGGTTTCGAGGTGATCGTTAGCCGCTTCGAGTTCTTTTTGCGTGGTTTCGAGTTGTTTTTGGGTAGCTTCGAATCGATTCTGGGCGGTTTCGAGTCGCTCGATGACTTCCCGTTGCCCGTCGATAATGATCAGCAAATCCGCCACCAACGGCGTTCGCTCGACATCGGCAATCGGAGGAAGTTTCGGGTCCATACTTTCCACCGTAGCGAATCGATCGCCGTTCAGCTGCCCCACTTTCGAAATATTTTGGAGAATTTCGACGAGTCGAAAAGCCCGAAAACCAAAGATAGCCTCCGGGCTACAATGGACGGGTACTCGCCCTTCGCTGACTGAACGTCCCCTACAGGCAACGCCGTGAAGGATTTTTTTTCTTCAAACGAAGGCCGGTTTCCGCCATGGAACCCGGAGGGTTCCCAGCAATTAGCCGGGGGTTGAGCGAAGCGATACCCCCGGTTAGACGAGCGATCTCTGCGAAATCGACCCCGGTAGGGGTCGCAGCAGCCCGCTGGCACCCCTACCGGGGTGCGAGCGGTCATCGCCTCGGTTTCCGGGGGTGTCGCTTCGCTCAACCCCCGGCTAATCGCTGACATCCCTTCAGGATGAAGACTGAGGTCGTCGTTCGTTTCTCTCCAATTCGTGCGTCCCCCCCAAAACATCGGATGAACCCGAATGCGAGGCGGGATAGAGGGAGACCTCATCCCAGCCTCTTTTACTTTCCATTCTGAGCGGACACCCCACCGTGAATCGCCCCGAGTTTCAGCTCATTGATTGGATTCGCAGTCGCGTTCGTGATCGCGATCCGGTCGTTGTCGGGATCGGCGATGATGCGGCTGTACTGCGAGCCATCGCGGGTGGCGAGATGTTGGTTGCCACGGACATGCTCTTGGAAGGCGTCCACTTCACGTTCCCCTCCGCGTCGCCGCAACAGGCCGGACGCAAGGCGTTGGCGGTCAATCTGAGCGACATTGCCGCGATGGGCGGTCACGCCACAGCGGCGTTCGTCTCGGTGGCATTACCCGTGGATCGCGGGATGGAGTTCGCTCGCGATGTTCACGCGGGACTGATCGAGTTGGCCGATCAGTACAACATCGTCGTGGCCGGTGGTGACACCAACAGTTGGCGCGGACCGTTGGTCCTCAACGTGGCGGTTGTCGGTGAGTTGAGCGGTTCGCGTCCGGTTTTGCGCAGTGGTGCGAAGCCTGGGGATTGGTTGTTCGTCACCGGTTCGCTGGGAGGGAGTCTCGCCGGGCGACATCTCACGTTTGAGCCGCGACTGCGCGAAGTGAACCTGCTGCAACAATTGGTCGATATTCACGCGATGCTCGATATCAGCGATGGTCTCGCCGCCGATCTGCATCACCTGCTGAATCAGAGTCACGTTGGAGCGGACCTCGTCGCGGATCACATTCCTGTCAGCGCGGCCGCACTCGAACAAGCAACAACGGAACGGTCGGCGTTGGCCCGCGCTCTCAGTGACGGCGAAGATTTTGAACTGCTGTTCTCAGTTTCGCCCGACGACGGCCGTCGTTTGGTGTCACTCTGGAACGACGCGACACCCGTCACGCACATCGGTCACATCACCGCCGATTCGGGCTGCTGGCTGATCGATCACACCGGTCGCCGCGAACCGCTTCCACCGCTCGGCTGGACGCATGTGATCTAACTCGACCGTATGGCTTCTCGTAGGGTGGGCTGTGCCCACCACAATCGGTTGCGGAATGGTGGGCACAGCCCACCCTACTACATCTGCTGGATGCATGTGATCTAAGGCATCGGCTCGCAATCACTTCTTATGAGCGGCACGGCGCTAGCCCAATGGCACTCACTTTGCCCGAATTTCAAATGGACGATCTGTGCGACGTAGCTGAATTCGTAAGAATTCAACTGGCTTTGACGATCCGCTGAAGTCTGACGACTTCAGCTACACCTCAAAGTGAGTGCCATTGGGCTGCTAGCCGCCGGTGATGACTGCGATACCTTGCACGGCCATGAGTGAGATGTTTGAGGTGTGCCGTGAGGCCACGAGTTTCCTCCGACGATCAAGAACCCGCCGCCTGACGGTCTGCGGCTCGCCATACTCTCATCTTGGACCGCGAGCGGGATAACTTTTTGTGCAACGCCTCGCACGGCCCTCATTTGGGGCGGCGGCGAATCTGAGTGAAGTTGATCCCAGGAAACGGGATCGTGTTGGGAGTTTCGGGGAGTTGAGCGGTAGCATCACTCACCATGATTCCTCCCAAGAGGGAAGCGGGCATCATCTTTTCGCGGAGGACGCGCGAAGACACGCGACGTTCCAGCAGTGATCTGAGAGAACCGTCTTCGTGAAACGCGTTCTGTGGGAGGGATCCCAGAATCGACTGCACCAGCCGCTGAAAAGCGGGATTGGTCAGTTGAGACTCGGGAAGCTGGCCGAGGAACGCCATTCTCAAGCCTGCGGCCACGAGATGTTCGACGGGGTGCGGCCCGGTACTCGGATCGAACTCGATGCTTTCGAGAGCGAAGTCGCGTGCCCGATCGATATCAAAGGCGAACTCGAACACGTCGCTGTTGCCCGCTAGGTTGCCAATCAAAAGATCGGTCCAACGATCGCAACGCCGACGGAGCCGCTCGATCTCCGTGATCTGCGGCGTGGCTGATTCGGGAAGCTGCAACAGCCGCGACATCACGCCATGCCGAACCTGCAACAGACCGCTGACCGCATTGCGAGCAATTCGACTGAGGTCGTCGCGCCCGGTTTGGCGGTCGATTCCCAGCAGCACGGTGGACCAGACGCGAGTCATCAATTCGCAACCAAACAACTGAGTTGCCAACTCGCCGAGTTGTCTCAGTTGCGGATCGGCTGCTGGCGTCCACTGGTCAAGCCGCAAGGTCCACATTTGTTGGAGTTCACGAGATTGTTGCCAGAACTCCCGCAACGATGCAGACGATGGCTCGGTTTGGTTCTCGATGGCAATCCGGCCAACGCGAGAGGCCAAGAGCGCGACATCGGCGAGAGACGACACGGACAGTCCAGTTTCAGTTGAGTGCATACCGACCTCAGGTTTGGGATTGATGGAACGAGGCTCTGTTCGCAAACACGGTGCCGAGTCACCGAACAGAGGCGCGCCACCTTCTTGTGAAGCCGTTTGTTGACCGCCGCTCGCCATTTGTCAAAGTTCTCGAACAACCTCGTGTTGCCCGATTGCAACGCACGGATACCGCATGGCCTCAAATAACAACGCTCCAGTCCGGCTTACGGATATACCTCGCGCGGTCTGAACTGAGTCGTTTAACCGCGTGGGCAACGCCCCGCGCGTCGATGGCCAAACAGCGTTCCACATCGCTCGACGCGCGGGGCGTTGCCCACGCGGTTAAACGAGGCAATGGCCTCATTCTTGGCCGCGCGAAGGATAATTCGGGGGTCTCGGTGAATCACCGTTCCGTTGCCCACAGTCGATTTTGCTCAGCCCGCCGAATAGGGTGAGAGGACGCCCCCCGTTCCTGATCCCATGCCTCCAGTTCAAGGCCACCTCATGTCTCCGCTGTCTCCCCCCGCGACCGACCCGACTTTTCTCTTCGAGCATTTTCGAGGAAATCACGGGACAGAATTGCTCACCGTGGCGGTCGCTCACTTCGATCTGTTCCGACTGCTGGCCGAACGCCCACAATCGCTGGAAGAGCTGCGAGCACGAATGGGTCTCGATCATCGTCCGGCCATCGTGTTGCTCACCGCGCTGCGCGCCATGAAGTTGATCGAGGCCGATTCCTCGGGACGACTCGGCGTGAGTGACGCCGCGCGCGAACACCTATTGCCGGGGGGCGAGTTCTTCGTCGGCGATTACATCGGCTTGGGTGCCAACAGTCCCGGCGTGTTGGAGATGGCCGCGCGATTGAAGTCGAACCGATTGGACCGCGCCGAGGCCGCCGATACGGGCGCGGCCTTCATCTATCGCGAGGGTCTCGATTCCGCGATGGAGCAGGAAAACTCCGCACGCCGGTTGACGCTGGCTTTGGCGGGACGAGCCAAGAACGTCGCGCCCGTCTTAGCCGAGCGACTGGCATTCGACGGCGGCACGCTGCTCGATGTCGGCGGCGGCACCGGCATCTACGCCGTCGCCTGTTTGCGTCGTCATCCCACGCTGCGAGCCATCGTGCTTGATCGCCCCGAGGTCTTAAAGGTCGCGGCCGAATTTGCTGCCGCCTACGGAGTGGCCAACCGCCTCACGCTCCACCCTGGCGACATGTTTGCCGACGAGCTGCCTGCGGCCGACACGATTCTGTTGTCCAACATTCTGCACGACTGGGATCGTCCCGAATGTGCCACCCTCATCCAACGTTGCGCGGCAGTGCTTCCCGTCGGTGGCAGATTGCTCATCCACGATGTCTTCCTGAATGATGACCTCGACGGCCCATTGCCGGTCGCGCTGTATTCCGCAGCCCTCTTTTCTCTGACAGAAGGCCGCGCTTACAGTGCCCGCGAGTACCGCGAATGGCTCACGACAGCGGGACTGACCAGTGGCGAAGTCG
Organism: Schlesneria sp.; assembly: GCA_043721755.1. Lineage (GTDB taxonomy): Bacteria > Planctomycetota > Planctomycetia > Planctomycetales > Planctomycetaceae > Schlesneria. The sequence continues at coordinate 4,905 of JAYSQC010000445.1, forward strand.
TGCCAACACTCGTCCACTGCGGTGTCCTGACCGGAACGAAATGACGCCATCAGCGCCAGGTTTGGGGGCGAATGTCAGCGGCGGTGACTCCCGTCGTCGAGTCCCCGGTTGTAAGGCGACCGGCAGGAGATGCCTTACCCGAAGTGACCCGGACGCTCCGAAGCGTCCAGGTCACTGGGCGCAGGTCTACAACACCGAGCGGCCTCGCGAAGCGTTGAGCCTAGAGGTTCCCGCGAGTCGCTACCGCGCCAGCGAGCGTTCGTACCCGGAGACACTGCCGGTGATCGAGTACGCTCCCGACGTGCCGGTCCGCCGCGCGTCGCTCAAAGGGGTGATCAAGTTCGACTCGCGTTCGATCCGCCTCGGCCGAGCCTTCCGCGGCGAGCCGGTCGGCGTACGAGCCACTCCGACAGCGGGCGTCTACGAAGTGTTCTACGCCCACCAAACCCTGGGCTTTGTCGGAAAACTCTGGCGCGACCAACGTCTGTTTGCAGTGTCCCGGACGCTTTGAGCGTCCGGGACCCTCGTTCGACAGTTTTCCGACAAAGCCTGGCATCCCTTCAGGATGCAACAGCCATATATCCAACCTCTTCCGGGGGTGTCGCTTCGCTCAACCCCCGGCTAATGGCTGACATCCCTTCAGGATGAAGACCGGCCGCCGTCGTTCATCGCTCTCCAAATGAGTCCC
>JAYSQC010000446.1:0-7503 GCA_043721755.1 Schlesneria sp.
ACTTTACTAACCCGCAGCGTAAGCGAGGGCGATGACAAGAGGCGTTTCCCTTTGTTTCCCTCGCTTACGCTGCGGGTTACTGGGGTAAAGTAAGTGCCATTGGGTTAGCGCCTTGCCGCTCACGGGACACCATTTTCAACAGGAATGGCGGAGAGCCCCTTAAACGAGACCGTCTGGGCTGAGTGACAAACGGGCCTCACGTCGCGGCGCGAGTTGTCCGGCGGCGAACAACACCGCGACCGGGACAAGCTGCATCAGGAAGCGCGGGCTGGACCCGCCAATGTGTTCGTCCAGTTGAGCCGGTGCGAGCATCCCTGCAATCATGAGTGCCAGTAGCGAACCGACCACGTCCAGCAGCAGAACCAGTTGAGATGCCGACCACACGCGGCGCGGCGCGATCACCAACCCGATCAGCATCAGCCACCAGTGAAGTCCCCAGTGGGACCATTCCCAGAACATGCGATGGGCCAGATGCCCCAGTTCCCACGCGAGGACCGGCCATCGCTCGATCACGAGTGACAAGGAGGCGCGACCGAAGTAGTTCATCTCGGTCGTCAGTGGCAACCCGCGCCGGTGTACAAACCACGGGGCGAGGACAATCACCGCGCAGACCACGACGCTCACCAACGGCACGGCGGCGCGGAGACGCGCTCGGCAGGCGATCGACAGATCCCTCACGCGGCACAACGTGAGAGGTTTCCGAGCGGGGCGGCGTAAGCCCCCCGGTTCTTCCAACGCGGGCTGACGCCCAAGAACCGGGGGGCTGACGCCGCCCCGCTCAGATGTCTCATCACTGACCGCGCGGGTGATGACGATCAAACTGAGAGCCACACTATCGACGAGCAGGAACGCGATCCCTTCGTCCTTCGTAAACGCCGCCAGCGCACCACAAAGTCCGGCGATGATCGACGCGGCCATGACGCGCTGGGAGGCGGCATTCACACCAACCCGAAGCGTGAGCGAGGACGAGGCGGCTTCTCGCCTCGAATCAGTCCGGTTCACGGCAGCGTTGGCGAAGGAGGTGACGCTGGTGACCTCGCTGGCGCTCGCGTCCTCGCTGGCGCTTCGGGTTGGTGTTGGCGAGTCGCTCCACGTACAGGCGTCCCACAAATACAGCAGAGCCAGCCCGTGGAAGCAGGCCATCGGCGCGTCGGCCTGACCGCTCAAGAAGCCGAGTTCGTAGGGCATGAGCACGGGGACGGTTGCCAACAATAGCGCGAAGAGCCACGCCGCACCGGGCAGCACGCGGCGCGAAAGCACTCCCGCCATCGTCAGCACCAGTCCGAGATACAACAGCGGGAAGACGATCTTCGAGAGCCGGTCATCCACACCGCCGAGCAGCGCGTAGACGTGTTGTTCGGCCAGCGGAATGAGCAACGGATAACGCGGGTGGTACTGCACGAAATCGGGGTCGAGCAGATCGGGGCTGCGAATCGATCCGTCGGCCGACAAGACCAGCCCCTTGATCGCGAAGATGGATCGCTCATCCCAAAAGCGGTGCGGCGTCAGCAGCGTCTGCGCGAGTGCGATGACAGTCAGTCCGCCGATCAGCCACTGGCAGAGACGACACCAAGCGGCATCGCGCCGCTCGTCGATCTCGATGACTGAGACCTTATTCAAACTCTGACGAGTGGCCGCGCGACCAAGGCGCGGCCACGCTGATCGGAGTCGCTTCCAGACGACCGGCCCACCGCAGACGAAACCGATCGCGGTGAAAGTCAGACTCGCGCCGCGTCCGAGCATCCCGCCGCAGAGTGACCAGACGAAGAGGCCCCACGCCGTGAGGCCGATCCCCAACACGAGGCCCAACCCCGCAAGTTCCGCCCACGGGGTTTCTTCGGTGGAGCCACTCTCGCCCGTCGGCGGAGCGACGGGGCGACCGTAGTCCAGACGCTCCGTCGGCGGGACGGATCGAGCCAAACTCGATCTCCACCGCGCGCGCGACAACAGCAGATGCGCCACCGCCACGCCGAGCAGCCATTGGCCCAGCAATCCGAATGTCAGCAGCAAAAGTCCGCTCATGGCTGACCTCCCGCCGTGACACGCCGCAATCGGACGAGGAAGTTGGGAACGTGCGACGGGTTGCCGTGCATGCGCCGCTGGAAAGCGATCCAGGCGGGATCGTCCTGTAACTCCGCACGATCGAACTCATCGGGATGCTCAAAATACTCCAGGATGTAATCGGGAGCGATTCGCTGGAGGAACGCTGCGTCGAGGTCTTCCAACCGGTACGTGGCGAGCCGACGTTGCAGATTCTCTTTCGGGATGACGTGCTCGCTGTCGGGGTGCATCTTGTGATAGAGCCGCCTCGGCAGCAGGTAGTACGACAGGAAGAACAACTTCTGATCACTGACGACCACGATGCGCGCGTCCGCGGGTGTGGCCTGTTGGACGTAGCGAATCACGTCCACGTTCGAGTCACTGATGTTGGGCAACACGCGGTCACCCGAACGGAACCGATAGTACGGCCAGTCACGCACGCGCTGCCGTAGCGAGTCGGCAAAGTGAACCACGGAGAGACCGCACCACAGGGCGAGTACCACGCGAATGAGAACGGTTCGCCACCGACCGCCACGCGCGCCATCGGCCGTCCCGCGCGTCACGGCGAACATCCCGGTTGCCGCGTCGCTCAACCATGTCGCGGTGTTTGCGAAGTCGGACCAACCGCGACACGCGGCCAGCAGCAGCAGTGGCATGACGATCCTGAGCAACCAGCACAGGAACTCCGCGTGACTGATCGCCTCCAACCGGCGCGTGTCGTCGGGCGGGGCGAGTTGGTAGGTCCAGTCTTGAATGACATCGACGGGCAGAAACCAGATCAACCCGCCAGTCAGTGCTGAAATCAACGTCAGCGGCACGAGCAGGCATCGCAGCCAAAACTGCGACCGAAGTTCATCAGCGGTGAGGCGGACAGAACGATCAACCTTGGACATGAACCCACCGCGATTGGGAAACTCGTCACTGGCCGATGAAGCTGGCGAGATCGGACAGGATCGCTTCGGCAGTCTGTTCTGCAGCCTCGCGCGAGAGGAAGTCACCACGATTCAGGCGTTGACGGACTTCTTCAACGACATCCGCGCGGACCTCGGGGATGTCGTGCAAGGCAGCCAAGTACGGATCGGACTCGGCGCGTTCTGTCGATTCCGACGACTTTCCCGATGAAGCTCGCGATGCCGATGAGGCACCCGACACCGGTCGCCCCTGTTTGCGATTGGGTAGAGGAACGCCGGAGTAGTCTGAGTTAATTCGCATCGCAGTCCCTTGGCAGCGAGCAGTCACTCGCAAGTCGTGGTCTTCGCCGCCGTCTCAATGGATTTTGCAGGCAGCTCGCACCGTGAAAATTGCGACGAATCGGTCAGGTCGGAGAGCCATCCGAAGTTTCTCCATTGGCAGATCGCTCCGTCTCACGAACGACAACTGTGGAGGTCGATCCAGTCGGGCGCGACGTAACACGCGGCGGATACTTGCCGGTTCGGTTTTTTAGGTCAAGGTCAACTCATGTCAGCCACACGGCTCCGTCCAATTTGAATCTGCGGAACATGTAGGGTGGGACCAGCGGCGCTTCGCCGCGCCGGCCCACCCTGATTTTCAGTTGCGTCATGATGGTGGGCCGGCGCTCGAACTGAGCTTGTCCCACCCTACTTTTGTATTTGGGAAGAGTCGTGATGTCAGCCAACGAGCCCGAAGAACGCGAGCTGACCGAAGAGGAAATGATCACGGCGATGGAGCAGGCCCTCGCGATTAAGCCCCCTGCGGAGGAACCGACGGAATCCGCCGGGTCGGGATCGTCGTCGTCTCTCTTCAATTTGGGTTTGATCGTGGCCGTGGTTTTTCCGATCGCGTGGGGGCTGAGTTCCGCACGAGTCAAGGGAGCGGCGGCAACTGCGGCGGCGGTCGCCCATGCTGCCGCCGCTGCCGCGAAATCCGCCGAGTCGCACAACGCGGAAACGAAGCCCGCGTCTCCCCAGTTCGTCGGGGATCGACGCACGGGTGACGAGTTCTTTCGTGCGGGGAACTTCGAGACCGCGTGGCACCATTACAGATCGTTGGGAAGTGACGAAATCTTGCGGCTTCCGAAAGATTTATTGCTCCGCATCGCACTTTGTCAGGAAGGACTCGGTTTATGGGACGAAGCTCTGGTGGGGATGCGATCTGTCGCCGAGGTGGCCGACCAACCGCGCTTGTCCGCCGCCGCGACGCTGGGGCAGGCACGCATCTGGTTGCGACTGCATCAACCGGACCGAGCCGTTCCGCTACTGCGATCGCTGGCCCTCCGCCCTGCCCTGACCACCAACATCCGTCGAGAGATTGCCTTTCTCGGACCGATTGCCTCGTCATTGGAACTGACTGGCATGCGCGAGTCGAAGGCCGCAGAACACCTGGCTGGGGACGATCACCATGCTGGCCAGGGGCAGCACACATCAGGCCATGAGCGACACACCGAGGCCGCTCGGCCGTCTCTGAATGATTTCAGCCCTGTTGATGATGTCCTCGCCTGGCCACTGACGACCGCGTTGGATGACATCGAGATTCCCAAGCCGATCGCGCTCTCAGAACACCGGCCCCCTTCACGCGACACACCTAATCCACGGGCCATTTCGTCGGCTGCGTCCGCACTGGAGCCATCCAATGTGACCGCCTCAATTGTTCGCCTCGCACCCGTCTCCACCGAGTCCCCCGTGACCACCGAGGACGCAGTGCCGCTTCCTTTGGAGGAACAACTCGTGACGGCATCCCGCGGAGGCCATTCGTTGGGAGTGGTGTTGGAGGCGGTGGCACAACAATGCGGGATGACTCTCGAATGGCGGGACGACTCGCGCGAATTGGCGTTCGCCCACGACGCGGACTTGGATATCGAAGGACTTCCCGTTTGCTCCCTGCTGACGGCGATCTGTGACACCCTGCATGTGGTTTGGTTCACAGAGAACTCCACACTGACAATCGCGCGACCTGACGAGAGCGGTCAACGGCTGCGCACGATGACCGCGCGAACACTGACCAGTCTGGCCACGCTGATGCCCGAGCATCGTCTTGCCAACCACGCGCGTTTCGCCGCCGGACGGCTCTGGCGAATCGAGGACCACTTGGTGGAGGCGGCTCGACTGTACTCGTCGCTCATCGGTCCTTCGATCACTCCGCTGGCGATGCGGGCGGCGTTTAACGCGGGCGAGTGCTACTACCGAATGGGCGATCTCCGGCGAGCGGGCGACCAACTGGAGCTGATCGTTCACGGTGCCCCCGGACACGAACTGCACACGCGGGCCGCAATCTGGCGCGGACGCTGCCTGCTCGATCGCGGCGAGTACCGCGAGGCCGCGTTCCAGTTCTTACGTGCTGCGGGAGGACGCATTCCTCCGGAGGACCAAGCTTACGCTTCCGTGTTCCTTGCGATGGCGCACTTGATGCAAGACCAGCCGCAGGCCGCAGCCAACGCGCTGTTCTTCGAGAAAGGCCAATTTGGGGATGCCGCCGTTCGAGATGCCGCGGCGCTGATGACGGCCTACACCCGGTTCAGCCAGTTGGCCGGAGAGCCTCAACAACGTGAGGCCGCGTTCCTCTACCGCGCGCTCGTGGCGATCGAATCCGACACCGAATGGCTCGGCCCAACGGGACAGTTGCTGGTCGGCCGGGCCTTGCGCGCAGCAGGTGTGGGCGAACGCGCGATCCCGCTGTACGAACGAGAACTGGAACGGAACCCGCCAGTCACGATCGCCCACGAAATGAAGTTCGCCATCGCCGAACAACACCAACGAGACCAGCAACCGGCCGAAGCGAAAGCGGGCTGGCTGGAACTCGCCACATCGGGCGAAGGAGTGTGGAAGAACAAAGCCCAACTCAAACTGGCGGAGCTGGCGTTGAGTGACGGCGCGTGGGACGAGTGCCTCACGGCCTGCCGCGCGCTGCACGAGTCCGTCGGCGTCTCCCGCAAGGAGACGCTTCAACTGATGGGCCGCGCCTACGAACGGTTGAACAACGACCGCCTCGCCGCAGAGTGCTATGCCGGTCGGCTGCCCCCGCTGTGAAGCGGTGAGTCCAACACCAACCCACAGCGTGAGCAAGGACGAGGTCGCGCACGCGACCGTTCGACCATTCGGTGCGGAAATTCCGGTTCATCGGATGTTTTGGGGGGACACATTGGAGAACGATGGACGGCGGCCACCGGTCTTCATCCTGAAGGGATGTCAGCCATTCGCCGGGGGTTGAGCGCAGCGACACCCCCGGAAGCGGTTGGACAAAGGGCTGTGGCATCCTGAAGGGATGCCAGCCTCGCGAAACAGGGAGACATCCTGAGCCTGCCAGCATCCCTTCCGGATGCAAATCCTCATTCAATGGCTTCGCACCGGGGGGCGCGGACGCTCGACCCCCGGCGAATGGCTGACATCCCTTCGGGATGAAAACGACGGACCTCTCCCGCTCATTGAAATCCCCGCCCCCAACAACGGATGAACCGAATCCCCTCGCTCACACTGCGGGCAGGGCCATCGCCTTATTCAACGTAGGGTGGGACCAGCTCGCTTCGAGCGCCGGCCCACCATCGGAAATCGTCGAGAAATCATGGTGGGCCGGCGCGGCGAAGCGCCGCTGGTCCCACCCTACAGCTTTCGCAGCCCCAACAAGGCGCTGGCGCTGCGGGTGGGTGTGCCCGTCATCCGCGTCGAGGACCGTCACTGCAACCGACTCTTCAACCAGAGTTGTTGCAGTGACCGCACGATGTCGTGCAAACGTTCTGTCTGATGCTGAGCCTCCGCACCGGTCGCGGGCACGAACAGCAGCCCGCACTGCGGTCCCTGTTGGCGTCGCACAGTGGCTGTCAGACGAAGCTGCTCATGGCGGAAATGGAGATCCACATTGACGACGGTTCCAATGGGAAGCGTCGGGATTTCGCGATCCGTGGGGAAATCCACTTTGATGCCGGTCTCGGCGATGTTTCCCGCCGTAACCTTCCACGGTGGCAGATCCGCTTGCTTCAGAGTGACGAGCAACTCGGAGCCACTCACGACCGGAACGCGAAACGACTTTCGCAAGTTCGTGACAACCAGCCGCTGCGGAACGGCGACCACTACCTCGCGACCAGACTCATCGCTGTTGTGGATTTCGAGCAGGCAACCGAGAAACGCACACAGCGATGTGCAATGCGGAAACGCGATGCAGCAGAGCGCGTGAGGGAACAATTCATCGGAGTGATCGTCCTTCGCGATCCTTAATACGAGACCACTGGCCGTCACGGATTGCAGAGTCGCCGTGACCGAGTGCCCGCTGTGGACCAGTTGCAATCGGCAGGTCGTTCTGAGCGTACAGGAGTCGTTCAGGATCGGCAGCGCGTCCGCCTCACGCTGCGGCGCGGCGACTTCGGCTGCTGGTGAGTGAACTGGTGAGTGAACTGGTGAAGCCATGCGGACGATTCCTAGCAGCCTGTTGAAGAACGTAACTTGGACGCCCTCGTCCGAGTGATTTCGAGTTGAAAACGGACGGACGAGGGCGTCCATCCTACGTTTTTCAACA
>JAYSQC010000447.1:0-7414 GCA_043721755.1 Schlesneria sp.
GCGGGACACGCGTTCGTCCTGCGGATGACCAAGGGGCGGTACATTTACTACGTCCGAGCTTGCAAAGTAGGGTGCGTGGAGTCCTCGGAACGCACCATCGCGGGAACAGTGATTCTCCTGCCGGTGCGTTCCGAAGACTCCACGCACCCTACAGCGACGCCACTCTCGGAAGTCGAAAATGCACAGCCCCTTACGGGCAAGCGAGACGCTTACCCTACGTTTTGGGGAGGCTGATGCCCGTGCCGAATTGACGGGTCTGGGGACTTTGACCACAATCCCGCCCCGCGCGAAAGAAACTCATCTCCCGGTGAGAACTCGCGACCGACTCGCCGTTTGACACTGAGGAAGTTCCACCATGCCGTTCATCTGTTTGCAATCTGCCCGAGCGTGGACGGCCCTTGTCGTGGGAGTGTTCGCGCTGAGTGGCATCAGCGGCTGCGGCTACGACACCTACGAACAGCGGCTGAAGGAAACGAAGGACTACTACAGCTATCTCGAACGAGTGGAAGCGAATCTCGGCCCCAAATGGGCTGATGGAAGAGGCATCTTGGAAATGCGCGTTCCCAAGCAGTTCGCCCCCATCGCGCCTCCGCAGCCGATCCAGCGCGAAGACGGTGAGTTGGAAATGCCCGCCGTCGATCCGAGGCAGCCGGACATTGTGACGCTGGAGTTCCCCGAGCTGCTCGGCGCATGGGTCGCCCCCGTGGAAGTCGCATTGGCGACCGGCGGTTCTGAGCGACGCAACGCGTACATCTATGCCTTGAGCAATTACTGGATTTACGCCGGTGAGAATCCGGCTGATGCTCAGAATTACACGAAGCTCATCGCGGAACTGATCGGTACGGCCCTCGAAGAGACCGCGAAAGAAGAACCGCCCGAGATGCACCCGAAGCCGGGAACGTATCTTCCGTCGGCGAACTACAGCGTAACCCGCTTCAACCCGAAGCCGATCACGCTGCAGGCGGGAGGCACGAGCGTCAACTATGTCTTCGAGATCTACGTCCGCGACAATGGCGACGTTCAATGCCCGATCGTGGTCGCTCTGCCCGAAGGGATCGATCAACGTGAGAAGATCAACGAGCGAATCCCGATGATGCTGGACTACGTCAATCCAACGAAGAAGGCTCCGCGCCCAGGCACTCCTAAAAACGCTCCCGCTGGCGGCGCTGGTGCGGCTACCGGTCCTGCAGGCGGTGGATTCTGAACGTCGATGGGCTTTGCACAAAAAATGTAGGGTGGGCACCGCCCAACACAATCGACGGTGGAATGGTGGGCAATGCCCACCCTACAGGAAGTCGGCGACCCGCTTTTTTGTGCAAAGCCAGATCCACTGCATTTCAACGGACAGGTCGATTTACCGGTGTCGTTCCAACTTACCGGTATCGCTCCAACATCACTGCCGAGGTGTCGTCGTGACGGCCCGAGCCTTCGGTGTACGCTTCGGAATCGTCGAACAACGCTTGAAGTGATTCGGCCGCAGGGACGCCTCGCTTGGACGCGAGTGTTTGCCTGATGCCCGTCACGCCGAACTCGCCCGTTTTCACCGGCTGGTGTTCGGGGAACGCTTCCTGCAATCCGTCCGTGTAGAACAGCAGTCGGTAGTTCGATGGAAGTTGCGAGTGAATCGTGTCGTAGTCCACGTCGGGATAGATCGCCAACGGCAGACCGGCCACGTTGTCGGGGGCGAGCGCTTTGATCTCACCCGTTTCCAAATCTTGGACCAGCGGGATCGGGTGTCCGGCGGAGGTCCATTGCAGCTCATTCGTACTGAGCGTGAGCAGGCCATACGCCAGTGTGATGAAGCCCCCCTCTTCCTGCACGATCGAGTGCTGGCAGAGTTGGTTGTTGATCTCCGTGACGAACGCCGCCGTGTTCTGGTAGCGCTGCGTGCGGATCATGCGGACCAGCGTGTGCATCACCATGATCGACATCGCCGCCTTCATGCCGTGGCCCGAGGCATCGCCCACCAGCAGCACGACGTGATTGTCGTCGAGCGTGAAGACATCGTAGTAGTCGCCGCCCGCCATCGTGACGACTCGTCCGCCCGCCACACGAATCTGTGACGGTTCGTATCGGGCGACAATCGTGCAGCCGGCGGGGGCGTCGATGTGAGCCGGGATCATCGACTCTTGCAGCTTGCGGACGGCCTGCACTTCTTCACGCAACTTCTCAGACACCTGCTGATCACGCAGGGCTCTGACCGACTCGACGGCGCTCTCCAGCACCGCCAGCAGCATGAACATGTAGTCGCCGTTGGCGTCGCGGATCACGTAGGCGCACATGCCGTGCGTCATGAATCGGACGACGCGATAAACATCGGCCGAGTCACAGGCTCCCACGATCGGCAGATCGGGGCGCAAGCGTCGGATGTCCTGAAACGTGTCGAACCCGGTTTCAACATCGGGCAGCGTGATGGACAGGAACACGACCTCCCACTCGTCGCCGGCGGTCAATCGCTCGAGCAGAGCGTTCGCGCCGAGGACAACTTCGATGTCATGCTCGCCGATCCCGAGATACATCGAAATCAAATCAGCCTGCTCGGGATTGTCCCAGCCCACCAAGATCCGCATGTCCCGCCTCCGTGAAGGTTGTGTGAAGAGTGGCAGTGAAATACCGGACTCGAACTAGCACGGCAAGCGACTCCATTGAGATGCAGGGCAACCTGCCGAAGTCCGACTTTTCCCAAAGCCGGACTTCGCTCCCCGAGGACTTCTTCCCAGACGCATCTTCCCGGAGTGAAGTCCGGCTAACAAAGCTAGACCTAAAACAAGCGAACCCCACCGGGCTTGCCCCGGTGGATTCAGGTTTTTGCACTACTTGTGACTTCACTTGAAACCCAACGTGAGTAGTGCAGAAACCCGCGAGCCACCGGGGCAAGCCCGGTGGGGTCGCTTGTATCGAGGGCTAGACCTTGCACGGCCAAGATGGCTTCGTTTAACCGCGTGGGCAACGCCCCGCGCGAATGCGGCAAAACGGCTTTCAACGTCGCTCGACGCGCGGGGCGTTGCCCACGCGGTTAAACGAGGCAAACCTCTCACTTTGGGCCGTGCGAGGTATCAGCCGGACTTCAAACGCACCGATCAAGACCGAGTCCGCATTTTCGCGTTGCCGGTGATCGGCTATAGTCCCGCCCTCGCACGAGAGCCGTTTTTGCATGGAAGCCTCCGCGCTCCGAGACGACTCCCTCGACCGCTTCACTGAGGACTTCACTGCTCATGTCCAAAGCCACGACCAACTCGACGGCCGCATCCTCGGGTGACAAGCCCGAGAAATCCGAATTGCTCGTCGCCGCTACAAATCTGCTCAAGCCAGAGCTGCCAGTCGTCGTCAAGGCGCTGGCTGATGCCAAGCAGCCAATCATTGCGGTGTCAGCCAATGCGACTGCATCGAGTTCCGCGTCGCCGGTTGCCGCGAAATCTGCACTCGTCGCGAAGCCGGCTCCCTCGAAGCAAGGCCCCCCGCAGGGAGCGACGCGCGAGACGTGCGAGTCGATCGCATTCGCGTTTGTCTTGGCGTTGCTCTTTCGCTCATTCGCCGCCGAAGCCTTCGTCATTCCGACCGGCTCGATGGCCCCCACGCTGCTCGGTCGCAACAAGGATGTGACCTGTCCCGCGTGCGGCCACCAGTATGAGATCGGGGCGAGCGATGAACTCGACGATGAGACCGGAACGTACCTCGTGTCCTCCCGCCGCATCGACAAATCGCTCTGCCCGAACTGTCAGCACCTGACGGACGTGAAGCCGCTGAATGTCTTCAAGGGAGACCGGATTCTCGTGAACAAGGCGGCGTATCAGTTCAACAACCCGAGCCGTTGGGACGTGATCGTCTTCCGTTATCCGGAGGACACGCAGAAGAACTACATCAAGCGGTTGGTCGGCTTGCCCAATGAGGCGATTCGTGTCGAGCGGGGCGATGTCTATGCCCGGCACGGCGATCAAGGTGAGTACCGCATCACTCGCAAACAAGATCCCGAGAAACAGAAGTTGCTGCAATTGGTCGTGCATGACGACCGGCACTTTTCCGGCGAACTGCTGGCCCACGGTTGGCCCGAGGCGTGGTCGGCCGTTGAGAAAACGGGTGCCCCCGATGCCGTGGACGGTTGGTCCAAGGATGCCAGCGGCTGGAGTCGAGATGCTCAATCGAAGTCACGTCAGTTTGAGTTGCAGCCGACCGAGCAACCACGCTGGGTGAGATATCAGAACTTCGTGGCGACGCAGGCGGATTGGGAAGCCGTCACCGATCAGAAGCCGATCGCTCACAATCCGCGTCCTCAGTTGATCTCGGACTTATGCGGCTACAACTCGTACACGGGAGGCCGCTCCGCCGGGACCGACGATGATCGCTATTGGGTCGGCGATCTCACCTTGAGTTGTCAGGCCACGATCACATCCGCGCCAGGCAAAGACGCGCACCTGCTGCTCGAACTGGTCGAGGGCGTGCGGCGGTATCGCTGCCGGATTGAAGTCCCAAGTGGTCAAGCGACGCTGACCCGCACGGATGATCTCGCAGCCGATCCCGACACGGCTCCGGAAATCGAACTGGCCAAGGCGCAGACATCCCTCACCGGGCCGGGAACTTATGCGCTGCGGTTGGCGAATGTTGATGACCGGCTCTGTCTGTGGGTGAATGACAGTTGGATGAGCAGCGGCTTTGTCACGTTCGGCAAAGCGGCGGAATTCGATGCTCCGGCAAACCGGCGGCCTCAACAAGCCGATCTCACGCCGGCAGGCATCGCGGCGCAGGGGCTGGCCGTGAGCGTCTCAGACATGCTCATCGAACGCGACATTTACTATCGCGCGGACAGCGTGGCCAACGACGGCGGAACCTTCGCCGATCCCGGCAGTGAATTGGATGAAAGTCTCCCGTTGCGCGACCTGCTCGATGATCCCCAAGCATGGGGTGACATGTATGAGAAGCATTCGCGACGGGCCGAATTCAAACAGCTCGGTCCCGATGAATTCTTCGTGATGGGTGACAACAGTCCTCGCAGCCAAGACAGCCGGCTCTGGCCGAATCACATTCGTCACGCGGCCAATCGCCATGCCGTCACTCGGCAAGCCTTGATCGGCAAAGCGTTCTTCGTGTACTGGCCGCACGGCGTGCCGTTCCTCAATGGTGGAGCCGGGTTCAAGCTGAAGGGGCACAGCACCGTTCCGCAGTACATTGATGCCGAGACACCCGACTGGCAGCGGAAACAAATTCAACAGGATCGCGCCGCTGCGTCGGCATACCCCGAGTACGTCGCGCCGTTCTATCCGCAGTGGTGGCGTTGGCAGAGGATCAGGTAAGCAGTCGGGTGGCACAGCCCACCCGACGAGATGCCTCGAACACATTTCAGAACTAGCCCGACGCGCCAGCGAGGGCTGGACATTCGATGACGGTGCAGCCCTCGCTGCGCGTCGGGTTTGTTTTTCGAGGCGAAAACAGTTGTTGAAAGAGTTGTCAGGGAGGACGAACCATGTCGCTGTTGCAGTGCATTGGATTGGTGAAGCAATACCCGTCGAAGCTGGCCGTGGACGGAGTGAGCTTTCACGTCGAACCGGGCGAGATCGTGGGTTTGCTCGGCCCGAACGGGGCGGGCAAATCGACCAGCTTTGGAATGGCCGTCGGGTTGGTGACGCCCACGGCAGGACGCGTCTACTTCAATGGAGTCGATGTCACTCGCTGGCCGCTCTACAAGCGTGCTCAACACGGGATGGGTTATCTCCCACAAAAGGACAGCGTCTTCGGGAAGCTGTCCGTCGAGCAAAATCTCTACGCGGTTCTCGAATTCCAGCCGCTGTCGTATCGCGACCGAATGGCTCGCGCCGATGAGTTGCTCGGCATGTTCGAACTGACGGAGAAACGGAAGCAGGCGGCGGGAACGCTCTCGGGTGGCGAACGGCGGCGCTGCGAGATCGCGCGGTGTCTGGCCAGTGAACCGAAGCTGATCCTGCTCGACGAACCCTTCACCGGCATCGACCCGAAAGCGATTCAGGGCATCCAAGACATGATCGCCGACCTGCGCAATCGCGGCATCTCGATCCTGTTCACCGACCATCGCGAAACCGAAACGCTGATGCTGACCGATCGCAACTACATCGTGTTCGGCGGACACATCCTGACCGATGGCGATGCCAAGTCTGTCTTGCAGGATGAACACGCACGGAGCCACTACTTTGGCAACCGCTTCGACATCGATTCGATCCTGCGCGCGCGCGCGGCATTCCAACGACTGCACTCGCCCAAGAAACTCGACCTGCCCCCCGACCAAGCGGCTGCGTGAATACCGATCGGTGAGGATGCGGTGCGCCCCCTTCCTTCCTAGCCTTTCCTCCCTCCCCTCGGCGGGGAGGGCCGGGGAGGGGGAGGGGGAGGGGGGAGGATGGTCAGGTCGATTTGCCACTCGCCCCCCTCCCTAACCCTCCCCGCCGAGGGGAGGGAACAAGAGGGGCGGTTCTGAAGTTGTTTCGAGCCAGTTTTCTGAGTGTCTCGTCGCTCACAGGCCCAGCGACGTGAGCCACTCCTCCGCATTCGTGAGATCGCGCAGCAACACATCCGCGTTGCACGGCGCGAGTTGTTCGGCGGAGAACATGCCCGTCGCAACCGCCACCGCGCGGGCACCAATCGCACGGGCACAGCGGACATCGCTGGGAGTGTCGCCGATCACCCAAATGTCGGTCGTGGCGACTTCGGGCAGATGGCTCTGCAAGGTCGCGAACGCCTGTCGCGCGACATCGTCTCGCTCCAAATGTTCATCACCGAAACCACCCATGCGGAAGTGGTCATGCAGTCCGTAATGCTGCAACTTGAGCCGGGCACCTTCGACGAAATTGCCCGTCAACAAACCGAGGAACACATCGTCGCGCTGTGCGAGCCGTTCGAGCAGTGTGATAACGCCGGGCAGAATCCCGCCCTCGCGTTCTCTCAACGAAATGGGGAGCAGCGAGAGGTACGTCTGCACGTAGCGCGACCAGTTGGCATCGGTCGCGGGGATCGAGTAATAGTCGAACAGATCGCGTCCGATGGCGCGATCCGTTCGACCGGCGGCCGGAATATCGAAGACGGGTCGAGTCTCGCCAAATTCGCGCGCGATCGCCTGCTCCATCGCGGCCTGACCCGCTCCACCGGCATCAATCAACGTCCCATCGATATCAAACAACAACACCTGCACGCGAGACTCCTTTGAGTTCGACAATGGACTATTTGAGACTCGATGTGGACGAGGCAGTTACTTCGACAGACGACCTCGTTCGGGCCGGGATATTAAACTTCGGGCGGTCATTGATGAGACATCTGAGCGGGGCGGCGTCAGCCCAATGGCACTCACTTTAGCCCACCAACCCGAAGCGTGAGCGAGGGCGATGAAGGGAAACGCCTCTTGCCATCGTCCTCGCTCACGCTTCGGGTTAGTAAAGTAAGTGCCATTGGGCGT
>JAYSQC010000448.1:0-24656 GCA_043721755.1 Schlesneria sp.
AACCCGCAGCGTAAGCGAGGGAAACAAAGGGAAACGCCTCTTGTCATCGCCCTCGCTTACGCTGCGGGTTAGTAAAGTAAGTGCCATTGGGCGCTAGCCACCCCGCTCAGAACAGACTCACTCTTGGCCGCGTGACGGAGATGAGACAGTTCGGCGCGGAGTGGCAAGCAAAGGGATGTTTCATGGGATGGTGGCTGGGAATGGGAGCGGTGTTGTTGGGGGTTGTCGCCGTGACAGCGGTCCCTCTCGCGGCGTGGTGGCAGCGGCGGGAGGCTTATCACGCGACGAAGCTGTTCCAAAAACAGCGGGCTGAGTTGCAGATCAAATTTTTGGAGATGGCGCGTGCGGTCGGTAAGCCGCGTGGCCTGCGATGGCTCGACTGCGATTGGCTCGACGCGGTGACGTTTGCCCGCGATCGCCAGTCCCAATTGCTCACCGCCTTCGCCGGGATCAACATCCGGTTTGAAGCGATCGAGGGTGGCGACATGGAGGACGTGGCGGCGGTCGGCACCGTGCGTGACGCCGTTGCCGTGTTCCACTTTCAAAACGGAGCATGGGGAACCGGCGGCAAGGCACTGTTCAACATGTGCGTGCAGGATGTGGTCGAACGGTTGATCGCGCAGTTCGAGCCACTCGCGGGCGGGAGTCCGGGATAGACCACTGGCAGGTGAGGATGGCACATTTCACACGGATCCTCAGATAAGCGAACCCACCGGGCCAGCCCGGTGGGTTCGCTTATCTGAGGATGAGGCTTTATCGGAAAACGGTCAGCCGGAACGCGCTCGCGTCCGGTTGCTGCGGGAAACCGTGGGCTAGCGCCCAGCGGCTGATAGTTTTCCGACAGAGCCTGATCTGCGCTGATCGAAATCAGCGAAGATCAGTGCCGATCAGTGTTCCCAATTCTTCTCGACAGAAACGCGTGTAGTACGGATGGCAAAGCCGGGACGCGGATGAAGACGGATGCCTGTGATCTGGTTCCCATGCCGGAGCGTGGGACTGAGGGTGGGCGAGACTGAGGGTTGTTGCCGCCCGGAACAGGTCGCTCAACCGGCACAGCCGTCTGGCGAGCCGGTCGGTTTTTCCGGTCTCGCCGGACGTTGGCGTTTCGTGGCGGCACGGCCTGACGATATAGTGGCAACCCTTGTTCGGGCTGCTTTTTCTGTGCGGGAGCCTTGTCGTGATGTTCTGGTCCAAATCGTCGTCGTTCACTCGGTCGGGCGTTGGTTCACTGAGAAAGTTTCTCGGCGGATGCGTCTCGGTGGTGTTGTTGTTGGTCGTGTCGTTGAGCCGCGCGGCCGAACCGCACAAGTTCAACGAGACCGAGCGGAATCACTGGGCCTTCCAGCCGGTGGTGCGTCCCGCAGTGCCGTTGATCGAGACGGTGCCGGTCGTCGCGCCGACACGCGGTTCTCTTCCGCAGAACGAAGTCGATGCGTTCATCCTCGCCCAGTTGATGAAGGACGGGGCGAGTCTCTCCGCACCGGCTGACAAGCTGACGTTGCTCCGGCGCGTGAAGTTCGATCTGGTTGGATTGCCGCCGACTCCCGAAGAGGCGGCGGAGTTTCTGGCCGACGAATCGTTCGAGGCTTACGAACAGTTGGTCGAACGTCTGCTGGGCAGCCCACACTACGGTGAGGCGTGGGGCCGGATGTGGCTCGATGTGGTGCGGTTCGCCGAGACCTCTGGCTTCAACGCCGACCCGGCTCGGCCGCTGGCGTACAAGTACCGCGACTATGTCATCCGGGCATTCAATCGCGATCTGCCGTACGACCGCTTCCTCCAAGAACAGTTGGCCGGAGACGAGCTGTTTCCTGACGACGCTGAAGCTCTCGCCGCGACCGGTTATTGCCGGATGTGGCCCGATGAAAGCAACGCCTCGAACATTCATCTGGCTCGCCAGACAGCACTCGACGATTTGACGGGGCATGTCGGCGCGGCGGTCCTCGGTTTGTCGATCGGTTGTGCCCAGTGCCACGATCACAAGTTCGACCCGATCTTGCAGACCGACTTCTATCAGTTGCAGGCGTTCTTCTCGGGGATCGTGTTGGAAGACAAAGTCGCCGTCGGCAAGCACGAGCAACTGGCCGAGTACCGCCGCCAGCAACAGTTGTGGCTCGATGAGACCGCCGAGTTGCGACATGAGCTGCACGAGATCGAGAAGGCCGCGCGGATCAAGATGGCGGGCGACAAGCGGATGAAGTTTCCGGCCGATGTGCTCGCCGCAATCGACTGTGTGCCGGAAGAACGATCCGCGATGCAGCGGCAGCTCGCGTTCTGGTCCGAGCGACAGATGGAATACAAAAACGACGACCTCCCCAAGCACATCGCCGAAGACAAGAAGGTCCGTCGTGACGAGCTGATCGCGCTGCTGGCCGAAGCGAAGAAGAAGCAACCCAAACCGGCACGCGAAGCAAACGTGATGGCCGTCGCCGAACTCTCAACCACGCCGCCGAAGACGCATCTCATGGAGACCGGCAGCTACGACAAGCCGCGCGAGGAACTGCCGCCGCATTACCCGGCGATCTTGCGACGTGAAGCAACGCTCAACCCACCCGCCTTCACGCCACCGAACGAACGCTCATCGGGCCGACGCTCAGAACTGGCACGCTGGCTGACTTCGGCCGATCACCCGCTGACGCATCGCGTCTGGGTCAACCGCATCTGGCAAGGCCACTTCGGCAAGGGACTGGTCGAAACCGCGAACGACTTCGGCGTCCAAACCCCCAAGCCGCAACAGGCCGAACTGTTTGATTGGCTCACGTCGGAGTTCATCGCCAGCGGCTTCAGTACGAAGCACCTGCATCGGTTGATCGTGTTGTCGGCGACGTATCGGCAGAGCAGTGTTGTGAAGAATGGGACTGAGGGGACGAATGGGCTTGATGGGAAGTGGGTTGGTTCGCCTGCTGCTTCACCCTCAATCGTCAACCGTCAACCCTCAACCTATTCTGCCTTCCCTCGCCAGCGACTCTCATCCGAGCGGATTCGCGATGCGTGGCTGGTCTCATCGGGCAATTTCAACGACACCATGTTCGGTACCGGCGTCCGTCCCGAGTTGCCTCCCAACTTCAGCGGAGCCGGTGGCTGGAAGGTCGGTGATCCGCCGGATCGTGTTCGTCGGTCGGTCTACATCTACGCCAAGCGCAACCTGCCGTACCCGTTGATGGCGGCGTTCGACTTCCCCGACATGCACGAAGCGTGCGGCTGTCGGACCAAAACGACGATCGCTCCACAGGCCCTGATGCTGCTCAACAGCGGCCTGATCGTGGACGCGGCCAAACAACTTTCGAGCCGCTCCAAATCCGAAGCCGGTTCCGCCGACCCGGCCGCCCGCATCAGTCGAGCTTGGCAGATCACGTTCGGTCGTTCCGCGAGCGACCACGAAACCCAAGCCGCGATGAAATTCGTGACGACTCAACAACAAGTCATCGCCGACTCAGACACGACTCGCACGGGTGAGAGTGTTCACACCCCGACCGACGCCGACACCGAAGCCGCCTTCGTCGATCTCTGCCACGCCCTGCTCAACGCGAACGAGTTCTTGTTTGTCGAGTGACGAGGTTTTGACATGCCCATCGGCATCGACCCCAAAGTGGATTACGCCTTTAAGTACGTCTTCGGGCGCGAACAGAACGCGGATTTGTTGCTCGACCTGCTGAACGCGATCCTCGACCCGCCGCCCGACAAGCGGTTGGCCGCACTCACGATCTTGAACCCGTTTTTGCCGGGAGACACGGCGGCAGGGAAATTGGCGGTGCTGGATCTCATCGCCGAGGACTCTCATGGGAAGCGGTACAACATTGAGATGCAGCTTTACCAGCATCCGTATCTCAAGGAGCGGTTCCTGTACTATTGGGCCAAGCTGCATGCGGATCAGTTGTACAAGGGAGACGAGTTTGAATTGTTGAGGCCGACGATCTCGATCCTCTTACTGGACAAGATTCTTTTCCCTGAACTGGCCGGTCCTCATCAGAAGTTCCAGTTGTGGAATCAAACGCATCAATCGCCGTTTTCAGACCAGCTCGAAATTCACCTGTTGGAGCTGCCGAAATTCCTGCCGGGCCTGACGGAACTGAGCAACGATCTGGACGGTTGGCTTTACTTCCTACAACATGTTTCCGAACTCGATTTGAAGGCGTGGCCGAGTGAACTGAAGGCCCCGTCACTGCAACTGGCCGCCAAGGAGCTTGAAATGTTGTCGCTCTCAAAAATCGAACGCATGCGCTACGAAGCCCGCCTCAAGGGACAGCGCGACTATGACACCGGCATCCACTGTGCAAAGCGGGAAGGCCTTGAGCAAGGCCTTGCTCAAGGCCTTGAGCAGGGCCGTGAAGAGGGCCGTGAGGGCCGCAAACGGGCGGCTGCTGAAGCTTGCATCGGAATGCTCCAAGATATTCTGCTGCTGCCCGTCACGCCCGAGAGTGAGCTGTGCGAGATGTCACTCTCGGAATTGGAGACGCTGTTAGCCGAGTTGCGAGCCAAACACCTCAGTCGCGGAAATGCCACCTGAGGCGAACGGTTCGCCCGTGTGATGTTCAGGAGCCTTCCATGGAACCATCAGCCGATGAATCAACGCTCACGCTGCGACTACGTGCCGCCAAGGAATTCGAGTTGTCGGGAGAAACCAACGGCCCGGACTGGAAGCGTTACGAAGCCCGCATCAGGGCCCGTCGGGAGTACAACAGCGGACTGTTCGGGGCGAGGCAGGAAGGGATCGCCCTCGGTCGTGAACAGGCTCTTGAAATGGGGCGTGCTGGCGGAGGCATCCGCACAT
This sequence comes from Schlesneria sp., assembly GCA_043721755.1. GTDB lineage: Bacteria > Planctomycetota > Planctomycetia > Planctomycetales > Planctomycetaceae > Schlesneria. The sequence goes on from JAYSQC010000448.1 coordinate 4,772, forward strand.
TTCAAGAGGCACTCTCCTTGCCTGTCACTCCGCTGACCGAGCTTTACAAACGTTCTTTGGTTGAGTTGGAGTTGTTGCTGGCTGAGTTGAACGCCAAGTACTTCTCGCACGATGACGCTCACTGACAGCCCTCGATCTCAATTATGTTCCTGATGACTCCAATGTTGATGACCTCCATCTGAGAAAACCTCATGTCCGTTTCATCGTACTCTCGCGATCACCACCAACTCGCCAGCTCACGCCGCGATTTCCTTGTTCAAACGGGGGGCGGCTTTGGGGCCGTGGCGTTGGCGGGAATGATGGCCTCCGAGAATCGAAGTGCCTCCGCAGCGGAGCTGCCCGTGCGGCGACCGCATGTCGTGGGGAAGGCCAAGAGCGTGATCTTCCTGTTCATGGACGGGGCGTGCAGTTCGATCGACACGTTTGATCCGAAGCCGATGGTCAACGAGTTTGCCGGGAAGCCGCTGCCTCCGTCCATCAAGCGGGTCATCACGCCGATGGGCGTCTCCGAGAACCCACTGCTCGAATGCAAGCGGACGTGGAGGCAGTACGGTGAGAGCGGCATCCCCGTCTCGAACTGGTATCCCAACGTGGGTGAGTGTGCCGACGATCTGTGTGTAATCCGCTCGTGTACGTCGGACGCGCTGAATCACGTCGGCGGCATCTGTCAGATGAACACGGGCAGCATCCTCGCGGGGCGGCCGAGTCTCGGCGCGTGGGTCAACTACGGGCTGGGTTCCGAGAACCGCAACCTGCCCGAGTTCGTCGTGATGATGGACAGCGAACGCGAACCGCCGGGGGGCAACCGCGTCTGGGGATCGGGCTTCATGCCCTCGACCTATCAGGGCACAAAATTCCTGCCGGGCAAGCATCCGATCCTGCACCTCAGCACGCCCGACGGCATCAGCGACGCGCGGCAGCAAGGCAAACTGAGCTTCATCAATCAGATCAACCGCGAGCATCTCGCAGGGCGACTCGGCGACAGCGAACTCGAAGCCCGCATCGCCTCGTATGAACTCGCCTTCCGGATGCAGGCCCATGCCCCCGAGGCGGTCGATCTCGCCGAAGAGACCGCCGCGACGCAGGAGGCTTACGGGCTGAACGACAAGTCCACGCAGGCGTTTGGCCGCAACTGCCTGATGGCCCGACGACTGGTCGAGCGGGGCGTGCGGTTCATCGAACTGTACTCGGGCGCGGGCAGCAAGTGGGACGCGCACACGAAGCTCGAAGAGAACCACACCAAGTACTGCGGCGAGACCGACCGCCCGATCGCCGCGTTACTCACAGACCTCAAACAACGCGGCCTCCTCGACGAAACCCTCGTCGTCTGGGGCGGTGAGTTCGGCCGCACGCCGATGAGCGAAAAGGGAGACGGCCGCGACCACAATCCCTACGGCTTCACAACTTGGATGGCGGGCGGCGGCGTGAAGGGTGGCCAGATCATCGGAGCCACCGACGAGTTCGGCATGCACGCCATCGAACGCAAGGTCCACGTCCACGCTCTGCACGCCACGATCCTCGCCGCGCTGGGCCTCGACCACACCGAACTGATCTACCGCCTGCAAGGCCGCCCCGAACGCCCGACCGTCAACGAAGGCGAAGTGATCGAGGAAGTCTTCGCGTGAGAGTTCGCGACTGTGGACTCGCTGCTCCGAGATCGCGTTCCCGTTCTGGGGTCGGCGTTCCAATTTCCAAATTGGCCGACCATGCGGTGTCCGATCATCACACGGGTCTTTCGGCCAATTTGGAAATTGGAACGCCCGACCCCTGCTTCATCCGGTGGGCAAGTCGGTAGGTTCTTTCTGGCGACTTCATCCCCCCCGGTGGGAAGAGCCTGCGTGTGCAACTCTCTTTCTTTCGCTTAATTACCCGAACGACATCATGGCTTGGCTTCCGTTTCGGACTTTGCCTTGTCCATCGCGGCCCGAATCGCCTCGCCATCCGCAATCACTTCCGCTGCGGTCTTTTTATCGACCCGTGATTGCAACGCGGCCTTCGTGGCGTCCAGTCCGCCAAGACTCGACTCGAATATCACTCGCGCCGTGATGTTCGCCGTCGCTTTGCGGAATCGTTTGCCTTCACCGGGCGGGAGAGACTTTTCGATGCACGCGAGCGACGCCTTCAGCGAAGCGTCCGACATCGCGTCAACTGTGATGCATTTACCAGAACACCCGCAGGGTGGCCCGGCTTGCTTCAAGCCGGGTGCGCCAGCACAAGAAACTTTGGGTTGACGTTCTATGAAGTGAAACGCTCATTCTCGTTCAACGTTCGTGCAGGGGTTTCTTGTGCTGCGCACCCAGCTTGAAGCAAGCTGGGCCACCCTGCGGTAGACTGTCGAGATGTCAAATACCTCGCCAGCCATAATATTGAGCGGAAACGGCACGCCGCAGGCATCAAAGGCCACGTCACCTGAGTATGGATTGCTGTCTTCCATTACTGTGCCGCCGGGTATCAAGATCAACCCGAAGGGTCTCGTTCTCATCGTCGGCCCGAACTCGGCCGGGAAAACGCAACTGCTGAAAGACATTCAGGCAGTGTTGACGGGGCAAGCGAGAGACTTGGTGGTCTGTTCGGACTATCAACTTGCAAAACCGTCGAGCCCCGACATTCTGCTTGAAAGTCTTGTAGCTAAGGGATTTCTGCGGAAACACCGTGACGCGAGTGGAAACGAGTTCATTCAGCAGACATCGCCACATCTGGGTGGCGGTGCATTTCGTGGGCACAACATGCATGCCCCCCAAGTGCCCGGACATTTCAACAATTTGCCTTCTAGCTGCGGTGGCAGTCGCCGAGTGGAGAGTTCGCCATTCCTTGATTTGGTCGGACACTGTTTGACCACCGCACTGTTCTTAGAAAATCGCCTCGTAATGGCGAACCAATGCAACCAGTTCGATCGGGACACAAATCCACCGAACAACGATTTACAGGCTCTCTACTTGAACAAGTCCGCCAAGCTACATTTGACGGACGAAACACAGCGTGTTTTCGGGAAGGCGGTGTGGCTCGATACCACAAGAGGCGGCATTTTGTGTCTGAGAGTGAACCAATCACCCTCAGTGCCGCCCGCCGAGGATCGTCTTGAGCCGGAGGAGATGAAAAAATTCCGGCAGATTGAATCCGAGGGTGACGGGATGCGTTCGTATGTCGGCATTTGCATCGCCATGCTGCTGGGTCGTCGTCCCATCTGCATCCTCGACGAACCCGAATTATGCCTTCACCCACCACAGGCATATGCGATGGGCCGTTTCATTGGACGACACGGCACATCATCTGATCACGCTACTTTCGCCAGCACGCATAGCAGCCACGTATTGCGTGGTGTCATCGAAGCTACAGAAAGGGTGCAAATTCTTCGGCTGACAAAGATCGGCGGCGAATTCAAAGGGCACATGATCGGGTACGAAGCTCTAAAAGAGTGCATGAAGCGACCGATTGTGCGTGCAGAGACAATCCTCGATGGCATCTTTGCCGACGCCGTCACCATCGTGGAGTCAGAGGGCGACAGAGCGGTTTATCAGTCAGCATGGGAAGGTTTGAGAGCGAAGCCACAAGCCGACGTCACGATGAAAGACCAGACTCGCCGGGACATCCTTTTCATTCCGGTTGGCGGCACCGGGGGGATTGCTGACATCGCCAATTTCTACCGTACTCTGCGTATCCCAACGGCGATCATCGCTGACCTCGATCTCATCATGGACCGCGACAAAATGAAACGCATTCTCGATGTCACTGGTGACCCACGGCTGTCGGAGGAACTATTAGAAAAATGCGGAGAGATCTCCGTGGAAATGAAGAAGCTGCCGCCGTCCTTCTCTGAGCAAGAATTGAAACAGAGTCTTCAGCAGTTGGTGGCCACTGAAATCGATTGGAAGAACGATGACGATTCAAAAGTCAAAAGCGAGCTTGGCAGACTCGCCCAAAAAATTGACCGAATGCGTCGGCTGAAAAATGGGGGTGTCGATGCTTTTAACGATCAGCCTACGATTCGCTCCAGCCTCCAGTACGTGATTGCCCGTTGTAAGACCTTTGGCCTATTCCTCGTACCAGTCGGCGAACTGGAATACTGGGCACCTGCCATGATGAGTGAAGGTCCGAGCAAATCCAAGAAAGCCGAGTGGGCGAATGAGGCCGCTATGAGTATTCGACAAGACTCCGATCGGGCACCGGACCTACTGCAATTCATGCGTGAGATGGCGGCATACCATGCAGCCGAGACACACCGGATGGGCTGAATTGGTGCTGGATAGCCGTGTTTGGTCAGTATTGTGACGGGCTGAGTTTCTGATGCCTCAATATCACGTGGCGAAGTTCGACTACCTGTGACCGGCGATGTGTGATATGTCACTTGCCGCGATCAAGGAGTTTGTCATGGTCACGTCACTTGTCCACTCGGAAATCGAATTGTCGGATGATGTCAGCCAGCTTGCGGGCAAGCTGGGGGTCGCGGCCTATCTTTCCAAGGTGTTGGGAATGACTCGGCTGGTGTTTCCCGACGCGCGGCTGGAAGTCGCGACGGAGGAAGACCCGGAAATTGCCGGTGAGGTTTGTCTGGCCATCATCGTGCGAAACTCGTTGGAGGATGCTCATGAGTTGTTTCAAGTCTCGTCCGGTTGGCATCGTCGGCTGTATGACTGCCGCCCGCCGCATCTGGCCTCCGCGTTTCGACTGAACACGGATTGGCGTCCCTGATTCTCGACACAGATTTGCTGCGCCTGGCCGAGAAGCTGAGTCTCGGCACAACGGAATCGGAATGGCGGTGCGCGGTGAGTCGCGCCTACTACGCGGCATTCCATCGCGGACGCGACCTGCTTCAATCACTGGGTTTTGAGCCTCCGCGCGGGGGAGATTGCACATGCCTATCTTTGGCGGCGTTTGCAAAGCTGCGGCAACCCTTCGCTGGGCATGGCTGGTTCCGATCTGAACCAGCTTCGAGGCCAACGGAACCGAGCCGATTATGACTTGGCTGGCGACGTTTCCCACAGAACGGCGATGACTGCCGTGGATACGGCTGCGGCCATCTTCCGCATCATCGACGCGCTGCCCCCCGCTGATCGTGAGGCGGCCATCGAAATCATCAGAGTCTACGAACGCGACGTTTTCCGCGAATCCACATGGCGACCTCGCCCTCGCTGACGAGTTCGGAGCTGTGAGTGCTTCGCTGGAAATAGACCTCGCACGGCTTGAATTGACTCGTTTAACCGCGTGGGCCACGCCCCGCGCGTCGTGCGGCAAAACCACTTTTCACGCCACTCCATGCGCGGGGCGTGGCCCACGCGGTTACAACGACGCTGCGTCAATTTCGACCGCGTGAGGAATAACGAGTCATGTCGATGCTGCCCTTGCTGCTGGTGTTGGCCAGCTACCTTGCCGGTTCGATTCCGTTTGGACTGTTGATCGGTCGTGCCGTGAAAGGAATCGACCTGCGTCAGCATGGCAGCGGCAACATTGGAGCGACCAATGCCGGGCGAGTCCTCGGCCAGAAATGGGGCTTCATCTGTCTGGGGTTGGACGCGCTGAAGGGGCTGCTCCCCGTGTGGCTGCTGCCCAAGCTCCTGTTCGACGCGGCCGATCCCGCGCTGCCGCATCTGATCGTCCTGGCGGGCGTCTCGACCATCGTCGGTCACATGTTTTCCTGCTGGCTCGGTTTTCGAGGCGGCAAGGGTGTGGCGACATCGCTCGGCGTGGTTTCGATGCTCAGTCCGTTCGGGATGTTGGCGGCGCTGATGATGTTCATCATCAGCGCCGTGGTGTGGCGCATTGTGTCGCTCAGTTCGATGCTCGCCGCCGCCGCCTTCAGTGCCTATCAATTGGTGACGCTGAAGCCGTCCCCATTCGCAGCGAACTCGTGGAGCCAAGGGCTGTTCGCGATCGCGGTCCCGCTGCTGATCGTGATTCAGCATCGAGCCAACCTGCGAAGGTTGCTCAAGGGGGAAGAGCCGCGCTTCACGCCGAAGCGCGAAGCACAGCCAGCGGGTGAGTCGCCATCGGCGGCTGATTCGCAGTAGGGCGACCGGCGTGTTGCTCGTTCAACAGGCTACCCACCGCAGTGAAACGAGTCCGATTTCGATCTGCCCTGCTCGTCGCCTCAGCAGACTTCGACCTCATTCATCACGAACGCATCATCGGCGACTTCCATCGCCGCGTGCGTGACGAGTTGCTTGTTGTAGTAGGTCGAGGTGCGGCCCGAGATGATGACGCAGCCATCCACGTAATGAATCCGCAGACCTCGAACGCGACCGCCTGTCCTAAGCTGGATCGCCTGTTCGACCTGTTCCACCAAGATATCGGAACTGGGGGCGAGCAACGTGGCACTCATGAGTATCCTCCTTGAGAGTCGAAGACCTCGCATGAGATGGCTAAGCCGTCTCGTGTGGCAACGGGGCTGGAAACAGTTCGGTTCGAGATCGAAGCCGAACGGGAAACGCATGACAAATGGACCATCGACAGTGAGTGGTCGTGAGACAGAGAGATCGAAGAAAAACCTCTTGAGATGAACTGTCCCTAACAAATCGGCTTCCCTGCACCGCTCTGAACGTCCCTGTTACACTCGCCGCCGTTCGTCGCGAAGATCACTACTGTTGCCCGCGAACCGTTGGGTTTGGCAGTCTCGATCCCCTCGACGCCGTGACAAAATACCGGTCGCCAGTCTTAACCGTCAAAACAAATTTTCGTGAACGAGCCAGTTTGTTGGGGGATTGGTCAATCTCCAGAATAATCACGCCCCGGCGAGGTAGTCTGGGTAAAACAGCCGCGATCCACCCACTCTGCGAAAACACGCTCCATGCAAGACGACGCACTTCAGTTCCTCAAAGACTTGCTGCACGCACCGAGTCCATCCGGTTACGAACGGCCCGTGCAGGATGTCGTGCGTCGATTTGCGAAGGGCTTCACTGAGGATGTGAAGACCGACTGGCATGGCAACGTGGTGGCGGCGGTCAACCCGAGTGGCTTCCCGCGCATCATGCTCGCCGGGCATTGCGATCAGATCGGGCTGCTCGTCAAACACATCGACGACAAGGGCTACTTGTGGGTCCACGCCATTGGTGGCTGGGATCCGCAGGTCCTCATCGGACAGAACGTGCAAGTCTGGACGAAGGCCGGTCCTGTGGCGGGAGTCATCGCGCGGAAGCCGATCCATCTGCAATCGCCCGAAGACCGGAAGGTCGTCCCCGAGATCAAGAACCTGTGGGTCGATATCGCCGCGAAGGATGGCAGCGAAGCGCGCGAGTTGGTGGCCATCGGCGACCCGATCACAGTGACGCTCGGCTTTCGCGAGTTGCGGAACGGTTTCGCATCGGCACCGGGGATGGACAACAAGGTCGGCGCATGGACCGTCATGACGGCGGCCGAACGAGTCGCGCGGGGCAACCCGAAAGCGGCGGTCTTCGCGGTCTCGACCGTTCAAGAAGAAATCGGACTGCGCGGCGTGCAGACCAGCGCGTTTCAGATCGACCCGCAACTCGGGATCGTCGTTGATGTCACACACGCGACCGACTGCCCGACGATTGATGAGAATCAGTACGGACGGATCAAAGTGGGCCAAGGTCCGGTCTTGTATCGCGGTCCCAATGTGAACCCGGCCGTCTTCGAGCGACTTGTCGAACGAGCGGCCTCAGCGGAGATCCCCATCCAAATCAACGGCCTCGCCACGGCGGCCAGTAACGACGCGGCACAGCTTCAACTCACGCGCGGCGGCGTGGCGACGGGTCTCGTCTGCATCCCGAATCGGTACATGCACAGCCCCGTGGAAGTGGTCTCACTGAACGATCTCGATCAAGCGGCCGAACTGATCGCGCGGTTCTGCCTGTCGGTCGATGCGTCGAGTGACTTCACCCCGTGAGTGGCCGTCAAAAAGTCCAGTTTCGCCTTGAAGTCCGGCTTTTCTTAAAGCCGGACTTCTGTTCGTAAACGCGAACGCGCCGGGAAGTCCGGCTAACAAAGCTAAGGAACTGGCACGCAATAACTTCCCGGTTTGACGCAGTGCTTCTGTGAGCGGCAAGGCGCTAGCTGCCGGTAGTTCCAAATCACCGGCGGCTAGCGCCCAGCCGCTCACGGGAAGTTATTGCGTGCCTGTTCCTAAGTCGCGCGGCAGAAGTGAAGTTCCCCGCATGAGCCGCGCGGCGCTAGCCCCGGTTCAAACCGGACGCGAGCGCGTTCCGGCTGATGACGGTAAGTTCTCATCAGCCGCTCGAAGTGTTGAACCCAATCTTGACGGTGTCCGACAAAAGTCAAAGTCGTAGGCACATTCCCTGTGCCGTTCACCGAATTCCTCGGCGAATCACGGTCTCGCAGACGGCACACGGAGTGTGCCTGCTACTTTTGTCGGACACGTCCATCTTCCGCGATCAGGCGAATCCGTTTCTCGCTGCCGACGAGTGCTTCCCGTGCGGCCCACTTGGTCTTGAGCTTCTGCTTGCGGTTCTCTTCTTCTCCTTCGGTGATGTCCTCGAACTCGGAATCGACCTTCGGGCGTTCGGCTTCGATAAGGCTCAACTTGGCGGTAGTAGATCGGGACCGTGGCCTTGTCGATTGGTTCGAGGGTCGTCGCGGCCGGGCGTCGATGATGGTGCTGATCGACGACGCGACGAACTGGACTCACGCCAAGTTCTTCGAGAGCGAGACGACGGCGGCGGCGAGGACCGTGTTTGGCGAGTACGTCGGCCACTACGGCCTGCCTCGTGCGTTGTCCGTGGACCGTGACAGCATTGACGAAACCACGCGCGATTCCACGGTGGAAGAAGCGTTACAGGACACCGCGCCGCTCACGCAGTTCGGCCGCGCGATGCGCGAGCTGGGCGTCGAGTTGATCCTGGCGCACAGTCCCCAGGCGAAGGGCCGCGTGGAGCGTCGCCACGGTGTCCATTAGAGCCGGCGGGTTTCAGGACCGGTTCGTGAAGGCGCTGCGTCTGCGGCAGATCAACACCCTGGAGTCGGCGAACACGTACTTGGAGGAAGAGTTTCTGGACGAGTTGAACGCGCGGTTCCACGTCACCGCGCGATCGCCGAGCAATCTCCATCGGCCGGTTCCTCGCAGCGTGACGCTGGCTCAGGTGCTGTGTTACCAAGAGCCGCGGGTGGTGCAGAACGACTGGACGGTGTCGTGGTGCAACCGGATTTTTCAGTGGGGCGTCACCCCTCAGAAGCTGGCACTGGCCCGCCAGAAGATCCTGGTGAGCGAGTTGCGGGATGGCACGCTGCGGCTGATCTGGAAAGGCCGTCCGCTGTCATGGACCGAGGTCTGCACCCGCCCCGCCCCTCCAAGGCCAAGCCGAAGCCCACTGTCCCCGCAACAACCAAGGCTCCCCACCAGCCGGCTGCCACCCATTCCCTGGCGTCGTCGCTTCCTCTGAGAAAAATCGCCCTCCCGAACGAGAATGTGACATTTCTAAGTGGGCCAACCCCGTGACATTTCTATCTTGGTCCGACACCTCGAGTCCGTTCCTTGACATGTGCCGCGCAATCACGTTAAGTACCGCCCGCCCGACGCCCCCATCATCTAGAGGCCCAGGATACAGGATTCTCAGTCCTGATACGCGGGTTCGAATCCCGCTGGGGGTACCTTTTGATTTCGCACCATTCCGCGTGTGCCCGCAAACCCCTGCAAAACAGGGGTTTTGTCGTTGATGGGCATCACGGCTTGCGAGGTGTTTCCGGGGTCTGCGGACGTGTACTGCGTCGGAATGCGCGTCGGTTGGGATGCCAATTCAAAATCTTCGTCGCGAACTTGGAGGTAATGCTTCTGGGCTACCTTCAGACTGTTGCCGAGCCACGCGACAACGAGATGGATCGGATGCTCTTGGGCCAGTTCCGTCTCACGGGATGATCGCAGATTCTGGAAGAGCTTCCCCCACGGCTCGACCTTCGCGCGCCGGATGATCTTCTCGAAGGTGGTTCTCAAATTTGTAGTGCGATCCCGGTTCGCCATCGGAATGACAAGCTCCCCGCCATCGGGTTCAAGGAAGAGTTCTTCCAACGCCCGGCGGACTTCAGGAAAGAGCGGCACGTCTCGGATGCCGCCGCCGTCATGGGCTTCCGTCTTGGAGGAGCGGACTCGCATCCGGCCGCGTTCAAAATCCACGTCGTCCCAGCGCAGCGACAGCACTTCGGACGGACACCGCAGGCCACCAAAGCGGCAGAGTGACGCGATGGCGCGCCACTTCGAGGACGGGCACGCTTGCAGAACCCGCTCGAAGGTTTCTCGACTGATGAACTCCTGCCGTTCTTTGTTTGCGGAGACGGCGGTCTTGTGGCCGTGGAACGGGTTCTCGATCAGCAGCCGCCCTTTCACTGCCGCTCCGAAGATCAGTTTGGCGTTTTTCACGATGGAACGAACGGAGTTCTCGTTCAGCCCCATGCCGCCTTTGGTTTGCTTGTCCCCCTTCAGCCACGATCGAAACCGATCCGCGTCGAGCGGCGTGACGCTAGCCAGAAACGTGTTCGCGTCGAAGTAGGCCAGCAACTTGGTTTGGCAGGCCCTGTAGTTCATGACCGTGCCGGGTTTCACGTCGAGGCGAGCGGCGATGAACGACTCCACGAACTCGCCGATCCTCACCCCGCTGACGTTGCCGCGTGGCTCAACCAAGCCAACCGACAACAGCTTCTCATGCAGGTCGTCACCGATGCCCGCCGTCCAGCGTGAGACCTCATCGGCAGGAGCCACTCCAGCAACTTTCGCTGCGTTGAGAGCTTCGATCTTGGTGCAGACCGTCTCGGCCTGTTTCTTCGGCATCGCGCCGACGTAGACGGTTTTGCGCTGTCCGTCGCGGTTGGTGAAGAGGATGCGGCGGTTGCCGTTTGAGTCCGTAGAGACGCTGGCCATGATCGTGATCCTTTGGTGAGAAGCCCCGCCCCCGTGATCTCATCCGCTTCTCACGACGGACTCGACCACGGGGGACGGAGCAAAGTTGGAGTGAACTGTAACATCGGTTGAAGCACTGCGTCAGCCGCACTGCTTCGCAAATCTTCGCACGGGAAGGAAGGTTCGTTTTAAGGCGTCTGGCTTGGTCTCTATCGAGTGCGGGGCGAGGTTCGATAAACGTGCCGCGTCGATGATCTATAACGCGGGAGACTCCACGCCACGGCGTCGGTCTATTGGTCTCGGGGCTTCTATTTGTCCGGGGGCTTGTCGCTACACGCCCGTCGTCCCCTTTGATACGGGACAAATTTGGGACACTCCGTTACTTCGACTCGAATCAGGGAGCAGACGAAGGGAATCCATGCCGGTTCTCATCACCATGAAACGGCGGGAGAGACTTGGTTGTTAAACGTGCTGGTCGGGCCGTGCCAGTCGAGTTGGATGAGGCCGGTCGGGCCGTTGCGGTTTTTGGCGATGTCGATGCTGGCCACGGTGTCGGATTGGTCGGTCGATCCCTTGTTCGGCCGCCAGAGCAACCACGTTTGATCGGCGTCTTGTTCGATCGCGCCCGATTCGCGCAGGTCGCTGAGTCGCGGGCGGGCATCGGGGCGGTTCTCGACTTGGCGGTTGAGTTGCGACAGCACGATCACACAGACGTGGCAGTCCATCGCCACTTGCTTGAGCTTGCGACTCGACGACGCGACCTGTTGTTCGCGGATCACGCGGGGATCCTCGGGCGGGACGAGTTGCAGGTAGTCCACGATCACGACGTGCGTCCCCTTGCGAGCGGCCAGCCGAATCGTCGCCACCAGCTTGCCGATGTCGTGGCCGGAGTCGTCGATTTGAATCGGCCAGCCGCCCACTTCGTTGGACACGTCGCGCAGCATGTTCGGGCAGGAGCGGAGCGAGTCCCACGGCGTCCCGGCTCGACTGCTGAGCAGACGCTGAGCGATCTCTTTGGCCGGTTGCTCATACGTCGCCATCAGCACGCCGGAGCCGTTCCGCGCGACATTCAACAACACGCCGCAAGCCAGGGAGGTCTTCCCCATCGAAGGGCGAGCCGCAATCACGACCACGGCACCGGGACGCAAGCCGCCGGTCAGATGGTCGATCTCATGGAAGCCGGTTGGGATCCCCTCGTCCGCCTGTTCGGGATTGGCCAACACGGTGAGCAGGATGTCGCCGATCGACTTCGGCCCGCCGACGATGCCACCCTCGATGAGTCCGTGAAGTTGCGTCTCGGCCGCGTTCAACACATCGTCGGCCGCTTGCGTCTTGTCGTGCGCGTTGGCCATCAGGTCGCGACCGAGGTTGACGGCCGCACGTCGTCGAGCGAGTTCTTTCACCTGCTTCGCATACGTCTCTGTGTGTGCCGTGTGAGGCACTGCGTTGAGCAGTTCCATCAGATACGGCGGTCCACCGATGTCGGCCAGTTCGCCGCGCGACTCCAATGCGTTGGCCACCGTCTCGACATCGACCGGCGCGTTGTGGTCTCGCATCTCGTTGAGAACACGTTGCACCGTCGTGTGAATGTCGCTGTAGAAGTCCTCGGGCTTGAGGATCGCCCTCACGGCGTCGATCTGCCCGGAGTCGAGCAATTCACCGCCGAGGACGCACCGCTCTGTTTGCAAGTTCTGCGGCGGGATCGTCAGTTCGTTGATCGCGATGTGAGACACGCCGTTCGTGTGACGTAGCCGGGCTGCTGTGCGAGTTGGGGTTGTCATGGGTGGAGTGCCTCCAGAATTGATTTGGGTTGGCCGTTCGACTTCGTGCTGTTCCGACTCGTCACACTCTGAGCCACCCGCCAAGTCCGCAGCCTCACCTTGGCTCGGTCGTACTGATCGTCCGACAGCTTGGACCGATCACCATTCGCCAACTCTTTGGCCAGAGACACAAACAAGCTCGCCGGGTTGTGAGCCTTCACCACGGGATCAATCGCCCGCTCCGCAGCGGCAAGGCACCAAACGCGGTTCTCCTCGGTTTGCTCGATCACCGCCTGCCCCTCGAACCACACCATCAGTGCGTTGTTCGATCTCAGCATCTCGACCGTCACAGCAGCCAACCGTGATGACGACTTCGCAGCACGGCCGTTGGTCTGCTTCGTCTTCTCGTTTCCAAGTCCAATTCCCGGCTTTCCACCGGTATTAGGAACAGGAGTAGGAACAGGAGTAGGAACAGGAAGAATGGCTACGGGTTCGACTGCGCCTTCAACTACGGGTTCAACTGCGCCTTCGCCTACGGAATTCCGTAGTTGAACTTCTGACGACAACAATGGTGACTGCGCATTTCCGTAGTTGAACTTGTCGTCCCTGATTGGCTCCGCATCCGAATTGTCACCGAGAACGGCTTCATTGAGCGGCTCCCCATTGGGAATGAGAACCCAGTAGACGCCCGGTTGTCGGTTCCCGCCCTTGCGGTAGTGCAGCCAACCCGCTGCCACCAACTTCTTGCGAACCTCGATGAGCCGATCCTCACGACAACCGAGATACGCCTGAAGTTGATCGTTCCAAAACTTCACGCCCTTCGTGTAGCGAACTCGGTCTTCGGTCATGACGACCGTCGTGAGCAGCAACGCCGCTTGCGGACCAAGGTCGAGAGCCACACCGGAACGAAGTGCGTGGATCAGATACCGATTGGCGAAGTACCGCTCGCCCCGGCGCGGATAGGTGTCATCAGGCATCCGCCACCTCGCTCACCACTGTCGAAGACTCGGCGTTGCGAACGAACTCTCTCAGCGCGGCAACACTGAAGAGCTTCCTTGCCCCGATGCGAACCGAAGGAATCTTTCCGTCCTTTTCGAGCGTGAACAGCGTCCGCGCAGAACAACTGAGCAACTTTGCCCCCGTCGGTTCATCCACCAAGATCGGCTCCAAGTCAAGAACTCGCACGTCAGCATTACGCTGGCCGGGGGCGAGTCCCCCGATGATGTAGTCGGTCATATGCCACCGCCGATCTCAGACTCATCGTCCAGACCGGGCAGAGTCATCTGACGCTCGGCCGGCGGCGGACTATCTGGCGGGCCGAGACTGGCGAGGTACTGCCGCGCACGACCCATGTCTGGCGCGGCGAGCCAGCGGACTGCGCGACCATTTGCCGCGTCGCGCGCGGTGTTGATGCTGCCGACGACCATGAGGATGCCGATCCGGATGTGTCGGATGGTCTGCCCACCCCACACCCGTGGCTCGACTCCATCGGGCAGCTGGTACCGGCGATGCGCATCGTCGATGCGGGCCACGCCCTGCTCGACGACCGCCGCGACGATGGCACGTGCGACTTGCGATTTCTCGGCCGCTGTGGCCGTGCGGAGTGCCTCACTCATGGGGCACCTCGCTGCCAGTAGGACTCACATCATCGACAGTCGCCCTCAGTGCTTCGTCCACCGCGCTGCGGTCATACCTGATGATCTTGCGCGATATCCGGATCGACGGGATTTTGCCTCGCCGTGCGAGGTCTCGCACAGTGTCAGGTGAGAGCCGTAGTACGAGTGCTAGCTCGTCGGCTGTGAGATACTCGGACATGCGACATCCTCGGATGAGTGGTCGGGGTGAGGCTGCCACAGCGGGCCGCGTCGTCTCCCCTCACTCCCGGCGCATATCCACGCACCGCCGCGCATACCACGCGCATGGTCATCTCCTGACGACACTTGCGGCGCGCATGATTTGGCCGATTCGGGCGGCTGTCACTCGTCATCACTTTTTCGCTCACGTTGGCGAAACGTTAGACCATCAGAGCGTCGTCCCATTTCGAGGACACTAGGATCGACACTGCGGGCGGGTGTCTGCGCGGTGTGTTCAGACGGCAAAAGACCTCCGGCCGCTATCCACCCACCGACAGCTTTGCACATGCGTGATACTTGTCCCTGTTTTGCTACGCAACCCGGGAATTTTTCCCTCAATAGACGTGCGACTTCATCCTGTTTCTTGTCGAGCAACTTGTGAATTTGATAGGCCGCAAAAGCCAGCTTCGATGGTTCACGCAATCCCCGCCGACTTGAACTAGTCAGTTCGGTCGCTGACTGCGACTTGTTCTGAGGAGACGCTAAGCCAACGACCGATGCCGCATCATCGTTCGGCGCGGTGGGTGATGTAGTTATTGGTTCGGCCGACTTCACTTCGTTGGTCATGGCGAACGGGTGATTGTGTGAAAGCCGTGATTGGAACCATCGCAAGAGGCCACGGTACGAGTTGCGAATCTCGTTCAGATACTCTCGGACAAAGGTCTCGACGACCGTGTTGGGACCGATCTCGCTGGACCATCCTTGCCGACGGAACTCATCAAAACACATTCTCCATTCTGCCTCCGATTTGGAACATTGAGGTCCGTCGAAGATGTGTTGTTCGTTCAGCCATCCTTCGGTGATTCGCATGGCTTCGATCAGGCAGTAGCACCGATGCTGCAATTGCCCACGTTCGGTGATTCGTTCCAGCGCCTCAAATCGCGACAGCAGAGACGCCAACACTTCCGCTTCTGAATGCCACGGATTTGCGGGCCAATAGACCGCCCCTTCGTCCAAGCATGTGCGAGGAACTTCACGACATTCCACCGCCCACGTCTTGCAGAGTTCCTTCGCCCGTGACCGAAACGACGCGAACCGTTCCTCCTTGCCCACTGATGCGAGGAAGGCGTGTGCCTCATTCGGTTGGCCGAGTCGAACAACATGTCCGATGAACTCACTGAGGAACCGCTTTGCCTCATCGCTGTCTGGAGCGTATTCCTGAATATCAGCAGTCGTTCCAACGGACGCACCGCAAGGCTTGTAGAGGTTGCACGCGGAACACCATCTCAGTAGCGACACGAACGACTGCGGGCATTCCGAATCAGTCCACGCATCCCACTCCCACGATACGAATATGCTTCGGCCCTTCGCCCTCGTCGCCATGACATGAGTCTCCTACTTCGTGAAGAACGGGCCGCTCGGCGCGGGGCGGGGAAGTAGGAACCCGCCTCCACGCGCCGAGCAGTATTGCATCCGCCACGCGCTGCAGGCGCGAAGCGGAACCCGTCTGGTGAGATGCTACTGATGGCGCACGGCAACTCAATGGACCGGGGAAGCCCCACCCACGGCCCGCCGTGACCGACACACCGGGCGTATGCGGTTTCTCAACAGGCGAATCATTCGGAAGGTTGGCGGGGTTGTGAACGGATTCGGACTGTTCTTGGGGTTGGCCGGTTTCGTTTGTTTCGAGTATTGCCTCTGCGTCGATGAACGACGTAGACTTGCCCACCTCAACGAATTCTTGTCACTCCACGTCCCCCCACCGCGTCCGCCACGGGAAATCGTCATGGCCACACTCTTGGAACGGACGGAACCGGTCGCTCCCACGTCGAGCGAAGTGAAGTTGGCGGCGGCATCGGTGACGCAGTTGGCTCGGGCGATCACGACGCGGCGGAACAGTGTTCGGCTGCACATTGAATCGGACGAGGAAGCGATCACGGTCCCGATGTCGGCAGTGCGGATGCTGGCCAGCATTCTGGCCGAGATGGCTCGGGGGAACGCGGTGACGATGACCCCGATTCACGCGGAACTGACGACGCAGCAAGCGGCCGACTTGCTGAATGTCTCACGCCCGCACTTGGTCCAACTCATTGAGGACGGGGCGATCCCGGCTCACAAGGTGGGGACTCACCGCCGCGTCCGCTTCGACGACTTGATGAAGTACAAACAGGTGAATCGCGCCGCTCGACTCAAGGCGTTGGAAGAACTCACGGCGTTGGATCAGGAACTCGGTTTGGGCTACTGATCGTGAGCAGCTTCACCGCCTTGTTCGACGCCTGCGTTCTCTATCCCGCTCCGCTGCGCAGCCTGTTGCTGTATCTGGCGGGGACGGACTTGTTTCGCGCCCGTTGGTCCGCCGTCATTCACGACGAATGGATGCGGAACCTGCTGGCGGCTCGTCCAGACCTGTCGCCCGTGAAGCTCGCCCGTACCCGCGACTTGATGAACGCCCATGTTCCCGATGCGTTGGTGACGGGTTTCGAGGAATTGATTCCCTCGCTCTCTCTGCCCGATCCGAATGACCGCCACGTTCTGGCCGCCGCCATTCATGGCGAAGCGGATGTCATCGTGACCAAGAATCTGAGGGACTTTCCCGCCGCCACGTTGGCGAACTACGGCATCGAAAGCCAGCATCCCGACGACTTCATCCTCGCCCTGTTGGACCTTGATCCCGACAGCGTTTGTGAAGCGGCTCAAACCCACCGGCGGAGCCTCAAGAATCCCCCGTTCACCGTGGCCGAGTATCTCGACCTCTTGGAACGGCAGGAGCTTCCTCAGACGGTCGAAGCCCTGCGGCAACTCTCGGATCGACTGTAAGCCGCCAGACCGCCCCGCTCGGGAAAGTCATTCGAGCGGTTCGTGGTCACTCGACGACTTCATCACAGCGGCCGGTCAGGCACCGTCAGTGCTTCGCTTCACGAGGCTCGCCCTGGTCAAGCTCGCCAGATACCAAGACTTCCGGGTCTGAAAACAGGCGACTTCCGGTTTTGCCGTCGAGCGGCGCTACACAGGTCGCTCCGGTGGCCTCAAAACCGGAAGGAAGGAAGCGACGTTTTTTCGATGTCGGAACGGATTTGGCGCGGTTCACAAACGGCGATGGGTGGGGTGGGTGGCCGGGAAGAACCTAACAACCGGCCCCCCCGGCAGTGAGGTGTTGGCGTGGTCGAGACTCACCGGCACCGCTCACCGGCGGCGCGGAGTCCGTCAGCGGATTAGCGTGCCTGCTTCGGGGGGCACCCGTCGCGATCACCCCGCCGAGTTCAACCGATCGGGCATGAGGCTGGTTGGACGCTCACTCGCATCGGTCCAACGCAGCGTTCGACCGTCGTCTGTCGCGTCCCACAGAGGCGACAGACACGGCTGCGACGGGTGTACGCTCCGTTCAACGCATGGGCGACGTGCAAGACTCTCAGCATCCCGTGGCAAGCGGACACCGGACACCGCAAGCCTACAACTCTCGAAGTTCTCGGCATGGTTCGATCCTTCGTTTAATCACCGGCACCGCCCAACATCGGGCGCGGCAAACTGCTGGTGGCATCGCGTTCGGACGTGAACTTCGGGTCAATGTAGCGTTTGGTGATGTCGCTGGTGGAGTGCCCGAGATGCCGTGCCGCCGCTTCAATTCCCGACGCCGCTGCGATCAGTGTCGCCGACGTTCTCCGAATGCAATGGAAGAACCGCTTTCGATCCGTGGGCAGTTCCGCCGACTTCAGAATGCGGCGGAGACAAACGAACAAATACTCCGGCCGGTAAGGCCATTCAAACAGCGACTGGCGAAAGGGGAGTCTCAGCCGTTGGAGTGCCTCGATCGTCTGCTCGTGAAGTCGAAACCGTTGCTCGACTTTTTGCTTTTGAGTCTCAGCTTGGAAGGTGATTTGACCGTGGTCGAAATCGACATCGGCAAACCTCACGGAACGGACGGCACTCACTCGCCCCGCCGTGTCGTAACAGACCAGCAAGAACGCCAGCCACCAATCTCCGGCCGGGAAGTGACCGACGAAACCCGTCTTCGACCCTGCTCCCGCACGAGCCGTCCGAAGGATCCGCGACAACTCGTCCGTCGTCCAAGCATTGGGCAGTCGCCGGTACTCACGCAACTTCGGGATGTCGGGCAGTTCCAAAACCTCCTGCTTGCGATGAGCAAACCGCCAGAGCGCAAACAGGTCTCCCCGCTTTTGGTTCACCGTCGCACGAGACAGCTTCTCGACCACCAGCATCGAGTTGAAGAACTCACCCACGACGCGCTGATTCAAATCCGCCAGCGTCGCGGGTCGTCCGAGATACCGATCGAACTTCCGAATCGTCCCCCGCATCAACTCAATGGATGCGGGCTTCGTTCCGACCATCCGCTCGACACGGTAGTACGCTTCAAAGTAGCTCAACAACGATCCCGGTACGGGTGGCTCGCTCTTCACAAGCTCAATTTCTGGAAACGCCGCCTGCACGATGCTGATGAGCCGTCGGCGGTACTGGTACGCGGTCTTTCCCGAGACATCCCCATCGACCTCTTCAATCAGATGACTCAACCACTGCTTGAGCAGGTCTGCCGTCACCATCCCCAAGTGAACCGGCCGACTGACGAACGCTTCCAGTGAGTCAATCGCGTTCTGGTACGCGCGAACGGTCTGTCTGGTCTTGAGGGTCTTGCTGAACACCACCTTGAAATACGTCTTCACCAACGTCGTGGCCTTCGGCGTCTGGTCCGGCTTGAGCATCTGGGCATTCCTTCAACCCGCAGGAGAGAAACATCGGCCCGACCAGCGGGCCAGCATCGCAGCCGATGCCGCTCATCAGCGGGAAGAGATTTCGCAGGCAACACGATCCAACGTCGCACCACCCCGCAACGCGGCGAGATGCTCCGCATGAGCCAGCAACGCCGATCGGTCATCGGCAACCAGCATCGGCCAGAGTTCGGCGAGGCGGTCCAAGTCGGGATCATCGCCACGGCGCGCGTCGGAATGCGCGTCGTACTGTGGGAAATCTGCGGTTCTCCGAGCGGTTTCCGAGCGGAGTTCTACCCCCGCTGGGGGTACTAATTGAGTCTTGAAACCCCCTTGTTTTGTAGGATTCTCCCGCAGAACAAGGGGGTTTTCATTTCTGGCGGCGACATCGTGCCGCTGCTCGCCAAGCTCTACGGCGCGGATGCGGCCGATGCTCCCCAGATTCGGAAACTCATCCTTGACTCCGTGGCGGGAGACATTGAGCTGCGCAGCAAGAAGGAGCTGATCGAGAAATTCATCGAGCAGAACCTGCCCCAGGTGGGCGATGCCGCCGAGATCCCCGAAACCTTCGAGACCTTCTGGGAAGTCGAGCGCGTGGCCGCCTTTGACCGGCTCTGCAAAGAAGAACAACTCGATGCCGACAAGCTCAAGAAGGTGATCGACCGCTATGTTTACACAGGCAAGGAACCGCTACCAGACCCCGACATCATCGAGCTATACCGCTCGCGGGTGAGGATGGCACATTTCACACTAACCCGAAGCGTAAGCGAGGACGTGCTTTGCATCCTCGCTTACGCTTCGGGTTAGTGTCAG
>JAYSQC010000449.1:0-7079 GCA_043721755.1 Schlesneria sp.
CAGGACGACATCGCGCGCGTACAGAAGCAGATGCGAGGCGTCGAGGCCCTGGCGGTCGATGCCTACGACCGCGACTTCCAGACGAAGCTGGCGAGTGGGAAATTGGCGGCCATCGACAATCAGGTCGACCCAACAACTGGAACCTTGCGGCTAAAAGCGGTCTTTAAAAACGACGACCACCTGCTGTTTCCCAACCAGTTCGTCAACGCAAAGTTGTTGGTCGAGACCAAGCGTGATGCGATCGTGGTGCCTTCGGCGGCCGTTCAGCGGGGACCCGCCTCGACCTTCGTCTGGGTGGTCAAGGCCGATGAAACGGTCGAGCGGAAGAACGTCGTCATCGGCCCCACAGAAGGGAGCGAGACATCGATTGAATCGGGGCTAACCGCTGGTGAACTCGTCGTCACGGAGGGTATCGACAAGCTGCCGCTAAAAAAGAATGAAAAGGTCTCACTGCGCGAAATGAAGTCCGAACAAGGAAATGCTCCCAGTGGAGCCGACTCGTCTCGTGAAACCGGAGACAAACGTGATGCCAGCCAGAAGGGCACGCGATGAATCTGTCTCGGCCCTTCGTGCTGCGACCGGTCGCGACGGTGCTCTTCATGGTTGCGATCCTACTCGCGGGCATCGTTGCCTTCCGGCAGTTGCCCGTCTCGGCGTTGCCACAGGTTGATTACCCCACCATCCAAGTTGTCACGTTTTATCCGGGAGCCGGTCCCGACGTGATGGCTTCGTCGGTCACCGCGCCGCTGGAACGGCAGTTCGGGCAGATACCGGGTCTGACTCAGATGACCTCGACCAGTTCAGAAGGCTGTTCGGTCATCACGCTGCGGTTCGCGTTGGAGTTGAATATCGACGTGGCCGCACAGCAGGTTCAAGCCGCCATCAATGTCGGGTCGAGTTTTCTGCCGCGCGACCTGCCGAACCCTCCGATCTACACCAAGACGAATCCCGCCGATGCACCCATTTTGACGCTCGCGCTGTTCTCGGACACGCTGCCGTTGCCGAAGGTCGAAGATCTGGCCGATACCAGGCTGGCGCAGAAGATCTCGCAGTTGTCGGGCGTCGGCATGGTCAGCATCAGCGGCGGTCAGAAGCCGGCGATCCGCATTCAAGCCAATCCAACTGCACTCTCGTCGCTCGGGTTGAACATGGAAGACCTGCGCACCGCGTTGGTTCAGGCCAACGTCAATCAGGCCAAGGGAAACTTCGACGGAATCCGTCAAGCCTACACGATCGGTGCCAACGATCAGGTTTTGACCAGCGAGCAGTATCGGCGATTGATCGTCGCTTATCGCAACGATGCGCCGATCCAACTCTCGGATGTGGCGGATGTCATCGACGGGGCAGAAAACGTGCGACAGGCCGCGTGGATGAACGAGACGCCCGCCGTGATTCTCAACATCCAGCGACAGCCGGGAGCCAACATCATTGAGGTGGTTGACCGCGTGAAGGCGTTGCTGCCTCAATTGCAGGACTCGCTTCCCGCCTCGATTTCGATCGCCATCCTGACCGACCGCACCGTCACAATTCGCGCGTCTGTCGAGGATGTACAGCGCGAGTTGCTGATGACCGTCGGACTCGTCGTGCTGGTGATCTTTCTCTTTTTGCGCAACGTCTCGGCGACGATCATTCCCAGCGTCGCGGTGCCGCTCTCGCTGGTCGGTACATTCGCGGTGATGTACCTGCTCGGCTACAGCCTGAACAACCTGACGCTGATGGCCCTGACGATCTCGACCGGCTTCGTCGTGGACGATGCGATCGTGATGATCGAGAACATCATGCGGTACATCGAAGAGGGGGAATCGCCGCTCGCCGCATCGCTTAAGGGGGCCGAGCAAATCGGCTTCACGATCATCTCACTGAGCGTCTCGTTGATCGCCGTGTTGATCCCGCTGCTGTTCATGGGCGACATCGTCGGGCGGCTGTTTCGTGAGTTCGCAGTGACACTCAGCGTGGCGATCCTCGTCTCGGCCGTCGTCTCGCTGACGCTCACGCCGATGATGTGCGCGAAGCTGCTGAGGCACATGCGGCCGGAAGAACATGGCTGGATGTACCGGTCGTCGGAGGCGGCCTTCGACGCCGTGATCTGGTTCTACGGCCAGACGCTGACGGTCGTGCTGCGACATCAGACGCTGACCATGATCGTCTCGGCCGTGACGCTGGCGGCAACGGTTCAACTGTACTTTCTGGTCCCCAAAGGCTTCTTCCCGGTGCAGGACACCGGTGTGATTCTCGGCATCTCGGAGGCTCCGCAAAGCATCTCGTTCGACGCGATGGCCGCTCGCCAGTTGGAGCTGAACCGCGCGATTCTGACCGACCCGGACGTGGCCAGTTTGTCGAGCTTCATTGGGATCGACGGCACGAATACGACGCTCAACAGCGGACGCATCCTCATCAATCTCAAGCCACTGGAAGAACGGCATCACGTCCCCGCGACCGACATCATCCGACGGCTGCAACGGCGGCTGGAGTCTGTGTCGGGGATTACCCTGTTCCTACAACCGGTCCAAGATTTGACGGTCGAAACGCGCGTCAGTCGCACGCAGTACCAGTACAGCTTGGAAGACCCGAACGCGCAGGAACTCAACGAGTGGGCACCGAAGTTCGTGAGCAAGCTTCAATCGCTGCCTGAACTGCGCGACGTGGCGAGTGACCAGCAGAACGACGGCCTGCAGGCGCGAGTCGTCATCGACCGCGACACAGCCTCACGACTCGGCATCACGCCGCAAATGATCGACGACGCACTCTACGACGCCTTCGGGCAGCGACAGGTCTCGATCATGTTCACGCAACTCAACCAGTACCGATTGATTCTCGAAGTGAAGCCCGATTTCAAGAACGACCTGCGCGACCTGAGTGCCGTTCACATTCGTCCCCCCGGCGGCGGCACGGTCCCGCTGAGCAGCTTCGCGCGGGTCGAGGAAACGACGGCTCCGCTCACGATCAACCATCAGGGACAGTTTCCCGTCGTGACGGTCTCGTTCAACTTGGCACCGGGCGTGTCGTTGGGCGAGGCGGTCGAAGCGATCTCGCGTGCGAAGACCGAGCTGGACCTCCCGCCCAGCCTCGTCGGCAGCTTCCAAGGGACGGCCGCCGCGTTTCAAGCCTCGTTGAAGAACACGCCGTGGCTCATCCTCGCCGCGCTGGTCACGGTCTACATCGTGTTGGGCGTGCTGTACGAAAGCTACATCCACCCGATCACGATCCTCTCGACCTTGCCGTCGGCGGGCGTTGGTGCGCTCGTGGCGTTGCTGCGGTGTCGTCACGACCTGAGTGTCATCGCGCTGATTGGCATCATCCTGCTGATCGGCATCGTGAAGAAGAACGCGATCATGATGATCGACTTCGCGCTGGAGGCTCAGCGCCGTCAGGGCCAGTCCCCGCGCGAAGCGATCTTCGCCGCCTGCCTGCTCCGTTTCCGACCGATCATGATGACCACGATGGCCGCGCTGCTCGGTGCCGTCCCGCTCGCAATCGGGACGGGCGTCGGCTCGGAACTCCGCCGCCCGCTCGGCATCACGATCATCGGCGGCCTGATCTTCAGCCAGTTGCTGACGCTGTACACGACCCCGGTGATCTACCTGTGGTTTGATCGGATTGGGGCACGGCTGGGGATGTCGGTGGTAGGCCGCTCGCCCGATGCGGCGGAACTAGGTGAGTCCGCAGGAGTGGAGACATGAGCCTTTCCACGCCCTTCATTCATCGACCGGTCGGGACGACGTTGCTTGTCGTGGCGATCACGTTGGCGGGGGGACTCGGTTACGGACTGTTGCCGGTCTCGCCGTTGCCGCAGGTCGATTTCCCGACGATTCAGGTGAGTGCCAATCTGCCGGGTGCCAGTCCGGAAACGATGGCTTCGGCCGTGGCGACGCCGCTCGAACGGCAGTTCGGACGGATCGCGGGGATTGCCGAGATGACCTCGTCCAGCTCACTCGGTTCGACTTCGATCACGATGCAGTTTGAACTCGACCGCGACATCAACGCGGCCGCGCGCGATGTGCAGGCCGCGATCAATTCGGCGCGAGGACAGCTTCCCGCGAACCTGCCGAACAACCCATCGTATCGCAAGATCAACCCGGCCGAATCGCCGATCATGATCCTCGCGCTGACCTCGCCCATTCACACGAAGCGGCAGATGTACGACGCGGCCGCGACGATCCTGCAACAGCGGCTGGCTCAAGTGCCGGGCGTCGGGCAAGTCTCCGTCGGCGGTGGCTCACCCCCGGCGGTGCGAGTCGATCTGAACCCGACCGTGCTGAATCATTTTGGGATCGGACTCGAAGAGATCCGCGCGACGCTCGGCGCGGCGAATGCCAACCGTCCGAAAGGACAGATCAGCGATGAGTCTCAATCGTGGTCGATCACCGCGACCGACCAACTGCTGACGGCACCCGAGTACGAATCGCTCATCGTCAGCTATCGCAAGGGGACCGCGATCCGGTTGAAGGACATCGCGACGGTGACGGACTCGGTGGAAGACGTGCGCACGTTCGGTCTCTCCGACGGCAAGCCTGCGATCACGGTCGTCGTCTCGCGACAACCCGGCGCGAACATCATCGCCACCGTCGATCACATCCGCGCGCTGCTGCCTCAACTCGACGCACAAATCCCCGCCGCGATGGAGTTGAGTGTGGCGATGGACCGGACGGGAACGATTCGCGCGTCGCTGTATGAAATCCAGTTCACACTGCTGATCTCGGTCGGGCTGGTGATCCTCGTCGTCTTCGTGTTTCTGCGAGACCTTCGTGCAACATTCATCCCCAGCGTGGCCGTGCCGGTCTCGTTGATCGGCACGTTCGGCGCGATGTATCTGGCGGGCTACAGCCTCGACAATCTTTCGTTAATGGCCCTGACCATCGCGACCGGCTTCGTTGTAGACGACGCCATCGTGGTGATCGAAAACATCATGCGACACCTCGAAGCGGGACTGTCGCCTCTCGAAGCGTCACTGCTGGGCGCGCGGGAAATCGGTTTCACCGTGCTGTCGATCAGCGTCTCGCTGGTGGCGGTCTTCATCCCGATCCTGCTCATGGGCGGGATCGTCGGGCGACTGTTTCAAGAGTTCGCCGTCACGCTGTCGGTGGCGATTGGCCTGTCGTTGCTCGTGTCGCTCACCGCGACGCCGATGATGTGTGCGGTGCTGTTGAAGCCGCACACACCAACCCGAAGCGTGAGCGAGGAAGGTCTTCTCCCTCCGCCCGCATCCTCATGCCGTTTGCGACGCTCGTCCTCGCTCACGCTGCGGGTTGGTGTCTTCAGCGAATGGCTCTTCGAGCGCGTCCTGCACCTCTACGAAGTGACGCTGCGGCGCGTTCTCCGTCATCAGCGTCTCACGCTGTTCGTCACGCTCTCGACGATTGGCTTCACGGTTTATCTGTACATCATCATCCCGAAGGGCTTCTTCCCGCAGCAGGACACCGGGCGATTGAGTGGCAGCCTGCAAGCCGATCAGGACACGTCGTTCCAAGCGATGTCGAAGCTGCTCGAACAGTACACGGTGGTCGTGCGCGAAGACCCGGCCGTCGCGAGCATGATCTCGTTCATCGGTGGCCAGATGGGTGCGGGCGGCGCATCGAACTCGGCCCGCATGTTCATCTCGCTCAAGCCGCTGAGGGAACGGAAGCTAAAGGCCGATGAAGTGATCGCCCGCATCCGCAGCAAGACATCGAAAATGGCCGGAGCCAGTCTCGTCATGCAGGCGGCGCAAGACCTGCGCGTGGGCGGTCGAGCCTCCAGCGCCCAGTATCAATACACGCTGCGCGGCGACAGTCTGAGCGAGCTGACCGAGTGGAGCGTCAAGCTACTGGCGGCGATGCGCAAGGTGCCGGGCTTGGTCGATGTGAACTCGGACCAGCAGACGCGCGGGTTACAGACGCGGCTGAACCTCGACCGCGACACGGCCGCCCGGCTGGGAATCAGCATCGCCACCATCGACAACACGCTCTACGACGCCTTCGGTCAGCGATCAGTCTCGACGATGTACAAGTCGCTCAATCAGTACCGCGTGGTGATGCAGGTCGAGCCGGAGTTCTGGCAGACGCCCGAGGCGATCCGGCACATTTTCGTGAAGGGCCGCAATGACGCGCAAGTGCCGCTCACCACGCTGTTCCGTCAGACCACGACCAACACCGCGCTGACGGTCAATCACTCGGGACAGTTCCCGTCGGTGACGATCTCGTTCAACCTCGCACCGGGCACATCGCTCGGCGATGTCGTGCCGAAGATCGAGCAGGCGTCGCGCGAATTGGGACTGCCACAAAGCATTCAGGGCAAGTTCCAAGGGACGGCACAAGCGTTTCAAGACTCGCTACGCACGCAGCCGCTCCTGATTCTGGCGGCACTCGTCGCGGTCTACATCGTGCTGGGAATTTTGTACGAGAGCTACATTCACCCGCTGACGATTCTCTCGACGCTGCCATCGGCGGGAGTCGGCGCGTTGCTCGCGCTGCTCGTCTGTCGCATCGAGCTGAACGTGATGGCGCTGATCGGCATCCTGCTGCTGATCGGCATCGTGAAGAAGAACGCGATCATGATGATCGACTTCGCGCTCGAGGCCGAACGCCGCCACGGCCTCGCCCCCGAAGAGGCGATCTTCCAAGCCTGCCTCTTGCGATTCCGACCGATCACCATGACAACGCTCGCCGCGCTGTTCGGGGGCCTCCCGCTCGCACTCGGCATGGGCGAGGGAGCCGAACTGCGCCAACCGCTCGGCATCGCCATCGTCGGCGGCCTGATCTTCAGCCAGATGCTGACGCTCTACACCACGCCGGTCGTCTACCTCTATCTCGACCGAGTCCGCCTGTGGTGCGAGGGGAACGAGTCACGAAGCGACGGCAGCGAATAGAGCGTAGGGGGCGTGGAGTCTTCGGAACGCACTGCGGGATTCGCAGACGGTGCGTTCCGAAGACTCCAGCGAGGGCTTCGCCTCAGGCCGTCGCAAGGAAGGCGATTGATAATTGCTAATTTCCAAATGCAAAGCGAGAGTGAAAGTCTCGCCGCGAGCGCCTTTCAATTATCAATTTGCAATCTCATCTAATCCTGAACTCAAAGAGGCGCGTTTCAAACTCGAAGTAGTCCAC
>JAYSQC010000450.1:0-1755 GCA_043721755.1 Schlesneria sp.
GTGAAGAGTCCGGGGGCTGACACCGCCCGGCTCACCAGAACGTCTCACCGAAGACCGCACGAGGTATCACTGCCCGTTCTTCTCAAAAGGGCTGACGCCCAAGAACCGGGGGGCTGACGCCGCCCCGCTCAGATGTCTCATCACTGACCGCGCGAGGTCTCACCGCATTGCCCACGCGGTGAGACGATGCGGCAACTCAACGCACGTCGGCCGACGAAATGCGTTCCATCTCCAGACTTGCTTCCCCTCTCTCATTTTGCTGGCGGACATCATGCGTCGGGTTGTTTCCTCGCTGCTGATCGCACTCTGTTGCGTGGCCTGCAATGGCACGCAGAAGAAGCATGAGAATCCGGTGCTGATCCAAGCGCCGCGACGTGTCGCACAGGTTGAGCCAGACGAAGACGCGAAAATTGCGAGTGCTGCTGCGGTAAAGGAAGCCGCCGACAGCGATGACCGAATTCAAACGGCCTCGGGACTCAAGTCTGATCCGTGGGCCGATTGGAAGGACGACTCGGCGATCTTCAACTCGAAGGTGGCCGCGACCGTCAACGGCGCACCGATCCTGAACGGCGATGTGCTCGACAAATACAGTGGCGTCGTCATCACCGCCCGCGAACAAATGCAGCTTTTGTGGTCGCATCCCGAGAAACTCCAGCCAGGACAGCCGCGACCCACGCCGGAAGATTTCGAGCAGTTCCGTGAGATGTTGGTGAAGCGCGATCTCGCCGGGCACATCCAGCGCCGGTTGCTCGTCGAACGGATGAAGTCGAGTCTCAAGCCCGATCAGATCAAGGCGATGGACGGCCACATCGATCAGCTCTTCGATGCCGAAATCAAAAAGCTGAAGGGCGAGTTGAAGGTCTCGACCCGCACGGAGTTGGAACTGGAATTGAACAAGAAGGGGACGACCCTTCAGAACGTGAAGGACAACTTCGCGACGGAGCGCCTGGCGATGGAATACATCGTCATGAAGTCCGAAAAACCCGAACCGATCGACCGGCTCGATCTGGTCGCGTACTACAAAGAACACGTCGATGAGTTCGCGATCGCGTCCCAAGTGCAGTGGGAACACATTCAAATCTCATTCGGCCCGGAACGATCCAAGTCGGAGGCCAAGAAGCGCATCGAAGCGGCGGCTGTGGAACTGGCCAACGGCGAGCCGTTCGATCAAGTCGCGAGGAAATACTCGGACGGTTCGACCGCCAAAGCGGGAGGCCGACGCGACTGGATGGGACCGGGCAATCTCACCGACACCAAACTCGAAAAGCTGTTGTTCGAGATGCCCGTCGGCCGACTCAGCCCGCCTCACGAGGGTCCGTCGGAATGGCAGATCGTCCGCGTCACCGATCGTCAAAAAGCGGCCCGCACTCCGTTTGGCGAAGTGCAGGACGAGATCCGCTCGAAAATCGAAGAAGGCCAGAACAAGAACCGCTCCAAGAAGCTGTTTGAAGAGCTGCTCGAAGAGGCGATCATCGAGACGAAGTACGACGCGCCGAAGCCGTGAAATGTCCGGCGACGGCTGAAGGTCGCAGCCGAAGTCCGGCTTAGGTTTGTCAGCCGGACTTCTCTTTAGTGCGACTGTATGGCTTTCCGTAGGGTGGGCTGTGCCCACCACAATCGGTTGCGGAATGGTGGGCACAGCCCACCCTACATCTGCTAGTGGTTCGCCAATTTTAAGTTGTTCGGTTGCGTTGTTTAACCGCGTGGGCAACGCCCCGCGCGACATTCGAGTCTGTTCCCCATCCACGCGCGGGG
>JAYSQC010000451.1:0-6872 GCA_043721755.1 Schlesneria sp.
TCGACGCCCTCGTTCACAGTTCGGGTTGGTGCAGGTAAGACAACTCTTGCCGGTCGCCTAACAGCCTGTCGAAAAGCGTAGGGTAAGCCTCTGGCTTGCCCCTTTTTCCGCTGCTTTCACGGGCAAGCGAGACGCTTACCCTACGTTTTTCAACAGGCACCTAAGGCAGATGAAGTCGTCGGGCTGAAGATACGAGGCCACGCGAATCCCTTTGGCTTTCATTCGCGCTCCCCTCAATTCGCGCGGCCCTGTTCCCAAGACTTCGGCCCCGCTCTCACACCAACAAGTCGCTCACGACGTGGCCGTGAACGTCGGTCAGCCGGAACTCGCGGCCCGCGTGCAGGAAGGTCAGTCGCTCGTGATCGAAGCCGAGTTGGTGCAGGATCGTGGCTTGTAGGTCATGCACATGGACCGGCTGATCGACGACATGGAATCCCAAATCGTCGGTTGCTCCGTAGCTGAAGCCGCGCTTCATCCCGCCCCCGGCCAGCCACATCGTGTACGCCTGAGGATGGTGATCGCGGCCGAGGCTGCGTCCCAGCGCGGAGTTGTTCTCGACCATCGGCGTCCGTCCGAACTCGCCTCCCCAGATGACGAGCGTCTCGTCGAGCAGGCCGCGCTGTTTGAGATCGGTGACGAGTGCCGCCGAGGCTTTGTCCGTCTTGCCGCAGTTGGTCTTGAGGTTCCCGACGACATCCGAGTGGGCGTCCCAGCCCTCGTTGTAGATGTTCACGAACCGCACGCCCCGCTCGATCATCCGCCGAGCCAGCAGGCACGCGCGGGCGAACGACGGCACCGCCGGATCGCAGCCGTACAGGTCCAGCGTCTCCTTCGTCTCGCTCTTCAAATCCATCAGTTCGGGCGCGGACGTTTGCAGGCGAAAGGCCATCTCATACGAGGCGATCCGCGTCGCGATCTCGGGATCGCCTTCGATTTCCAGCCGCTTCCGGTTCAGCGCCCCGATCAGGTCGAGCGAATCACGCTGCAACTTCGAGTCGACTCCGGCGGGACTCGACACGTCGAGGATCGGATCGCCCTGATTGCGGAGCCTCACGCCCGAATAGAGCGTCGGCAGGAAGCCGCTCGACCAGTTGGCCGCTCCGCCGCTGATCCCCGCACCCGTGGACATCACCATGAACGCGGGCAAATCACTCGTCTCGGCACCGAGTCCATACGTGGCCCACGATCCGAGACTCGGTCGCCCCGGCTGAGAGAACCCCGTGTTGAAGAAGATCTGCGCGGGAGCGTGATTGAACTGATCCGTGCTCACCGACTTCACGAGGCAAATGTCATCGACGATCTTTGCCAGATGCGGCAGCGCCTCGGACAGCTCCATCCCGCACTCGCCATGCTTCGCGAACTTGAACTGCGGCCCGAGACAGTTCGCGTCGGGCCGGATGAACGCATACCGCTGCCCGCCGACCACCTCGGGCGGAATCGGCTTCCCGGTGAACTCGGTCAGCTTCGGCTTGTTGTCAAACAAATCGAGCTGACTCGGTGCCCCCGCCATAAACAGATGAATGACCGACTTCACCTTGGGAGCAAAGTGCGGCGCACGCGGAGCCAGCGGATTGACACCCGCCACTCCGCCCGCGTCAGCCCTCGCTCGTTGAGCCGCCCCTGTCCCGCCCGCCAGCAACGAAGCCAGTGCCATCTTGCCGACGCCAACACGACACTCCTGCAAGAAGTGACGGCGAGTGATGTCGAGACCAAATGAAGTCTGCATGTTTCAAACTCTTCAAGTGACAGTAACGCACGCGAACAGCCTATGTGGAACGCGGGGAGGATTTATTATCGCGACAAGAAAAACAATACGGGTGGGCAATTGAGAACATCCCAATGAACAGAACGTTCGCGATCCATGAACCAACGGGAAATCGCATGATGTCGAACACTACTCCCATTGCCACCGAGGCAGTGATTGTCATCCAAACTAGGCCACGCAGATTAGCACTTAGACAACGGTCCGGATCACGATAGACCATATAAAGAAACGGCGGGAGAAAAAGGAACGGAACGACAAACGTCGGCCAAGGCAACGCACTCTGAATGGCCGCCCCAATGATGAATAGCGTCATGAAGATGACGACATCCAACGCAAGAATCCCGATTGCTCGAATCATCGCCTGCTCCTCAAACTCGACGTGCGGAATTCAATGTCAGTCGTTCTAAGTTCGGTACGAACAGAGTTGTCTTTACTCCGAAGGAGTTGCGGCTCATAGCCCAGGGTTGCCCGCGCAGGCGGGCTACCCTGGGACAGGGGCACCGTGACGATTTACCCTGAAAGGGTTGCGTCATTCGAGAAACGCCGATGACGGAACCCCGTTGGGGTACAAGGAGCGGGTGGACTTTCACCCAGGGTAGCTCGCTTCGCTCGCAACCGCTGGGCTATGGGACGCAACTCCTTCGGAGTAAATACAAGTGCGGACTCAGCAAACATGAAACTACTGAACGTCAGTTCTTCGTCACGGCCTCATCCAGATTCATGATGGCTCGGGCGGTGAGGGTCCAGGCGGCGCGAGGGGCTTCGTTGGGGCCACCCGCTCCCGCCAGCTTGGTGGCGTCGAGTTCTTTGCGATCCAGGCGTGCGGACTGGTCGTCGAAGAAGCGCTTGAGCAGGGTCTGTTCGTCATCGGTTGGAGGGCGGGTCAGCGCGCGGCGGAAGAGGGCGTGGAGGCGCTCGTCCACCGAGCCACCTCGTTCAGCGAACTCGCGGCCGAGGGCTTGGGCTGTCTCGATGAAGACCGTGTCGTTGAGCAGCGTCAGTGCCTGAAGCGGCGTGTTCGAGACTTCGCGCCGGGCGACGCAGGCTTCTCCGCTCGGGCCGTCGAACGTCATCGACAGGGCAAACGGCGCGGTCCGCTTGGTGAACGTGTAGAGCGTCCGCCGGTAACGATCCTCACCCGGACTGAGCGCCCAGTTGAGGCCGCCGTAGGTTCCCTCGGTCGTGATGTTGGCCGGTTGAGCGGGGAAGACGCTCGGCCCGAGTTGCTTGTCGGACAGCAGGCCGCTCACTGCGAGCATTGCATCCCGCACGACCTCGGCCTCGACCCGCAGCCTCGGCCCGCGCGCGAGCAGCTCGTTCGTGGCGTCCTTTGCGAGGAGGTCGCTCGTCATGTGCGACGACTGCCGATACGTGGCACTGCTAGCGATGAGGCGGTGGAGGCGTTTCATGTCCCAGCTCGGAGCACGAAACTCGACCGCCAGCCAATCGAGCAGCTCGGGATGCGTCGGTGCCGCCCCTTGGCTACCGAAGTCTTCGAGCGACTTCACGAGGCCGCGACCGAAGAACGCCGACCACTGGCGGTTGGCGGTGACTCGCGCGGTGAGCGGGTTCGCCGGACCAACGAGCCACTCGGCGAGAGCCAGCCGGTTGGCCCGTGACGTTCCGACAGACAGCCCCTTTGCGTCGAGTTGTGGCAGCGCGGCGAGGACCGCTGGCTCGACCAGCTCCTTCGGTTGCAGGAACTCACCGCGATGATGCCGATGCGTGGGGCGTGGGTTGTTGGCCGGACGCTCCTGAAAGACGAGCGTCGAGGGGAACGCAGGCAACTGCGCCCGCAGGGCGTCGATCTTCGCTCGTTCGCCCGCAAACTCGGGGGCTTCGTTGCAGAAGTGTCTGAGCAGAGCGGAATGATGAGCGTCGTGCCCCGTAGTAGGGTGGGACAAGCTCGTTTCGAGCGCCGGCCCACCATCCTGAGACTTCGCGACTGCTTGGTGGGCCGGCGCGGCGAAGCGCCGCTGGTCCCACCCTACGGCGTTGTTGGTGAGCAAGGCTCGTTCGAGTTCGACAGGCAGCGAACTCGCCTCGGCCGGACGAGCGTCGTCGGTAACGGAGACTTTGAAGCGACCGAGGCCCGCTGCGTAGTAACGCTCAAACAGCAGCGACACGTCGAACCGAGCCAGCTTCGCCACGGGAGTCTCGAACCGGAAGACGGCGACATGCGGTTTGCCTTGTCCGCCATTGATCGACCAGCCGGTCTGTTGGTTCGTATCGAGAGCCATCGCCGCCGTGTTCCCTCCGTTGGCAAAGCTCTGCGTCGCGCCGGTCAACTTCACCGGTTGACCGTCCGCGATGACAGTGATCGTGCTGAGGAAGAAGTCTCCGAACGGACCCTCGTAATAGACGCGGCCCGGCCCGTTCTTGGGGAGCCGTTCGTCGGGAATCGCCTCGATGCGCAGAGCCGTCCATTTCCGTGGCTCAACGGCTGCGACGAGCGTGTCCCTTCCTGTCCCCTCGCCCCCCGCTTTGGGGGGGAGAGGGTTAGGGTGAGGGGGGCGAACGTCGTTGAAGCCTGCTACTTGTTCAGCCCTCTTCGGATTGAGTCCCGCAGTCTGTTGAAGTTGGGCAGTGTCATCACCGCTCGGCCCCCTCACCCTAGCCCTCTCCCCCGAAGACGGGGGAGAGGGGACAGGAACAGCAGCCCGCGCGTTGTCGAGTGCTGGCGCGAACGAGACGTCATAGATGTCCCGCTTCGACATGTCGCCGCTGGCGAAGATCGAGTCGTCGTCTTCAATCGTCAGCAGCGCGAGGTTGCTGTTGGCGGCGACCGGCTTGAGCGTCGTCCACTTCACGACGCGAGCCTCTTCCTTCGCGAGCCACTCGCCGAACTTCTGATCGCGGTGGGCGAGTCGTCGCACCGCTTCGGGCTGGTCGCTGTTGCCTCGTCGTCGGCCGAGGCTGATGCGGAACTTGCCGAGCGTGTGCTGCGTCCCGTGATTCTGATCGAGACGGATCGTCCAGCGAGACATCTTTCCCGCGAGGCCGCTCGGATCGGCGAGGAAGAACGTCGCGGTGCGGTTGACGTTCCATTCGCCCGGCCCGTGGATGGCCCAGCCGCCGGTTTTCACGTTGCCGTCGATGGCCTGCTCGGGGGAAAAGCTCTCCTGCGAGAAGTCGGCCGAGGCGCGCACGAACTTGAGTGGTTGAGCGTCGTCCAGGGCTTCGTCGCTCTTCGTCGCTGCTCGTTCCTTGAGCGTCGCTTTGAATTCGGTGAGGACGAAGTTGCCGTGAGGCGTTCGGCCGGGGCCTTTGCTCGGCAGTGCGGGATCGGCCAGTGCCTCCAGCCGCACGGCCACGACATCGCTCAGGTCCGAGTCGAGTCCGATGATGTACGTGTCCGTGTCGGGAGACGTTCCCGTCACGAAGACCGACGCATCGTCTTTGATCTCCAGCGTCGCCATGCCCGTCGAGCGAGCGACCGCCGGTTTGATCGGCGTCCACTCGAAATCGTCCGGCAGCGGGAAGCGGTTCGGCAGGTCGGCCTCCTGTGCGGCGATCTGTTCGAGCAGGGAGGCCCGTCGCACGGCGATGTCACTGCGCGCGACATCCATCTCGGGTTCGTCGGCGTTGTTGAGCAGCGCGAAGAAGCTGAAGTAGTCGCGATGCGTGATCGGGTCGTACTTGTGCGTGTGGCACTGGGCGCACCCCACCGTCAGTCCCAGCCACGTCGTCGCGGTCGTGGCGACTCGGTCGGTCATCGCGTGGTAGCGGAACTCCAGCGGGTCGATGCCTCCCTCTTCGTTCAGCATCGTGTTCCGGTGGAAGCCGGTCGCGATTCGCTGATCGAGCGTCGCACCGGGCAGCATGTCACCCGCAAGCTGCTCGACGGTGAACCGGTCGAACGGCAGGTTGGCGTTCAGCGCGTTGATGACCCAGTCGCGGTACGGCCAGACCGAGCGTTGCCGATCCTTTTCATAGCCGTTCGTGTCGGCGTAGCGGGCCAGATCGAGCCAGCGCCTCGCCCAGCGTTCGCCATAACGGGGCGAGGCCAGCAGCCGGTCGAGCACTTTTTCGTAGGCATCGGGCGCCGAGTCACGTACGAACTCATCCGCGTCTTCGGGAGCCGGAGGCAGTCCGATCAGATCGAGAGACGCTCGCCGGATGAGCGTGTACTTGTCGGCTTCGGGCGACGGCGCGATCCCTGAGGCTTGACTGAGCGGCACGGCGCTAGCCGCCGGTTTCGCTGTCTGAGAAGAACCGGCGGCTAGCGCCGTGCCGCTCACAGAAGGATGGCCTGCTGAGGCTGCGGAGAGAGCGAGCTGCTCGCGTTCCAATCGGGCCAGCACGAACGAGTCGATCCCGCCGCGAGGCCATTCGCGCCGCTGCACGCTCGGAATCGCCGGCCGTACCGGCGCGACGAACGACCAGTGCGGAGCGTACTCGGCCCCCGAGGCGATCCAGTCTTTGAGCGACTTCTTCTGCGCCGCCGTCAGCTCGCGCTTGGTCGAGGCGGGCGGCATCGCTTCGTCGGGATCGGTCGATTCAATCCGTCGCACGAGTTCGCTGAGATGCGGTTGCTTGGGAGAGATTGGAGTCTTCCCCGACTCACTCTTCGCCGTCGCTCCCGCGCGCGTGTCGAGCCTCAGTCCCGCTTGCCGCTGCCCATCATCGGGGCCATGACACTTGAAGCAGAACTGCGACAAGATCGGTCGGACATCGCGGTTGTAATCGGGTGCGTCGTCGGCGGCGGACAACTTGTTTCGCGGCGATGCGAACAGTACGGCACTCAACAAGAGCGGGAGGATGCTCATCAAGGTTGCGGGAGAGGTACACACGATGGGTGGTCCTGTTCGTACTGGACGGAATTGAGTGGAACTCGAGCAATACGTTGCTCGTTCCGAAGAGAGAAGTCCGGCTCTACCTCACGGGGCACAAAAAGCCAAAGGTTTCCGAGCGGGGTGGCGTCAGCCCAATGGCACTCACTTTGGCATTCTGTGAGCGGCACGGCGCTAGCCGCCGGTTCTTTTTCAACTAAGAAACCGGCGGCTAGCGCCCAATGGCACTCACTTTGCCCGCAAAGTAGCAGGCACATTCCATGTGCCGTCCGCAATTTGCAGGTTACGGCACATGGAATGTGCCTACTACTTTC
>JAYSQC010000452.1:0-9481 GCA_043721755.1 Schlesneria sp.
GTGTTCAAATTTCAAAATTGGCCGGTCACACGGCATCCAATTCACTGTCGATGCTCACGGCCAATTTTGAAATTTGAACACCCGACCTCGGAACTGCGCGACCTTTGAAATGCGAGCAGGCCGACCAGAAGGTCCGCCCGAGTCGTAAGAAATAGCACGTCGAACGGCCATTGTCAGAAGTCCGGCTTTCAGAAAAGCCGGACTTCGACGAATCGGACTTCAGCGGGCGGTCGCGAGGACTGGGGCACCGGCGATGCTTTGCCAGTCGATGCGCTTGGCATCGGCCCAGAGTCCTTCGAGGTCGTAGAGTTCGCGGGCTTCCGTGAGCATCAAGTGAGCGACAATGTCACCCCAGTCTTGGAGCAGCCACGCACTGACCTTTTCCCCTTCTGCCAAGGGGACCGAATTGCCACGGGCCTTCATTTGAACGCGCGTCTCGATGGCGATGGCGGCCAACGTGCGTGGGTTCGTGCAGGTCGTGATCACGAAGTAATCGAAGATCGGCGTAATGGCCGTCAGGTCCAACACGACCGTGTCTTTGCCACGGAACTCGGCACAGATTTTGGCGATCTGGCAGGCGTTTTCGAGGCTGATGCGGCGGCGCGCCTCCAGCGCGGGCGTGATCGGCGCAGGGGGCTGCGGGGGTGAGTTGACAGTCAAACTCGTACGGGTGGAACTGCTAATCGGAACGTCTCCAAGCAAACAAACAGCCAATTCAAACTTCGGACAACCGTGGCAATGACAACCTAGACGGTGGCCAGACGGTTTGGGTTCGCGACCTCGCCACAAGCGGGGCGTTTTACCGCAACGCCAACGGCGTGTGCGTGGAGGTCGGAGACTCCGTGTACTCTTGCGCACGCCCTTGGCGTTGCGGTGAAACGAAAAAGTCTGACCTCGAGCCGCGTGGCAACGGGGCGGCATCGTCCTCGACTGGCCTCCAATCTTCAAGCTCGATGAGCAGGAGGACGGATCGGGGTGCAAATCATTGGCGTGACCGACATAAAGTCGGCGTAGGATGGGACCAGCTCGCTTCGAGCGCCGGCCCACCCTGTAAAACGCCGACACATTCTGGTGGGCCGGCGCTCGAACTGAGCTTGTCCCACCCGACTTTGATGGCGGATCCGACTTCTGTCGGTCACGTCATCGATAGACTTCGCCCTCGTTCACACTTCGGGTTGGTGTATTCGGGTCAATCATTTCTTGCCGGTCGCCTTTCGCGGGTGATGCCCGCATCCAATTTCTCTGTTTTCTTCGTGAGACCTGCTGATGATTCTTGACCTGTTCAAACTGGATGGCCGCGTGGCACTCGTGACGGGGGCCAGTCGCGGGCTGGGTCAGTCCATGGCGCTGGGACTGGCCGAAGCCGGTGCCGACATCGTGGCTGTCTCCCGTTCGGGAGGCTGCCAAGAGATCGAGGCCCTCGTCTGTGAAACCGGTCGCCAGTTCTGGTCGTTGACGTGCGATCTCAGCCAGCCGGCAGAGCGTGTCGGTTTGATCGACCGCATCGTCGAGCAAACGGGACGGTTGGACATCCTCGTCAACAACGCGGGCAACTCGCAGCGGCATCCGCCCGAGGACTACCCGCTCTCGGAGTGGTATCAACTGCTGGAAATTCATCTCAACGCGTCGTTCGATCTGTCACAGCAGGCGTCGAAACACATGCTGCCGCGTGGTCGGGGCAAGATCATCAACATCGGCTCAGTGATGTCGTTTGAGGGGGGGCTGAACATCCCCGCCTATGCGGCAGCGAAGCACGGTCTGGCGGGGCTCACGAAGTCGCTCGGCAACTCGTGGGGCAAGCGCGGGATCAATGTGAACTGCATCTGCCCCGGATACTTTGAAACGTCGATGTCGCACGTCCTGCAAGACGATCCCGTGCGAGGCCCTCAGATTCTGGATCGCATCCCGGTCGGACGCTGGGGGCAACCCGATGAGTTGGCCGGGCTGTGCGTGTTTCTCGCGTCCGATGCCTCGAACTACATGCACGGCAGCACGATCGCCATCGACGGCGGCTGGCTCGCGCGGTGAGCGGCAAGTGAGGTACGTCTCCCGCATCTGCCAGTCTGGTGCCATCGTTGTTTAACCGCGTGGGCAACGCCCCGCGCGTCGAAATGGCGAAACAACATTGAACGTCGCTCGACACGCGGGGCGTTGCCCACGCGGTTAAACGAGGCCTGAACCAACCTCGACTCACCCCCGCATGATCTCCGTCATCATCCCCACTCTGAACGAAGCCGCTTCAATCGCGACGTTAATCGCCGAGACCCGGCACATCGGCTTGTGTGAGATCATTGTCGTCGATGGCGAATCGACCGATGAGACGCTCGCGCAAGCCGCATTGGCTGATCGGGTAATCGCCTCGCCACGCGGTCGCGCGACGCAGCAGAATCTCGGGGCCACAACCAGTTGCGGAGAGGTACTGCTCTTCCTTCATGCCGACTGCCGGTTGCCTGCCGGTGCGTTCGATGCCATCCGCGCGGCACTCGACGACGAACGAACGGTCGGTGGTTGCTTCGAGCAAACGATTGCGGCCGACGGTCGGCTCTATCGCTGGCTGGAGTGGGGCAACGGGCTGCGAGTCCGCTGGCTGCGGATGGCTTACGGTGACCAAGCGATCTTCATTCGCAAGTCGGTCTTCGAGCAACTCGGCCGCTTCCCCGACGTGACACTGATGGAAGACGTGTTGCTGATGAAGCGACTCCGCCACGCGGGCCGCTTCATTCTGTTGCCCGATCGAATCACGGTCTCCGCGCGTCGTTGG
Organism: Schlesneria sp.; assembly: GCA_043721755.1. Taxonomy (GTDB): domain Bacteria; phylum Planctomycetota; class Planctomycetia; order Planctomycetales; family Planctomycetaceae; genus Schlesneria. The sequence continues at coordinate 2,762 of JAYSQC010000452.1, forward strand.
CAACGCCACGGCCTGATTCGCCAGACACTACGCAATTGGTTGCTGCTGACACTCGCGCTGTGCGGCGTCTCACCGAACCGCCTCGCGCGGTTCTATCCGAATACGCGGTGAAACAACGCGCGGCCGAAACTGACACTAACCCGAAGTGTAAACGAGGATGCAACTCACCTCCTCGCTTACGCTTCTGGTCAGTGTGCTGCGGTCGCAAACGTGTCAGTTTCGGCCGCGCGGATTAGAAACAACGGACTACTCGGCGACCACCGTCGCGCCGCGATTGAGCGGCTCGACAATTCGGAACGTCGTGTCCGACCAGTTCGGATCGCCGGTGAGATCGCTGGCCAACTCGGCCGCCTCGTGCTGACTGGCACAGAGTGTTGCGATGGTCGGCCCCCACGAAGTTTGGGCGACACCTTGCACCCCCCGCGCTCGAAGCCGTTCGACGAGCAGAGCCATACTGGGATGAGCGAACACGCCCCCTTGAGCGGCCGAGAAAAACTGACCGACCCGCACACCAAACTCGTACGTCGCCGCGCTGAACCGCGCGAAGTCCGCTTCGACGAGAGCGGGAAGCCAGTCCATCAGCGCGATGCGGCACAGCTCACCCGTCAACTCGACGGGCATCGGTCGTTGAGTCGCGAAGGCCCGCTGTTCATCCGCTCCGGACAACCCTTGGGATTGCCGGGGCGAAGCGAGAACCAGCCGCCACTCCGGTGGAACCTCGTACCGCGCGACCAATGTCCCGAGCGGGTGCCGCTGATCGGCGCGGCCACCATCAACCAAGAACCCGCCGCGCTCAAAACCATGCAGGCCAATCGCCGATCTCAGCCCACGCCCCGATCGCCGCGCGAGCGTCTCAACGGAAACATCGCGTTCGCCTGCGAGTTCGCTCAACGCGCGCGCCACCGCCAAACCCAACTGAGTCCCCGAACCGAGTCCGCTGTGCGACGGGATCGTTTCCCGCAGTTCGATCTCACAAGGAGCGGTTGCGTTGCCCGTCGTCTCACGAATGCGGCTCACAATTTGGGCGACACGCAATCGTGATGGCTCATCGCCGCGAATCCCATCTCGCTCGGCCGACCGCGCCGTGACGATGACGCCCGGTGCCGAGACCATCATTCCAACCCCGCCAAACTTCCCGCCGGTGCTCCCGGTCGGTGCGAGCGGCCCGAAATGCAAACGCGATCCCGTCGTGACTGTGACTTGTGTTGCCATGCCTCCAAGGATGCCGTCTGTCGTCACGATTCGCAACGCGTCCATGGCCTTCGCCTTTTTCATCGTAGGGTGGGACCAGCTCGCTTCGAGCGCCGGCCCACCATCGGAAATCGTCGAGAAATCATGGTGGGCCGGCGCGGCGAAGCGCCGCTGGTTCCACCCTACAGATTTCGCAGCCCCAACAAGGCGCTGGTCCTGCGCGACGAGCAGTCCGGACGAGGGCGTCCGGACGACAGATTCTGCGACGGTAATTGATGCGCCGATCCTGACGCGACAACCACTTGTTGGTTGCGGCACTGTGGACGCTGCGACAGACTGTCGGCCCGACCGGTTCTTGGAATGGATTGATCATTCGATGGAATCGAGTGCGTCGATTTTATCGCGATGCACGCTCCGTTCACTTCGGTCCCATTCGCCTTCAATCGAGGACTTTCCAATGGCTTGCGGTTCTGTACCTGTCGTTCGCGGCGTGATGCTATTCGCCTCGATCGCCGTCGTTGCGGCAATAAGTTTCCGCACCACAAACGCCGCCGAATCACCGCAGTCGTTGCGGGCGGGAGCCTTTGCACAGGACATCACGCCGCCCGAGTTCCCGATTTCGGTGAACGGCAATATGGCGGACGGACTCGCTCAGTCGGCACATGATCCGCTGCACGCGCGGTGTCTGGTCCTCGCCAACGCGGAGACCACGCTGGCGATCGTCGTCTGCGACAGTTGCATGTTGCCGCGTGAGTTGTTGGACGAAGCGAAGCGACTAGCCAGCGAGAAGACCGGAATTCCGACTTCGCACATTTTGATCTCGGCCACGCATTCGCATTCGTGCCCGACTTCGGCCGGCGTGTTTCAGAGTGATCCCGACGCGAAGTATGTGAAGTTCCTGCCCGTTCAAATTGCAAAGGGGATCGAGCAGGCTCATCGACAACTCGAACCGGCGCGCATCGGCTGGGGTGCAATCGACGAGCCGTCTCAAATCTTCAACCGACGCTGGCTGCTCAAGTCGGGCGAAGTCAGTGAAGACCCGTTCGGCGGTCGGACCGACAAAGCGAAGATGAACCCCGGTTACAGCAACCCACAAGTGGACCAGCAGGCGGGGCCGATCGATCCGCAGGTCTCGCTGCTGTCGGTGCAAGCCCGCGACGGACGGCCGATCGCACTCCTCGCGAACTACTCGCTGCACTACGTCGGCGGCGTGAGCGGAGGGATGTTGTCGGCCGATTACTTCGGGGAGTTTTGCGTGCGAATCGGCCGACAGATCGGTGTGACGGCGAACAAGCCCAATGAAGAAAAAGGCAAGCCGCCGTTCGTTGCGATCCTGTCCAATGGGACGAGTGCCGATGTGAACAACGTCAACTTCAGTCTCAAGACCGGTCCCAAACGAGAGCCTTACGAGCAGATGGGGATCGTCGCCGAAATCGTCGCGCAAGCGGCCGCGAAGGCGTATCAGCAGATTCAATATCAGGACTCACTCCCGCTGAAAGTGCGTGAGGCGGAAGTGGAACTCGGCGTGCGTTTGCCTTCGCCCGAAGAAGTCGCCGCTGCCGAGAAACGTCTTGCCGAAGTGACCGAACGGCCGCTGCGAGGAATGCCGCTGGTCTATGCGCGCGAGACCGTCTTGATGTCGCAGTACCCCGCCACGGTGAAGGCCAAGCTGCAAGCCTTTCGCATCGGACAGCTCGGCATCGTGTCGAGTCCCTGCGAGACGTTCACTGAAACAGGCTTGGCGTTGAAGAAGAACAGCCCGCTTCCCGCGACGTTCACGATCGAGCTTGCCAACGGCTACAACGGGTACTTGCCGACTCCCGAGCAACATCAACTCGGCGGCTACGAAACGTGGCGGGCGCGTTCGAGTTATCTGGCCACCGACGCCGAGCCAAAGATCCGTTCGACACTGCTTTCGCTGTTGAAGGCGGTTGCCGAATGAGAACCTGTCACAAATCAACTCCGTGTTTAGTGGTGTCGGAAAAAACAAGCCCGACGCGCGAGCGAGGGCTGGATGTTCGATGAGTACGAAGCCCTCGCTCGCGCGTCGGGCTTGTTTTGAAATGCGGACTAAGACTTTCGACAGGTTCTAAGCCGAGCAGATAATCCGCCAACAAGTCTCACAACGGATGGCGATGCGAGCAGGAGACCGCGATGAAGAACGTGCTGGCTCTGATTTTGGCGGGTGGCAAGGGGACTCGGCTGGAGCCGTTGACGCGAGACCGAGCCAAGCCGGCGGTGCCGTTTGGCGGCGCGTATCGCATCATCGACTTCGCCCTTTCAAACTGCATCAACAGCGGCCTGCGGAAGGTGCTCGTGATGACGCAGTACAAGGCGGTGAGCCTCGACCGGCACATCAATCTCGGCTGGCGATTCCTCTGCCGCGAGTTGGGCGAATTCATCGACATCCTTCCGCCACAGCAGCGACTTCACGAAGACTGGTACAAAGGCACCGCCGACGCCGTCTACCAGAACATCTACTCGATCGAGCAATGCCGCTCGGACTATCTGGTGATCTTGGCGGGCGATCACATCTATAAGATGGACTACTCCGAACTGGTCCGCGATCACGTCGAATCGGGTGCGGTCCTTACGATCGGTTGCATCCCCTGCTCGCTCAAAGAGGGGACGGAGTTTGGCGTGATGCAAGTGGACTCGAACCGCCGCATCGTGGAGTTCCAGGAGAAGCCGGCAGAACCGAAGCCAATGCTCGATGATCCGGCGAAGTGCCTGGCCTCGATGGGCATCTACGTCTTCAACACGAACTTCTTGTTCGACCGCTTGATCGCGGATGCGTCAGACGTGAAGAGTTCCCACGACTTCGGCAAGAACATCATCCCCGCGCTGATCGACAGCCACCTCGTGCGGGCATTCCCGTTCCGCGATAAGAACACCGGCGACAGCTACTACTGGCGCGATGTCGGGACGCTCGACGCGATCTATGAGGCCAACATGGACCTCATCGCGGTCGATCCGAAACTGAATCTGTACGACAGCGTTTCGCCGCTACGCAGTTACCAGCCGAATTGTCCGCCGCCGAAATTTGTGTTCGCTCAATCGACGGGGCCGAACCCACGCATCGGCCATGCGCTCGACAGCCTGATCTGTGGCGGCAGCATTCTGTCCGGGGGCACCGCTCAGCGCTCGGTCTTGGGCTACAACGTCCGCATACACAGTTACTCCAGTGTCGAGGACTCGATTCTGTTTGACGGCGTCGAGATCGGTCGAAACGCGCGGGTTCGCAAGGCCATCATCGACAAGCACGTCCGCATCCCCGCTGGAGCGAGCATTGGCTTCGACCCAGACGAAGACCGCGCCCGTGGTTATGTCGTTACGGAATCAGGGATCGTCGTCATCGGCAAAATCGACGACTGAGTCCAAAGACGAACTCCGCCCGCGCGAGGTCGCACGGGCGGAGCGGAACGTTTGGGGAGAGTCACGCAAACGCGATCACTTCATAAAGAAGTCCGTCGGTCCTCGAAACGTGTAGTACGGGTACTGCACCATCGCGGCGGGAGCTTGGCTTTGTGGATAGACCATGTTCTGCGGCCAGTCGTGGCGATAGGTCTGATAGTGAGTCGGGAAGCCGTTCGGGCCGTGTCCGAGTACGCCTCGCATGTCCTGACGGCCGTGTCCACAATGTGGGCAACCGTCGGCGGGACAAGCTTGTCCGTTCTGGCAGTGCTGACAACCGCCCTGATCCGTCACATAGGTTCGGTCATGTTCGGTGTAGTAGCCATCTTGGCCAGCATAGTAACCGCCGTCGTACCCGAAGTTTTGGCTGCGGAAACCGTTGTGGGCCTTGAAATCGTGCTTCGTGTGTTCGGCAATTGGTCCATGGGCGAATTGCCCATAGCCGGGAGCCTCTCCAATGAGCGGCCCTTGTTGTGGCTGCCCATCCCAACCGACATTACCGGCAGCAGCAGCCGACAGTGCCGTCGTTGGCGATTGGCCACGAATCGTTGGTCCGACCTGAGCACACCCCACGGTCGCCGTGACCGCGACAACTACCATCAATCCCCAGCTCGATCTGATTTGCATGTGACGTTCCCCGGAAGGCGGCTCGCTCGACGGTCGCTCTGACCGATCCTGTTCTCTCTCTCCTATCGGCGTTTTGACCGTCAGAACACGAACATTCCGGAGAGGAGTCAAAATCATCCCGAAACGAACTGCGGGACGTTCTTGCAGAAACGGCCCAACCGAACTAAGTTACCGCCCGCCTCAGAGTCCGGAACGGCTTCCTCTTTCCTGAGTCAAGTCTCTGCCCGGCTGTCAGTTGCGACTGTTGTCGATCAAGTGAGGCTTCTCACCTCGGGGACGATTCCCAAGGTTTTGAAGTGTCGCCCCGGCCGAAATGATTTCGGTTGGTCGCGTCGAGTTCGAGAGTTCACTGGAAAGTGGGCCGTGGTTCAATCGGGGTCAGGCACCATTGCCGGAACGACCCCAAGGGTGCTAAGCACAACGGTGCCTTCCCCCCTTTTTTTGAGCCATGCCAAAAAAGTGCCTCATCTGCGCAAGGGAGTGTGAGCCGTGTTCGTAGCCGCTTCGTCACGATGTTTTGAAGACAAAAGTTTTCCGGAAGCGTGCCAGCTTCTCGTGGATGTCGGGTTCGACAAGATCGAACTCTGGATGGACGAGAATTCCAATCACATCAAGCCGTCGGAAGTGGCCGCTGCTCCAGATCGGTTCTACCTGAAGTACCGCGAGGTCACTCGCATGACTCCCGTCGGCCTGTGCCTCGAAAACAGTCCGACGTTGGAGGTCTTCGAGGGACTCTGCCGCCTCGCCAAGATGCTGAAGGTGACACAGATCACTCTTCCCGCCGCACCGATCGGAACGCCGTTCAATGAAGAGATTGATCGTCTCCGCAGTCGGCTCGCTGCCGCCAACTCTTCCGGAATCCGGCTGTCCCTCAAGACGAAAACCGGTTTCTTGACTGAAGACCCGCAGACTGCGGTCGAACTGTGCCAAGCGGTTCCTGGCTTGGGTGTGACTTATGACCCGAGCTACTTCATCTGCAGCCGGTTCGCCAACCAATCGCACGACCAAATTTTTCAGTATGTCTATCACACGCATCTGCGCGACACGTTGCCGTCAGAGTTGCAGGTTGCGGTGGGACTTGGCGAGATCGACTACAGCCGGATCATCGGCCAGTTGCGCCGCTACAACTACGCGCGGGCGCTGTCGGTCGAGATTCTGCCGTCGCTCCTGAAAGACAACGATCGCGCACTCGAACTCCGCAAGATTCGAATGCTGCTCGAAACGCTGCTGTAAGACGGATACGCCAACTGCTTAGGCGACCGGCAAGACTTGGTTGACCCGTAGGATGGACGCCTCGTCCGTCCTACCAGCTCGGTGGCAACTCGGACGGACGAGGCGTCCATCCTACGGGGATGCGAACACTTGCCGGCACCTAAGAACCTGTCCAAAAACAACACCAACCCGAAGCGTGAGCGAGGACGACAGTCGAGCGACATCCGTCCTCGCTCACGCTTCGGGTTGGTGTTGTTCAAAACACGGCGTAATTCT
>JAYSQC010000453.1:0-10658 GCA_043721755.1 Schlesneria sp.
TTGAGATTGCGGGGTTGTTCAACAACTAGCCCGACGCGCAAGCGAGGGCAAACCGTTGTCGAAAGTGAAGCCCTCGCTTGCGCGTCGGGCTAGTGATGAACCTCGCAATACAAAGTTGGCCGACCACTAGGAACCCCGCACTCTTCCGTGAGTTCTGCTGTCCGCGTCACATTCTGTTGCTCACCGCTTCCGCTCGTACTGAAAGTCCAGCGTCCCCTCGGCGAGCGTGATGTCTTTGATCGCTTCGAGCAGGTTGGCTCGGTTGGCCTTGTCGGGGGTGAGTTTCAGTTCGGCGGACAACGCATAGACGGTGATGTGGTACTGCTTCACGCCGGGGCCTTTGGATTTCATCGGATCGTACTCGCGGCGGTGCTTGTCGTTGACGCCGATGGTGCCGGTGGACTTGTCGTTCTTGGCGAGCTTCGTGGCGCTGGCCGGAATGTTGTAGACGACCCAGTATGACTTGATGTCGCCGGGGCCGGGGATGTGCCAAACGTTGACCACGAACGACTTCGTCCCTTTGGGTGCGTCCTTCCATTCGATCGGCGGTGACGCGCTGTCTCCGTCACCGGTGAACTCGACGGGGATGCTGCCACCCGGTTCAAACGCGGGACTGGTCACGACCAACTGCGGCAGGTTGCTCTGCGGTTTGGAGTTCGAGGTCGTTTGCTCATCGCGGCGCGGCGGCGGATTGTCACCCGCACGCGGCGGTCGATTCTCTCCGGGACGGGGTGGCGGCGGTGGCCGACGGTCGTTGCCTCCTCCACCACCGGGACCGCGTCGTCTTGGCGAGTACGTTTCATTGGTCGTGCTGCCGTTCGTATCGACGAACGTGAACTTCGCCGTGCCATCGTCCGCGAGCGTGTAGCTCACCGAACCTTTCTTGCCGCGCACGTCATACGTCAGGACGTAGCTGCCGGGCTTGGTCTCTTGAAAGTCGGTGATTTTCGCATCGCGCAGCGGCCGGAGATCGGGGCGGAGCGGTTCCGCTCGCGGTTGAGGATCGACTTGGCCGCCACGTTCGGTCACTTCGCCGTGGAAGCCGCCGTTGAGGTACGGGTACTTCTTTGTTGCGTGATAGTGATAGTTGCCTTGCTTGTCCTTATGTCCGTTGAAAGCATCGAGACCGACAACCTTGGAACCGTCCGGTTCGTCATAGCCATAGATCGGATAGCCATCGAGGGCGTACGCGATCGGCAAGCCTTTGCCGATCGTCTTCTCCAAATGCACCGGAGCGATGTGATAGTGATAGTCATCGGCTCGACCGCAGTGGCCGCCGAACTCGTCGAGTTCTCCGATGAGATACGAATCCTCGCCGCGATTGTTGAGCGGGTTGAAGATGGGGACTCCGTTCGCCGCGAGCGCGATGGCTCCGCGCAGGAATCGTCCTTTCGTTGATTGCGGATTCTTGGCCGGGATCGGATGCAGCGGAATTTGCCACGAGTTCTCGCCGAGGTACTTTTGCGGCAGCGGCACCTGCTGCTGCCACGCGGTGATGCCGACCATCAGGCGATGATCGGGGAGGCCGTTGGATTCGAGGTAGAAGTAGCGGTCGTCCCAGCGAGTGCTGATCGCCTTGAGTTTGACGAACGCCTCAAACGCCTGCGCCATGTCGGGCACGTTGTCTGCGGCTGCTCGCGACTTCTTTTGATCGACCTGAGCCAGCAACAACGGCCAGTCATTCACGGCGAGCAGATCCCTCTCAGCGTGATTCTCGGCATCGGTTTGGGATGGTTCATGGTTGTTTGACTCGACCGGTTGCTTCCGAGGCGAATGATCGGGATGCGCGATGGCGAGCGAGCTTGTCCAAAGCGACACCAGCAACGTGGTGAGGGACATCATGATTCGGAACATGCAGAACTCCTGTGTCAGAATTTGGTGAGTCGGACGCGATCGGGGCAGCCTTGTTCCCCATTCGCGCTCCGTTTGATTCGCGCGGCCTATTTCCCTTCTTTCTTTCATCGACAAACGCCGCGTATTTCAAAGCGACTCTGGCCGAAGCTGGCGATGACACCGACCTCGGCATTCATGCACTCCAAATGAGTTTGCATCGTGCGAATCGCGCGCTTGGTCACGCCATCGTGAATGGCCTCGACTTGCACCAGGATCCGACCGTCAATGGCCAACGGCGTGATCGGACTTGTCGGCAAGCGATGCTCTCGGAACACCGGCTGAGCCGTGACCGTCGCATCACACATCAATCCGCGATGCCGAAACCCGATCGCCAAGAGATTGCGATAGGTGCTGTCGCTGTACCCCAATCCGAATTGAGCGTGTACCGCCAAGAGGGCTTCACGAACGACGACCCGCTTTTCTCGCACAGCGTCGGACATCTGGCCGCGAATGTGGTCGTAGTTTTCCACGGGTTCGGCTGGCGATTCATGAAAGACCACGCGGCGAATCTCCGCATCCGCTTCGGCAAAGTTGATGAGCAACCCCAGTTCGAGCTTCCAGAACTTCAAGTAATTGATCGTCTGCCGAAACGCCGAAGCCGGCATCCCATCGGGGTGCGTCTTGAGTTCGAGCACGATGAGATCGGGCACGACGAAGTCAGGCTCAAAGATGTCGGCAACTTGATCCAAGTAGATCAACTCTCTTCGCGCTTGAGGCTTCGCCAGAAATGGCAGCCCGGCTTGATTCAGCCGCACCTTCAGGGCGGATTGGTAGCACTCTTCGCGCAAGCCCGGTCCCACCTCGTTGTGGACGTCGAAGATGCAGCCGTTGATTCGATAGGAAAGCTCTTTCTCGATGATTGCATCCATCGTTCTGTTTCCTCTGGAGGAAGGTCCGCGCGAATCAAAAGGAGCGAGAATGGGGACAAGAGTTATTCGCGCTCTTTTTGATTCGCGCGGACCCTTTGTCTTCATTTCTTCGGCTTCTTCGGCGGCGAATCGGGCACGACGTTGTTGAGGTTCGAGTAATCAATACGCGGCTTGCCATCGGGTGACGACTTCACGACGTGCCGGAACAGCACCGTGTTGTCGAGTTCGATGTCGTCGGTCCAAATGAATCTCGCCCCTTTGAAATCGTGTTCAAAGTACGGCGGCTTCGGGCCGGCTTGCTCTTCGGTGTATTCCTTGGCCTGGCCCCACGAGCTGTCGTCGAAATCGACCGCGTACCAGTTCTCAGGAATCGGAATGTTCTCAACGCGCGGGTTTTTGGTGTCGCGGTCGATCGGTCCCCATGAGAACTTCTTCGCCTTCCATTTGGCGTTCGTGACCGTGCCATCGCCGAACTTCAGGATGAAGCCCGCGTCACCGATGTTCGTGTTGGCGTATTCCATGCCGGTCTTCGGATCGGCGTTGTCCTTCGCCATGACGGCGATCGTCATCGGGTACGTCGGCAGGATGTCCACCGAGACGACGTTGTGCGGAATGAACTTGATCGAATCGACCGCGACCAGCTCGCCGTTGATGTAGAGCATGAACCAGTTGTCGGCATACATGTTGGCTTTGACGGTGTCAGCCATCTGCGGCTTCTTGATCTTGCCAGAAGCACCGGGCGGCGGCGGTCGATCGCCGGGCTTCTGAGCCCACGCGAACAACGCGGCACCGGACAGGACGGCGAGTACAGCGACGATTTGCAATGTGCGTTTCATGGTTGGTTGAGTTTTCCGTAGCCACGTTCGCCAGAACGTGGGTCGAGTGTCGTTTGTTGATCGCGTGGCCCACATCAGCCGCAGGGCGCTAGCCCCCGGTTGGAACCGGACGCCAGCGCGTTCCGGCTGATGAGTTTCGCGCGTCTATCAATCTGAAGAGCAATGCACCCACGCTTTGGCGAGCGTGGCTACGTCGAGGTCGCGCTACTCCTCCTCCACGATTCGATCTGAACCATGATGCGATTCGTGGTTGAAGAAATCTGCTGCGAGCGGCTGCTCATTGACGAGTGTCATTCGCAGCGTCAGCCGCTCAGGACCGTAGGGCATCTCGACGAATCGCATTTGGCGAATGAGGCCGTTGCGCACCGAGTAAGTGACCTCGACTCGTTGGGGGCCTCGATTACCGGGTTTTCGGACGGCCACGATCAAGCGACTCGGCTCCGGTTCCGCAGTGGGGTCATCCGGGTTCTGAATGGGCCGAAGCTGAACTTCATACGCCTCGCGCAATTGTTCGAGACCCACATTGATGTTGATCAGCGGCATCGAGTGCTCGTGACCGGGGACATCGCGATGGAAACGAGTCAGGTCCGCACTACTGCGCACCGAGCCATCGGGTTTGACCGCCCAACTGATTTTCCCATTGCTGCCCGTGACAAACGGCTGGCCGTCGGCAGTCTGCCGAATCAGCACGAACAGTCCGCTGCTGCGCACGTGCAAGACGGCACGATCAATCGGTGGTTTCGCGGGCCGGGAGCGCTCGGGCGCATCGTCCGGCAGCTCGCGTTTCGAGATCGCCGCCTGTTCTTCGACATCGATTCGATAAGTTCGATCTGGAGCACTCAAGTTCGCCGCGATCAGTCGATTGACCTCGACAACTGCCGCCGAGACCGGTGTGTCGCCGATCCCGCGCCACACGACGGCAATGAAGAGCAATGCGGCAGTTGTGATGACGGCTGCTGTTGCGAATCGTCGTCGCAATCCCGTGCTGCTCGTTTCGGTCGCAGGAAGGGCATTCTTGCCCGTGTCAGTTCGAGAAACAGGGACATCGATTGGCGAGGAACGGACGGGTAGGAGTGCCCGTTCGAGGTCATGCACGTCCCGCGCGAGATGCTCGCCGCGCAGGCGGTCGTGCAGCAGTATCGTCTGAGCGAACAGCCGAGCGTTCTCGGGAGTGGCCTTCAGCCAGCGAGTCAGCGCGGCCAGCTCATCAGCGGAGAGCGTCTCATCCAAGTAGCCGTGAATGAGAGGATTCGGTTCGAGGGTCATGTTGCCTGCCCCTCCAATGCCGCTTTGCGTTCGATGCAGTCGCGCAGTTGATCTCGAATCCGCTGCAGTGCCTTCGCGACCGAGTTCGCGGTCATCCCGACCGTCTCCGCGATCGCCGCCGGCTTGAGATCGTGCTGGTAACGCAGGTCACACAGCTCCTTCGCGCGACCTTCGAGTCCCCGCAGGCAGTCCTGCAAGAAGTCGAGCTGTTGAGTCTTTTCCGCCGACATGGATTCAAACGCGGAGGCCAGACAGGTAATGGTCTCGTCGTCGAAAGCATGCCGGTCCCGCCGAACTCGCCGCAGATACAGCCCGACCTGATTCTGCGCGATCCCGATTGCCCATCCGACGAACGGCCGCGACGGGTCGTACCGATCGAATGATTCGAGCACCGCGACCGCGACCTCTTGCAGCACATCGTCCCGAGCTGTGAAGTCCCGCACGATCGACGTGACAAACGCCGAGACGACCGGCTGGGCCAGCGTCCAAAGTCGAGCCGCCTGTCGTGTGTTGTCGTCCATCAATTCCTCGTACCACGTTCGTGTTTACACCGAAACTTATCCGGTGAACGTAAATCGTGACCGCGAAAATAGACCTCACGCGGGACAAAGTGAGACATTTCTGAGCGGGGCGGCGTAAGCCCTCCGGTTCTTCCAGCGAAGGGCTAACGCCCAAGAACCGGGGGGCTTACGCCGCCCCGCTCAGATGTCTCATCACCGATGGCGCGATCCTCACACGATCAGCATCGCGTCGCCGTAGCTGAAGAAGCGGTACTGCTCGGCGATCGCCGCCTGATAGGCCACGCGGATCGACTCGGCTCCCGCGAACGCGCTGACGAGCATGAGCAGTGTGGACTTGGGCAAATGAAAGTTCGTCAGCAGGGCATCGACGATTTGGAACTGGTACGGCGGACGAATGAACAGCCGCGTCTCGCCGCTCCACGGTTGGAGACCTCCATTCCGCATGGCCGATTCGAGCGTGCGGAGGCTGGTCGTGCCGACGGCCACGACGCGGCCGTGGTTGGTGCGCGTGGCGGCGAGTTGTTCAACGGCGGCGGCGGGAAGCGAGCACCATTCCGAGTGCATCGGATGATCGGCGAGGTTCTCGACCGCGACCGGCCGGAACGTGCCTAGCCCCACATGGAGCGTGACTTCGGCGCGTTCGATGCCTCGCGCCGTGCAGGCATCGAGCAATGACGGTGTGAAGTGCAGACCGGCAGTCGGTGCGGCGACCGATCCTGGCTGGCTGGCATAGACGGTTTGATACCGCTCCCAATCGTTGGCCTCGGGCGTCTGCCGATCGAAGTACGGTGGCAGCGGCAGCGTTCCAAACCGCGCGAGCAATTCGACAGCCGTGCCGGGTAGTGACGATTCAAAAACGAAGATGCCGTCTGGCTCGCGGCCAATCAGTTTGAGAGACAGCTCATCGCCGCTCCCGCTCGGAATCACAACCGTCTCGTTCGGCTGGAGGTATCCGCGCGTCTGACCGATCAGTTTCCAGCGACCGTCCGCATCGCTGTTCAAGTACAGTCCTTCCCACTTGCCGCCGGTGGCCGCGCGCTGTCCGAGCAGTCGGGCTGGAAGAACGCGTGTGTTGTTGAAGACGAGGCAATCGCGCGCGGCCAGCAGATTCGGCAGGTCGCGAATCTGACGATGCTCGATGTGCCCCGCCTGCCGATCCAAGACCAGCAGGCGTGAGGCGTCTCGCTCAGGGAGCGGCTCCTTCGCGATCAGATGCTCGGGAAGCGTATAGTCGAAGGCCGATAAGTGATCGAGGTTCTGCACGGGGTGGCTTCTGTACGGAATGGCGGTTCGGTCTTGCGCGGCAACAAGGTAGGTGGTCGCGCGGCTGGGATTGATTCGTTTATACATCGCGCGGTCAATGATGAGACATCTGAGCGGGGCGGCGTCAGCCCCCCGGTTCTTGGGCGTCAGCCCTCTTGGGAAGAACAGGGGGGCTGACGCCCAATAGCACTCACTTTGTGAGGTAGCTGAAGTCGTCAGACTTCAGAGGATCGTCAAAGCCGGCTGAATTCTTACGAATTCAGCTAGTCGCACAGAGCGTCCATTTGAAATTCGCTCAAAGTGAGTGCCATTGGGCTGACGCCGCCCCGCTCAGAAATGTCTCACGTTGCCCACGCGGTGAAACGACTGTGTGTCAATTTCGGCCGCGCGAGGTATAGGTGGTCGCGCCTCACGGGGAAACCCTTCATGACAACGGTTGAGTCGGCTCCGATTCCGATCGCGTTCTGCATCACCGAATTGGATCGGGGCGGGGCCGAACGTGCGTTGAGCCAGATCGTATTGGGGCTGAACCGGGACGTGTGGTCTCCGCGCGTCTATTGCCTCGGGCCGCGCGGCCACTTTGCCGACGTGATCGAAGCGGGCGGCGTGACGGTCGAATGTTTCGATGCCTCTGGACTGTTGAGCCTCCCGCGCGTGCTGCTGCGACTGACGCTGGCTCTGCGCCGGTTCCGGCCGAGCGTGCTTCAGACGTTCCTGTTTCACGCGAACATCGTCGGGCGAGTCGCCGGGAGGTTGGCACGAGTCCCGCGAATTGTCTCGGGAATTCGAGTCGCCGAACGCCGAAGCCACTGGTTCGGGCGAGTCGATCGCTGGACGAATTGGCTTGTTGATCACAACGTCTGTGTGAGCCAAGGCGTCGCCGATTTCGCTGCCAACGAAACGGGACTGTCACGCCGCAAGCTGTCGGTCATCCCGAACGGCGTCGAGTACGAGGTATTTGCGTCGGCGACTCCGGCGGATCTCACTCAATTCGGCGTGCCGGTCGGTTCACCCGTTTGCATCACGGTCGGGCGGCTGGAGGAGCAAAAGGGGATCGATGTGCTGCTCGACGCGGCCTCGCGCGTGAAGGTCGATCACCCCGATTGCCACTTCCTGATCGTGGGGGACGGCCGCGATCGAGCCGCCTTGCAAGCCCGAGCCGTCGAGCTGGGACTGGCCGCCACGACCCACTTCACAGGACTACGAGCCGACGTTCCGAATCTCCTCGCCGCGGCGACCCTGTTCGTTCTGCCGTCGCGGTGGGAGGGAATGGCAAACGCCCTGCTCGAAGCGATGGCCAGCGGCCTGCCCGTGGTGGCCACGGCCGTGGAAGGTTCTTCCGAACTCGTCAGGTCTGGCGAGACGGGACTGCTTGTCCCAGCAGGGACTTCCGTCGAATTGGCGACGGCAATTGGTGGGGTTCTCGCCGCTCCCTGTCACTCCCGTGAGATGGCTCTCGCCGCGCAAAGCACTGTCAGATCAGGCTATACGACCGACGCCGCAGTTCGCGCGTACTGTCGCCTCTACGAGCAACTCGGCGTTCGAGGCTGATTCCTGCCCTTCGCCCGCTCCCCCGCAGAATTTTCCCAAAATCTTCAATCTCTTGCCGGGCAACGGACTGCGCTCCAAGTCCGTCGTTGCAGCACGGTCATCCCGAGATTGCCGCTTGCTTCGTTTGAAACGGTTGGTAAATTCTCCCCGCCGGTGGGGAGAAATGGGGAGCGATGGTGACAAATGGCACTGACGGGAACATATCCGCGAACGCTCGACGAAAAGAAGCGCGTTCCCGTTCCCAAACGGCTGCGAGATGACTTCGGCGAAGCGGAACTGACTAGCTTGGTGGTCGCCCCAGGAACCGAGAAGTCGCTGGTGATCTACTCCCCGGCGGGGTTCGAGGCTTTCGCCGCAAAGTTGAAGTCCGAAGGAAATCATCAAAAGTACCTGCGGCTGTTTTATTCGGCCGCCGAGCGAGTCGATCTGGATGGTCAGGGCCGGATCCGGATTCCGGATCGGTTGGTCGAGTACGCGGGGCTGAAGCGAGATTCTTATCTGTTGGGTGTTCAGGACCACGCGGAACTGTGGGACAAGGAAGCGTGGGACGCCTTCATGACAGAACACACTCCCGCTTTCGACGAGTTGGCGGCGCGAGCGCTGGGTGGTTGAGACTTGTTCCAAGTTGAGAGTCTGTTGAAACAGGGGCGTGAGGCAGGTTTGGAACCTGCCGGTGAAACATGGATGTGAAATACTGGCAGGTCTCGAACCTGCCTCACGCCCCGTTTTCAACGGACTGCGACGAGACAAGGAAAGTGGTGACAGACAGGGAAGTGGGGGACTCGGACAAGGAAGAATCCGCTGGCTACCGGGCTACGCGGACGGACGAGGCTGGAACGGATGCCAGGCCTTGAAAACGCTGGAGACCTTGCGGCAGCTTGGTCCTCGGCAGGTCATTCGCCCAAATGGCGTAGTCGCCGGGCGGCACGGATGCCACCCGCGGCGAATGATTTTTCAAATGCGACACGACTCAGACGGCCCGGCCAATGGATTGGCCGGGCCGTCTGTTTTTGTTGGGCGATTGGCAGAGAGGAATGCCTCGGTCACACCAACCCGCAGCGTGAGCGAGGACGCCACAGTTGGCCCTCCTCGCTCACGCAATGAAGCTTTTGACGCTTCGCCGTTTTACCGCCTCCTTGCTTACGCTACGGGTTGGTGTTTGGCCTGGCTTTGAGCCACGTTTCGCTTCCTTTGAGCCACTCCGCGCGGCCGCTATCATGCCGCCCGCTCGGACGATTTTGAGCTTCCCACCCGCTGGTCGACTGCTTGCTGGAGACTGGATTGATGAATTTCTCACGGCCCGATTTGGCCGGTCCTCGGCCCGCGCCGTTTCAGGCCCCTCAGGGCGATCTCGCGATCCTTGCGGGGAATGCCAATCCGCTGCTGGCACAGAACATCGCGAATACGCTCGGCGTGTCGCTCACCCCTGGCCGTGCTCATGTCTTCAGCGAAGGGAATGTGTTCGTCCGCATCAAAGAGAACGTGCGAGGCAAAGATGTCTTCATCATTCAGGGCTGCCACTACCCGGTGAACGACAACTTCATGGAGTTGCTCTTCTGGATCGATGCCGCTCGTCGGGCGAGTGCTCAAAACGTGACGGCCGTCATCCCGTTCTTCAGTTATGCGCAGGGCGACAAGAAGGACGAGCCGCGCGTGTCGATCCGTGCCCGAGTTTGTGCCGACGCGATTGAAGCGGCGGGAGCCGACCGAGTGCTGACGATGGATTTGCACAGTCCGCAGATTCAGGGATTCTTTCGGATTCCCGTCGATCACCTCTACGGGCGCAACGTGCTGGTCGAACACTTCAAGAAATTGAACGTCCGCGATCTCGTCGTGTGCAGTCCCGATGTCGGCTTCGCCAAGGGAGCGGCCGCGTATGCGGGCCTACTTGGTGCGCCGGTCGTCATCGGCAACAAGCATCGCTCCGATCACACCGAGACCGTGCAGATTCTCGAAGTGATCGGCGACGTGCAGGGCAAGAATATTTTTCTGGTGGATGACCTGACGATCACGGGAAACTCGCTCGTCGAGATGGCGCGCACGTTGAAGACGCGCGGGGCGTTGGACATCTACGTCGCAGTCACGCACGGGGTCTTGTCAAAGGGAGCCGCACAGCGGATCGCCGACAGTGAGATCAAGAAAATGTTCATCACCGACACGATTGAGAATTCGTTCGATCCGCTCCCGTCCAACATTGAAGTTGTCTCGGTTTCGCATCTGATGGCCAACGCGATTCGTTCGATTCACGATCGCACGAGCATCAGCATGTTGTTTCCTGACAAGCCCGAACTGGCGTGAGATCACACTCACCCGAAGCGTGAGCGAGGATGCACGAGGATGTGAGTGGCGTCCTCGCTTACGCGAGCGGCAAGAAAAAGCAGACCCATCGAAGCCTGACGCGCAAGCGAAGGATGCTCGAGATCCCAGGCTTCGCTTGCGCGTCAGGCTTCGATTGTCGG
>JAYSQC010000454.1:0-1852 GCA_043721755.1 Schlesneria sp.
AGCCCCGAAGGGGCGGCCCTAATTTGTTGGCAAGAGTAGTGCCGCCCTTTCAGAGCTTGAGATTCGTAGAAACCGCCAACCCAGGGCGTTGCCCACGCGGTGAAACGAACACTGAGGCGTTGCTTGACGCCTGTACGCGGATCGCGAATATGTCGGCTCGACTTTGGACCCTGCGAACGTCTAGCGAAGGAACACCGGATGTCACGGACGGATGATTTGTACTTGGAGTTGGCTCGGTTGCTGCGCGAGGCCGCGCTGCTCGGTTCGTGCAGCAACGTGCTGGGTTGGGACGAGCAAACGTTCATGCCCGAGGGTGGGGCGCAGTTTCGTTCGGAACAGTTGGGTCTCATCGCCGGTTTGACTCACGAACGAGCCACGTCACCGCGCATCGGTGAATTGCTGAACGAGCTCGAAGCGGCGGGAGACCTCGGGGATCCGAATGAGGATCGCGCGGTGAACGTCCGCGAGGCGCGACGCTCCTTCAATCGAGCGACCAAGCTGCCGCAGCGACTCGTCGAAGAACTCGCGCGCACGACGACACTCGCGCAGCAAGCGTGGGTCAAGGCGCGGGCGGACTCCGAGTTCGCCGTCTTCTTGCCGTGGCTCGAAAAGATGATCGGGCTGAAGCGCGAAGAGGCGCAGTGCATTGGTTTCGGTAGCGGAGTCGCGTACGACGCACTGCTCGACGATTACGAACCGGGCGCGACGACAGCCGACATTGCGAAGGTCTTCGCGCCGCTGCGCGAGGAATTGGTGAAGCTCGTCTCCGCGATCCATCATTCTTCCAAGCGCCCCAACATCGACATCCTCACGCGGCACTACCCGAAGACGCCGCAGATCGTGCTGTCCGAAGGAGCGTCTCGGTCGATCGGGTTCGACTTCGAGCGAGGCCGCATCGATGCCTCGGCTCATCCCTTTTGCAGCGGCTTCGGACCGGGAGACTGCCGCCTGACGACGCGCTACAACGACCATCACTTCCCGTCGGCGTTCTTCGGCGTGCTGCACGAATCGGGGCACGGAATCTACGACCAGGGACTGCCGACAGAAAGCTTCGGCCTCGGCATCGGTCAGGCCGTGTCACTCGGCATCCACGAATCGCAGTCGCGGATGTGGGAGAACTTTGTCGGTCGCAGCCAGTCGTTCTGGAAGTACATGTACCCCACGGCTCAACTCGCGTTCCCGCAGGCTCTGGGTCAAGTCGGCTTTGACGACTTCCACTTCGCGATCAACGATGTCCGGCCGTCATTCATTCGCGTCGAGGCCGACGAAGTCACTTACAACCTGCACATCATGTTGCGGTTCGAGCTGGAACAACTCTTGGTGTCCGGCGAGTTGCAGCCGGCCGACGTGCCGGGCGTCTGGAACGAGAAGTTCTCGCAATACTTCGGTTTGAATGTGCCGAACGACTCGCAAGGCTGCTTGCAGGACATTCACTGGAGCGGCGGGTTGCTCGGCTACTTCCCGACGTACGCGCTCGGCAACATGTACGCCGCCCAGTTCTACAACGCGGCCCGACGCGACCTCGGTGATCTCGATGAACAGTTCGCGAAGGGCCAATTCAAGCCGCTCAAAGCGTGGCTCAACGAGAAGATTCACAACCACGGCAAACGCTATCCGGCACGCCGCTTGGTCGAGGTCGTCACCGGCGAATCGTTGTCGCACGTCCCGCTGGTCGAACACTTGAACCGTAAGTTCGGCGCACTGTACGGGCTGAACTGAGCCGTCATATACCTCGCGCGGTCAGTGATGAGACATCTGAGCGGGGCGGCGTAAGCCCCCCGGTTCTTGGGCGTAAGCCCTCTTGTCTGTTTCGGAGCGGGGTGGCGTCAGCCCCCTGGTTCTTGGAGTTCCA
>JAYSQC010000455.1:0-5506 GCA_043721755.1 Schlesneria sp.
GGGCAACGCCCCGCGCGTCGATGGGCGAAACAGGCTCCTACGTCACTCGACGCGCGGGGCGTTGCCCACGCGGTGAAACGACGAATCGCCAGAGCAGCAACTCCTGCGACAAGGCGTCCCGCGCACTCTATCCGCCGTCTGGAGTCGTTGCATCCAAGGCGGCTCGCGCGGGGAAAGGCTCGTTGTTGTCGATGGCCTCTTGGCGACGAATCAGGCACGACGGCCCGGCGAGTTCGTAGTCACGACAAACCTGCGGCCGCAGTTCGTAGTGACGGCACTGGCGCGTGGCGGTGTCGAACCACAGGCAGCGTTCGAGCGGCTCTTGTCCGCGCGTCAGACCCGAGAAATGGAAGTCGATCTCCTCGATCAACTCCTGCGGCAGTCCGGCCGGTCGATACGGATGCGGCTCGCCAAACCCCGGACGCGACGCATAGAGCAGCACCGGCGAACCGATCCCCTCACAACAGAGGCCGCAGCCGTCGCAGGAAGCAGGGGACAAGATCAGCAATCCCAAGTCAGTGCCGGTCATTCAATCTTCACCCACTCGGAGGAGCCAGGGTCATACCACTGGATGTTGAGTTTGGGGCGGAGTTTCCGCAACCGCTCACAGCCTTCTCGCGTCACTCCCGTTCGATGAAGCTGAACCGTAAGCAACGACTTCAATTGATTGAGGCATTCAACGAACGAATCGTCCTGAAGCGGTGCGCCCGAGAAATGCAAATACGCCAAGTTCGGAACGCGGGTCAGGCCCGCCAAACCCGGTCCTGTAATCCGAGCATCGTAGATTTCGAGAACAGTCAATTTCGGCAGTGACGGCAGGCGGAGCAGTCCGGCATCCGTCAACGGAGCATGTACCTCCAGCCTCTCCAGCCGGGTCAACTGCGGCAGGGCATCCCACAATTCGACTTCACTCTTGGCTTCGAGCAACAGCCATTGGAGTTCCGCCAGATGCGCCAAATGTCGCAATCCCGGCCCCTCGATCTGCGTTCCGCAAAGATTCAAAGTCATCAGGTTGGGGAAGCCCGCGAGTGCCTTCATTCCTTCGTCCGTGACCTGCGTGTGCTGCAACGACAACGCATTGAGGGCGGGACGAGTGCCAAGTTCCAGCAACATTTCATCCGTGACGTTGCTCGCGTCCAGAGTGATCGAACTGATGTCGGTGAGGTGAGCTAGGCTTGCCAGATCACCGGGAGACAGCTTCCGCTGACTCCCTGGCTCGTCCCCGCCCGAGGCTATCGCTTCGGCGTATTGCTCTGGTGTGAGGCTCGCGTTGGGATCAAACAACCGTGCGACACTGAACGACGTGATCGTATTTTCGTCGGGAGAACTTCCGGTGTCGAAGTGAATCTTCGACGAAATTGGTCGCAGGTCGCAAAGCGAATTCACCGGTAACACGATGCGCGTGTTCGACAGTGCGCGGTGCAGTTGCATCAGCCCGCGACTACTGATCTCGCAGGAGGTCAGGTCGAGCACCTTCAGTTTCGTGAGTTGGCAAAGCGACTCGACGGCATCGTCCTGAATCGTGTGGCAACGGTTGAGCTTCAGCACTCGCAACGACGGAAGCTGCCGCAAGTGTTCCACTCCGAGTGCTCCGATGGTGGTCTCGGACAGAATGAGTTCTTCGAGCTGCTGAAGCGGTCCCAACCGTTGCAAGTCGTCGTCTCGAAACCAGAGACAACCGGCCAAGTGCAGTTGTTGCAGCGCGGTGAATCGGGCGATGTCGTCGAGCGACTCTGGAACAAGATGCGTGCGGTTGAGGTTGAGCGACCGTAACTCCGACAGCGGAAGTAGTCGCCGCAGCGCCTCGCGTGTGATCGACGAATTCTCAAAGGAGACGCTTTGAATGGATGAAACCTGAGCCAGCTTCGTCGCGTCGGCATCGACAAATTGTGGCCCTTCGAGCATCACGCGCAGCAACAGCGTTTCGTCCCGCGCGAGTTGAACTTTCCCTCCGCGCTGTTGAATCTCGATCGCCAGCGACGGTCCGGTCGGAGGCCAAACGATGAGGCCGACGCCCAGCACCACACCTGCAGTCAATCCCCACGCGAGCAGTTTCCAGTTCATACGACCTCCCTCACGGATTGACCCTCAAGCCACGTCATCCCCCGCCTCTCACCGGAGAACCACGGGATCGTCGTGCCTACTTCTTCTCCTCGGGCTTCTTCTCTTCCGGTTTGACTTCGGCGGGCTTGGGGGGTTCGACGCCGCGAATGATTTGAATCTCGGGGACTGCGGCCTTGAGAGCTGCCACGCCCGCATCGGTCACCGGTGCCTGCCACAAATAAAGTTTCTTGAGCTTCTTCAAGCCTTCGAGATGCTTCAGCCCGGCGTCGGTCACGGCGGTGCCGTACAAATTCAGGTACTCCAAGTTTTCGAGGCCCTTCAATTGTTCGAGGCCCGCGTCGGTGACTTTGGTTCGTTCAAGATGCAGCTTGACGAGCGTTTTGGCATCTTTGAGGTGGATCAGCCCGGCATCGGTGATGTCTTTGCCGCGCACGTTCAGTTGAGCGAGCTTCGGCAGGTTCTTGAGCGGTGCGAGAGCGGCATCTTCAATCTTGCCGTCGGCCAAGTGATAGGCCACGTCGAGGCGGACATCGTTCTGCGCCAGCTCCATCACCTGACCACCGAGCTTCCGGACCTCGGCCATTGCGGCCTTTTCGGCATCGGTTGCAGCGGGCTTTTCTTGAGCAAAGGCCACTTCCGAGCCAGCACTCCACAGCAAACCACACGTCATCAAACCGGTCAGAGCCACGAGTCGAGTCATCGGGGAAACTCCTGTGTTGAAGGGATGCGAACCCTGCTGTCAGAGATCGCGAAGTCAGAGACGAACGGCGGTCGGAGTCTAGCAACCGCCGCCGCCGAGAGTCGACCGTGGCAGCGAGCGGCGATGAGGACTTGAACCGAAGAAGACTTAACACCGTGAGTCCGCTCTTCCATTCGCGCTCTCCTCAATTCGCGCGGACCAGCTCTTCAAAAAGAGGATCCGCGCGAATTGAGGGGAGCGCGAATGAAAATGAAGACGAGGAGTTCGGGCTTGAAGCACAGGTCTCACTGTTGGCTGGAGGGGTAGACAGAATAATGCATCACAAAATGATGAAGAGAGCCGCGGCGAAAGTGACGAGAGGGCAATCAAGCTGCTCCTACCGTCCGGTCTTCATCATTCTGTGCTCCATCATTTTGTCTGACTCCACCGCCTCGATACGTGGTCGAACTGATCTCGCCGAGATCGGCGGAATCGGCTATTGGATCGCGGCCTGAATGTCCCGTTTTGACCGCCTCACGCTGAGGTCTTGATGCCAGCTCTCACTTCCAACGCCGCCGATCCGACACCGATCCACATGTTGGGTCGAGTGGCCGTTCAGTTCGTCGAAGCGATCGGTGATCTGGTCACGTTCTTTCTGCGGATGCTGGGCGCGATGTTCGTTCGGTGGCCTCGGGCGCGAGTCCTCTGGCCGGTCATGTACGAGATCGGTGTGCAAAGCGTGCCGGTCATCTTTATCACCGGACTGTTCATCGGAATGGTTCTCGCCGTGCAGTCGTATGACACGCTGAGAATGTTCCGTTTAGAGAGCCGGATCGGCTCGATCATCAATGTGTCACTCGTCCGTGAACTTGGCCCCGTCTTGGCGGCGACGATGTTGGCGGGTCGAGTCGGCAGCGCGATGGCGGCTGAGATCGGGACGATGCGTGTGACGGAACAGATCGACGCCTTGAAAGCTCTCGGGGCCGATCCGCTGACATATCTTGTTGTCCCGAGATTCCTCGCCTGCTTCCTGCTGATTCCGGCACTGACACTTATTGCTGACGGTGTCGGGATGTTCGGCGGCTGGTTCGTCAGCGTGCAGATCCTCGGCGTGAGCGACCACTTTTTCTGGCTCTACTCGCAACAGTTCATCTCGGCCTATGACGTGATCGCCGGTGTCTCGAAGAGTCTGTTCTTCGGCGCGGCCATCGCCGTGATCGCCTGCCATCGCGGCTTCCACTGCGGAGCCGGTGCCGAGGGTGTCGGCCGCGCTGCCACCGATTCGTTCGTCTATTCGTTCATCGCGATCCTCGTATTGGACCTGCTGTTGTCGATCGCCTTGAACAACCTCTACCGATTGCTGTGGGCGCTCGGCATCACGGTGGTGTGAGGGGAGGAGTGGATGGTGGGTAGTGGATAGAAAGAAGCATGGCAGACTGAGTGTCAGGCCGTTCCGACATTTTGCACTGATCACTTTTCACTGCTCGATGGCTTCTCCTAGACATCGTATTACCAAGTCTCGAAATGTTGTCGGACCGTTCACATTTGGATCGCCTGAAGTCGCCTTCATCGCTCCGCGTGAAGGGAGCCGATTGCAAGTGGACGATGACGATGCCAATCCGAATCCGCCCCGCGCTCGGCTTCCTTCACGCGGAGCGATGAAGGCTACTTTGTTTGCG
This sequence comes from Schlesneria sp., assembly GCA_043721755.1. Taxonomy (GTDB): domain Bacteria; phylum Planctomycetota; class Planctomycetia; order Planctomycetales; family Planctomycetaceae; genus Schlesneria. Next base: position 4,423 of record JAYSQC010000455.1, read on the forward strand.
GCAAAGCCGCGTCGGTGAAACGAATCTGTCGAATTTCGTCCTTTCACTTTTCGATCATGAAACCTTCCACTTCTCAACCACTGCCGTCTGTCTCACCCGTCCTTGAACTGCGGCGGATCAGCCACAGCTTTGGGGCGCAGGCGGTGCTGCGCGAGGTCACGGTGAAAGTGCAGCGCGGCGAGACGCTCGCGCTGATCGGTGAGAGCGGGTGCGGCAAGAGTGTCACCACCAAGTTGCTGGCGGGGTTACTCGACCCGACGCAGGGTGAGGTGTTGTGGGAGGGGCGTCCGGTACGCGGGCGTTCGTCGAGTGAACTGCGGCGCGACCGGCTGCGATTCGGCTACCTGTTTCAGGGCGCGGCTCTCTTCGACAGCATGAACGTCTACGAGAACATCTGCTTCGGACTACGTGAGAACACCGATCTCAAGGAACCCGAGATTCGCGAGATCGTGCTGGAACGGCTCCGTGAAGTGGGCCTCGCCGCGAACGTTGCCGAGAAGCGTCCGGCGGACCTGTCGGGCGGCATGAAGAAGCGGGTCGGGCTGGCTCGCGCGCTGGCGATGTCTCCCGACGTGATCTTCTACGATGAACCGACGACGGGCCTCGATCCGGTCATGAGCGATGTCATCAACGAACTGATCCTGCAAACTCAATCGCGGCGGAATGTCACGAGCGTGGTCGTCACACACGACATGCAGACCGTCCGCCGCGTGGCCGATCGCGTGGTGATGCTCTATCCGCTCGGTCGCGTCGCACCGGGGATGCCTCAAGTGATTTTTGAAGGAACGCCCGACGAAGCCTTTGCCAGCGCAGACCCGCGCGTCGGCTGCTTCGTGCGCGGGGAGGCGGGAGCGAGGTTGAAGGAGATGGCGGCAGCGTGAAATGACAGTGCTGACGAGATGGCAGTGAATGCGGTTCGTCTCTTCAGCCCCGAGGGCGGCAGATGGTAGCCCACGGCGCGAGCCGTGGGTTGAGTGACAAGGAACTCCGTTAGCAGCCTGTTGAAGAACGTAACTTGGACGCCCTCGTCCGAGTGATTTCGAGTTGAAAACGGACGGACGAGGGCGTCCATCCTACGTTTTTC
>JAYSQC010000456.1:0-15275 GCA_043721755.1 Schlesneria sp.
GGCAGCCAGCCTGCCGAACGGGGCGGAATCGTAATCATGTGCCAGACAACTTGACAGCAAGCCACGGATGTGTCGGGTCCAGGGCCAATGTCTCTTTGAAGCTGGGCAAGATGATGTCGGGTGGGACAAGCCGCGCTTCGCCGCGCCGGCCCACTCGACTCCTAACGTTTCGTTTCTTCGCCGGGCGCGAAGAATTTCGGCAGCGCGGATTAGGCAAAATGATGAAGCGCAGAATCATCATGCCGGGCGGTCGGTGTGCTTGCGGGCCTCTTCCATCATTCTGTGCTTCATCATTTTGCCATTCCGGTTCTCGCTGCGTTGGGTTGCGGGTGTTCCGCGCTGGGATTTCCAGTGATTGCAGGAGGGTGGGCCGGCGCTGGAAGCGAGCTGGTCCCACCCTCCTGAGGAACATCAGGTTGTTGTGGGTGGTGTTGGGGTGAGTTGGTAGCCGAGTTTGAGAGCTTTTCTGGTCCGGGATTTGAGGAGGCGATCTTGGTATTGGCGTTCGTACCAGTCTTGGCCGGGATCGATGTCTTGCAGGCCGTGCTGGAGGGCGCGGGAGATCATCAGGGCCAGTTTGCGGGCGGTGGCCGTGATGGCTTTGGGGGCACCCCGCGCGGCCTTCATCCGGCGCAGGTAGGCACCGAGCGCGGTTTGGGAGCGGTGCAGTCCTTGAGCCGCCAGGCGCAGGGCGGCGGCGGCGCGGTGGGAGCTGGGGCGGGGGCGGCCGCTTTGGCGGCGACCGGCCGACTCGCGGTTGTCGGGACTGTCTTCACTGGAGGGAAGACCGAGGGCCAGCCAACTGGCGAAGTGTTTTTCTGTCGGCCAGCGGAACCTGTCCAGACCGATCTCACCGAGGACGGTCAGGGCCGTATTGGTGTCGATGCCGTCGGTGCGGGTCAGATCGACACCGGCCTGGTGTGCGAGCAGCGGTGGGGCGTCGAACGCGACGCGGCCTTTGCGGTGCGGCTTCTTCCGCGCGGGAGGCAGGTCGGGACCGGTCGTCGGAGCGGGACGGTCGGCCAGCGATGGCAGGTGTGCTTCGATCTGCGCCTCGCACTCCGCGACCAGGCGCGGCATCGTCCGGTACAACTCGCGCGACGGCTTCAGCGTGAAGAGGTACTCGACCCGCCACGTGCCGACCAGCGCCTTGGCGATCGTCGTGACGGCAACGCTCGTCGCGCAGCCGCGCCAGCGTCAGTGGATGGCGTTCGCCGTTCAGGATCGCGTCGATGATCAGCATCCCCGTCACGCCGGTGATGTCCGACAGCACGCTGTTCCCGTTGAGATACAGGGGGGTCCCGCTTGAGGTTCATCTGCGTCAGCGACTTCTGCCTGTGCTGGATGTGCTGCGCCCCCTGCTCGACCAACAGCGCCCGCTGACGCAGATACGCTCGCAACACGCCGATCGGCTCGTCTTGTCTTTGGGTTGTTTAAGACAGGGGGGCGAAAGGCCGCCGCCAGCAGGCCGAACGTGTGCCACTGCTGCAACCACGGGCAGTCCTGCACGTCCGACTTCCGGCCCGGCACCGACTTGAGTTGGCGCGGATCGACGAGGATCACTTGGAACCCGCGCCGCTCCAACAGCTCGAACAAGGGAATCCAGGAGACGCCGGTCGATTCCATCGCCACCGACCGCACGCCGCACTTCTGCAACCCGTCGGCCAGTTGCTCGAGGTCTTCGGTAAAAGCCCCGAACCGACGTACCGGCTCGGCGTCTCGCCCCGAGGGAACGGCCACGAAATGAAACTCGCGGTGGAGATCCATCCCCGCCGCATCGGGAGGCACCACACCCCACTCCGAAGTCTTCCGCAGATCACGCTTGGGAAACAGGACGACCTCCCTTCACGAGAACAGGACTCCCCCCACCAGAAACCGTGAGCGGCGATGGCGACGGAAAGACAATCTCCTGAACGGGATCGAGGCTGGCGGCGAAACGAATCGCCGCCAAACCACGTCACCACTGACGAACCGCCAACCATCGCGACCAAACTACGTCCGGACTCGAAGCACCACTGGTGAACCGGCCAACACACCCACGGCTCAAAACCACCAAATCCTACCCCCATGTTCCTCCCCCACGAGAGTCCCCGAACGGGTACGGACAAACTACGTTGAAACAGGCGATGGCCCTGATTGGCCATCGTCACCGCTCCGCCCCGCATGGCACTCGCGTTATCATCCCCGGCCGCGAGAGTGGATTCATGACCAGTTGTGTCCAACGTTTGAAGGAAGAAATCATGCAGATCGTGAAGTTGGCGAATCATTCGCCCGTGATGGTCGTCGTGTGTGGGATGCTGGTGGTGGGCGTCATGCAGCTCGCCACGTCGCTGCGGTCCACCGCGAAGGCGGACGATGCGAACACCGCCGCGTTATTGAAGGTGTTTGTCGGCGAGTTCGTGGAGATCCAGCCGGGGACCGAAAAGTTTCCGGCGACGTTCCTGATGGGAGTCAAAGCGGGAGACGCTCGCGAGCAGCCTCAACATGCAGTGACGCTCAAGCACGCGTTCGCAATGGCCAAATACGAGATGCCGCAGAACCTGCATGAGGCCGTGATGGGAAACAACCCGAGTCGCTGGAAGGGACCGCGCAACTCGGTCGAAACGATGACTTGGACCGAAGCGAACGAGTTCTGCCAGAAGATCACGAAGCAGCTTCACGACCAGAAACTGATCGGTGCCGACGAAGTCATTCGTCTCCCGACCGAAGCCGAGTGGGAATACTGCTGCCGCGCGGGGACGACAACCCAATACAGCTTCGGCGACGAGGCTCAGAAGGCGGGCGATGTCTCGCCGAAAGCGACGTTGCTCGGCGAGTACGGTTGGCACACCGGCAACGCGGCGGGAAACGATCCTGTTGTAGGAGTCCTCAAGCCGAATCCGTGGGGGCTGTACGACATGCACGGCTACCTGTGGGAGTTCACTTCGGATGAATGGACTCCCGATTACAAACACGCTTCTAAGAACGGAACCTCACCCGTCGGACCTGATCGCGACGAGAAGGCGGTCACTCTGAGAAGCGGCTCTTGGAAGGAATCGTTCGAGAAGCTGAGTAGCTCGTCCCGACGCAGGGCCGCCAAGACCACGGCCGACGACGCGATCGGCTTTCGCTGCGTGAAGGCCAAACAGTAGGGCGTGCAATGGCCAGTGGAAAAGCGGAGAGCAGGCGGTTCGCCTGCTCTCGCTGGTTTTAGAAATGCACAGGCGAGCCGCCTGTGCTACGGGTGGCGACCTTAGAAATCGCCACCGCCATCGAAATCGCTGCCGCCGCCACCCGAGTCTCCGCTGCCGAAGTCGCCACCACCGAAATCGGTCCCGCCGCTGAACCCGGTGTCCGACGAGCCGCTTCCAGAATCGAATCCGCCGCCGTTGGACGAGTCACTCGAATCGAGCGAACTGCCAGGTGAATGATGTTCACCGGCCGAGGCACTGTGGTCCGAGAACTGGTTGTAGAGCCAATTGCCCGCGACCGCTCCGAAGATCCCGCCGGCCAGTCCATTCATGAAGCCACCGCCGCCGCCACCACCACCGTATCCGCCGCCCGGCGCACCGTATCCGCCTTGGCTGTGACCGCCACCGCCGAACATCCGACGGATCATCGACACCGCGAAGATTCCGCCGACGACGAGCATCAACACGGTGATGATCCCCGGCCAAGCGGAGGCTGGGTTGGCGTGAAGGGGGGCTTGATGTGCGTGACTCGGAGCGCGCTGTCCGGGAACACTTGCTGCGGGAACGTGCCTAGCTGTCGCCGGTGTTGGCTGGCCCGCGTGCTTGGGATCGCGAGGTGTTTGCGTGGCCGACTTGCTGGCCGGAGCCTTCAGTCCGGAGAACGTCGTCGATAGCAGTGAGACCGCGTTCGTCAGCCCCTTGTCGTACTCCTTCGCACGGAAGCTCGTGAGCATTGCTTCCTTAACGGTTTTTGCTTGAGCCGCTCCAAAACCGGCTTGCTGAATCGGCTTGCCGACCCAAACGTTGAGATGCGACGGTTGTCGGCACATCAACACGACGAGGCCGCGCGATTGCGTGGCCTCAGCCCGATCATGCACCCAGCTCGAAAAGAATGTTTCCCGCTGCTTGGCGTCCATCTTTGAGACGGTCTCGACCTTGTCTGCGGGAACGGCGGCAAAGGTCTCGAAGCGGACGGTGTGCCCGGACTTCTGTTCGAGTTCCAGGATCGACTTGTTTGCCAAGGCCAGCGTGTCGGCGGTGAAGAAGCCGCCACCGTCAACGATCTCAGCGGCCGAGGCGCGTGTCGGGGCCAACCACAGCAGCGTTCCCATCAGGGCAGTCACGAAGCACGATTTCAACAGGTTGTTCGGCATGGAGCGGTTCCTCCCAGAAAAGTGGTGTTGTCGGGCGAGAACTTGGTGATCCCGACACGGGGCATCGTAACGCATCGACTCCATCTCGGATCAAGTTTGGGCAGAGAAGTTTTCTGGCGAGTGGCCAGAGTTGCCTGACCCACACTCACCCGAAGTGTGAACGAGGGAGTCGATCAACTTCGCCCTCGCTCACGCTGCGGGTTCGTATTGAATGTGACTCCCAGCGGTAACACGGTGTTCGAGCGACGTGGCAATGAGAGGTGGCACGACTAGAATCCGCCCGCAACTGGGTTGTTCCGTACCTCACCACTTGAAAGTCACAACATCATGGATTGGATCGCAATCGTTTCGCGTTGGACTCACATCGGCACCGCCATCGTCTTGGTTGGAGGAACCTGCTTTCTGCGGTTTGTCCTCGCCCCGGCGGCGGCTCAGCTCCCGGACGAACATCACGCGAAGCTCAAAGAGTTGGTGATGAAGTCGTGGAAGAAATTCGTTCACGGTGGGATCGCGTTGTTTCTGGCCAGCGGCCTCTACAACTATCTCGTCGTGCAGATTCCACTGCATAAGGGAGACAGGCTGTACCACCCGCTGGTTGGCACGAAGATTCTGCTCTCGCTAGGCATCTTCTTCATCGCGTCGGCCCTCGTCGGACGCTCGAAAACTTTTGAGGGAATGCGGCGGAACTCCAAGCGATGGCAAAGCGTCATCCTCCTGATGGCGGTTGTGGTGATCGGCATTTCGGGTTTCGTCAAGGTACGCGGCGTTCCTGCCAAGGCGATTGCTCCGAGCGAAGTTCAAACGGTAGCTCGATGAAGTCCGTAAGCGACCGGCAAGAGAAAGTAGACCCGACACTCCGTGGCGGGAACGGTTCGTGTCACGGAGTGACACGTCTACTGTGGTAAATCGAGTCTTGCCGCTCGCCTAAGCGGTGTCGTGCATGAGGCGGTTCGTCAGGATTTGTCGCTCGGCCATGAAAAAGCATCGCAACGTGGGGCTGAGACCGGCGCTGATCGGAACGAATGAAACGCCCCTGCGCAGTGTTTCGGTGGATTGGCGGTCATCAGAAGTTCTTGTCGCGGCGAATTCGATTCGTCGATGAAGGTGTGGTCGAGACGCGCGATTCGGCGGGAGATGGTCTTGAACTTAAGATCACTCTTTTTCTCTCTGCCGAACATTTTTTCTGATCTTCGTGTCTCGTTCGGCGTAAGTGGTCGGCAAGAACGGTTGGATGAGGACGCGGTCGGCACCACTAGTGGTCGGACAATTTGAGATTGCGGGGTTGTTCAACAACTAGCCCGACGCGCAAGCGAGGGCAAACCTTTGTCGAAAGTGAAGCCCTCGCTTGCGCGTCGGGCTAGTGATGAACCCTTCAATACAAAGTTGTTCGACCACCAGGGGGCTGACGCCCATGAGTCACGCTCGGATTGTCACCGGGCGGATTCACCTCGTTCGACAGTTCGCAGCAGGAGCCGATCCCCAATGAAGAAATCGTCGAAGAGTTCCGTGCCTCAGAGCACGCGCCGCTACTGGCTCTTCAAGTCCGAGCCGTCGTCATTTGGGATCGAACACTTGGCCAAGTCGCCTCGCCAGACAGCACCGTGGGACGGCGTGAGAAACTATCAGGCGAGGAACTTCCTGCGCGACGACGTGCGCATCGGTGATCGCGTCCTCTTCTATCACAGCCGCGAAGAACCACTCGGCATCTTCGGCACGATGGAAGTCGTTCGCGCCGGCTATCCCGATCACACGGCATTCGATCCCCACAGCAAGTACTTCGATCCCAAGTCCAAGCGTGAGACTCCGCGTTGGGTCATGGTCGATGTCAAACTGATCGCCCGGTTTGCCGAACCGATCTCGCGCGAGCAACTCGCCGCCGATGCTGTTGCGGCCAAGATGTTGGTCATGAAACGAGGCATGAGGCTGTCCATTCAGCCCGTCACCGAAATGGAGTGGCAAGCCGTGCATCAACTGGCGGGAGCGACCTGCGAATGACGGAATCGACGAACGAGAGGCCGCACAGGAACGCGCTGGTGGTCGCGCTGCGATTGCTGGGGCTGCTCGATCTCTGCGCCTTCGCGGCCGCCGTCGCTCCTCGATCTTGGATCGCCTTCAGCCACGCGGGGCTTGGTCTCGGAGCCTTTCCCCAAGAACCGATCGCCGGATATCTGGCACGCTGCACTTCGGTCTGGTGCGGGCTGTACGGACTGCTGCTGTGGTTCGTGGCGGGCGATGTCACTCGCTACGCGCGACTGATCACGTTGCTGGCGTGCGCGATGATCGCTCAAGGATTCGCGCTCATGGCCATCGGCTTTGCCGAAGGAATGCCCGGCTGGTGGACGGCCACGGAAGGCCCGTGCTGCTCGGTCTTGGGAACACTTTTGCTGGCGCTCCAACAGCGGGAAGCGAAACTCCCCGAGAGGGCATTTCAAAACCGGTGTTCGCCCCCGAAAAACTAGCCCGACGCGCAAGCGAGGGCTTCACTGTCATCGAATGTTCAGCCCTCGCTGGCGCGTCGGGCTAGTTTTGAAAGGCGATCTACTCCGTGGCGGGAGCTGGCTGTGCCGCCAATCGTCCGGCTGACGACTGAAATATCTTGCGGACACGCCCCTCGGAATCGCCGTGATTGCCGGACTGTTGCAGGTCCGCGAGATTGGCGGCACAGACGCGACAGCCAATCTCCTCGACGTGAAATCGCAGATGCTGTGACAATCCGTCGCCAAGCCTCCCGTCCACGAAGGCCGACCAGACGGCGCGCGGCGGACAACTCCAACGACCGCGCCGCCACATCGCACCCAACGACGGTTCGAGGCTCTCGCGCGACCGCACCAACTCCGCCAAGCGTTGCACGAGGTCAACCGATCCTCGCAGCAGTCGCTCCAATTCACTGGCCCGGGCCACGGGAAGCCGCTCATCGGCATAGGCCATCAATTCGTCGTCGGTAAAGGACTCTGACATGCGGCTCACAGCACCTCGCTCGAACGTGGGTTGGACTTGTGGTCGTCGATCATGGCCGTTCGGGCAGACGATGCAACGCACGGCGGTGAGTGAGATATTTCTGGCGAGCCGTGTGCCGTGAGGCCACGGGTTTCCTGCGACGCGATCAAGAACCCGCAGCCTTACGGTATGCGGCTCGCCGATCTCTCTTCTGAAGCCGCATGAGGGATATACCTCGCGCGGTCCTTGATGAGACCTCTGAGCAGGGCGGCGTCAGCCCCCTGATTCTTGGGCGTAAGCCCGTTTTCAAAGAATCGGGGGGCTGACGCCGCCCCGCTCAGAAACCTCTCACTCTCCACCGCATGAGGTATAAACGACGCCATCTTGACCGTAAGCACGGGATGCACCTTTCACCTCAACTCTGCGTATTTCACCCTATCGTTGGAGGCAACCTATCCGTGACTGATCCACTTGAATTCGATGCCCTGCATTACGCGAAGTCGCTCGTTGGCGTGCCGTCCGTCAGTGCGAACTCGAACGGGCCGGTGAGCGATGTTGTTGAAAGCCATCTCCGTGCGCTCGACTTTCAAATTGAGCGGCAGGAATTCCTCGATCCGTTCGGTGTGCCCAAGGTCAACGTCATCGGCCGCAAGGGACCGGGGACGGGCGGCGTGGCGTACTTCTCGCACACGGATGTTGTTCCCGCCGACACCTGGTCGGTCACGAGTGACGAGTCGTTCCCAACGCACGGGCCGTTCGAGCCAACCGTCCGCAACAACCGTCTCTACGGACGCGGCAGTTGCGACATGAAGGGTTCGATCGCAGCGATGCTGGCGGCGGTGAGTCGCCTGCGCCACGAGACACTGCGCGAGCCAATCTACGTCGTCTGCACGGCCGATGAAGAGGTCGGCTTTCACGGTGCGAAGCGGGTCGCCGAATCGTCCGCCTTCTACGCCGAGATGGTCGCCGGACAGAGTCGCGCCATCATCGGTGAGCCGACCGAGTTGCAAGTCGTCTACGCGCACAAAGGGATCTACGGTTTTCGAGCCACCGCGACCGGTAAGGCGGCACATTCCAGCACGCGCGATGGCGTGAACGCGAACCTCGCGATGATCCCGTTTCTCGCCGAAATGAAAGCGATCCACGATGAGACCCTGACATCGCGCACGTGGCTGAACGACGAATTCGATCCGCCGTGGATCAGTTGGAACATTGGCATCAACGATCACAACCGCGCGGTGAACATCACGGCTCCGCAGAGCGTCTGCACGGTCTACTTCCGCCCCATGCCGGGCATGGACGGCGACGCGCTGGTCCAGCGCGCGGAAACGGCCGCCCAACGCTGCGGCCTCCGGTTTGAATGGGAATGTCGGGGGTTGCCGGTCTCCGGCGATCCGTCGTGTGAGTTCGTTCGCGACACACTTCAACTCGCGGGACGAGACACCGCGCACACCGTCGGCTATGGCACCGACGGCGTCTGCTTCACGGACCTCAAACAAATCCTAGTCCTCGGTCCCGGCAGCATCCAGCAGGCTCACACGGACGACGAATGGATCTCGCTCGATCAGCTCGCTGCCGGGACGGACCTCTATGAGCGAATGCTCCGCCGTTGGTGTGTTGAGTGAGAGTCAGCACGGTGTGAGGATTAGGGCAAGGCTGTGCAAAGTGAGAAGTGAGAAGTGCAAAGTGCAAAGTGGGAGGAACCATTCGTCTTGAATCACTTTGCACTTCGCACTGATCACTTCGCACTTTGCACCGCCTCTTTCGTTCCAAGGCCGGTTGTCGGTCTGATGCCTCGCCGGTATCGTGTCGCATCGAAAACAATGACGTGAGGCTGGCGATCTTCGATGGGTCGAAGTGGCCGGTTTCGCACGAATAAGGATGCTGCATCATGGGTCTGATGGACGGGAAACGCGGATTGGTGTTGGGTGTGGTGAATGACTGGTCGATCGCGTGGGGAATCAGCGATCAACTCCACAAAGAAGGGGCACAGCTCGGCTTCACGCATCTGCCCGACAAGGATCCGACGAACCCCAAGATGGCGAGACGCGTTCGTAAGGCGGTCGAAGCGTTCGATCCCAAGATGTTCCTGCCCTGCGATGTTCAGAGTGATGCGGATCTCGACGCGGCGTTTGCTGCGGCGAAGGAGACGTTCGGAACGCTCGACTTCGTGGTCCACTCAATTGCCTACGCTCCGATCGACGATTTGAAGGGCCACGTTTACGACTGCTCACGTGAGGGCTTCAAGACCTCAATGGATATCAGCGTCTACAGCCTGATGGCCGTCTGCAAACGAGCCAAAGACCTGATGCCCGATGGTGGAAGCATCTTGACGCTCACGTATCTCGGCGGCGAACGAGTCATCCCCGGCTACAACGTGATGGGGCTGTGCAAAGCCGCGTTGGAGTCCTCGGTCGGCTATCTCGCCCACGAACTCGGACAACAGAAGGTCCGCGTGAATGGTCTGAGTGCTGGCCCGATCAAAACGCTGTCGGGTTCCGCTGTGAAGGACTTCGACAAGATGCTCGAAATGTACGACGCCCTCTCACCGCTGCGTCGCAATGTCAGCTTGGAAGAGGTCGGCAAGAGCGCCGTCTATCTGCTGAGTGACATGTCCACCGGCGTGACTGGCGAAACGCTGCACGTCGATAGCGGCTACCACGCGATGGGAGCGCCCCCCGGAGACGCGAAGCCCGGCGGGTGATTCATTCCACGGAAGTCGATGCAGCCCGGTGTCACCGCGACGCCGGGCTGTTCCCTTTTTGCGGCTCAACAGACAAAGTCTGAGAGACTTCCATGCAGTCCGCCAAGATCATCCTGCTGAGTATCGCCGCCGCCGTGATCTATGGGATCGCTCACGATCAAATCACAGCGCGAGTCTGTGTCGAATACTTCACGATCGGGCACCCCAACATCTTTGGAACGGATTCACCGACGTTGTTGGCGTTTGGCTGGGGGTTCGTCGCGACTTGGTGGGCCGGAGTGCTGATTGGTTTTCCGTTGGCGTTCACGTCGCGATTGGGTTCGTACCCCAAACGATCAGCCGGTTCACTCGTGGTGCCGATCATGAAGTTGCTGGGAGTCATGGCGTGCTGCGCGGCGGTAGCGGGACTCATTGGCTTCGGACTCGCATCAGTCGGCTGCGTCTGGCTGGTCGATCCGATGTCTCAGTTGGTTCCGCGCGAAAAGCAGCGCTACTTCCTCGCCGACCTGTGGGCGCACAACGCGAGCTATCTCTCGGGATTCATTGGCGGAGTCGTGCTGGCGATGAAGGTCTGGCTCTCCAGAAAAAGTCTTCACGCAGGAACGACATCGTGACGACTCACATCAAGCGGATCGGCATCGCCGTCGTCGAACAGGCGGGACACTATTTGATCGGCACGCGCGGTCCCGACGTGCCGCTCGCGGGGTTCGCCGAATTTCCGGGAGGCAAGTGCGGGGAAGGCGAAGCGCCGGAAGCGTGTGCTGTGCGCGAGTGCCTCGAAGAAACCGGCCTCACCGTTCGCGTCGAGCGATTGCTAATACGGCGCGAACATGTGTATCCGCACGGCACCGTCGATCTGCACTTCATTCTCTGCCATCCGGCGGCGGATGTCGCATTGACGGAGGAACAACGCGGCTTTCGATGGATCAGCGCGAACGAACTCGCGTCGTTGCCGTTCCCAGCAGCCAATGCCGATGTCGTGAGCTTACTGTCCGCCGCCCACGGTTCACTGACCGCTGCCTCTATCAAACCGGCTTCGTGTACTCGACCGTGACGTTCGTCCGGATGCCGCCCCGGGGTGTGAATGCGCCAAGGATCTTCATCGAACGAGGCTGCGTCACTGCGACCAGATCGTCCAAGATCATGTTCGTGACGTGTTCGTAGAACGCGCCATGATTGCGGAACTGCTGGAGGTACAGCTTCAGCGACTTCAGCTCGTAGCACGCAGCGTCGGGAACATACGTGATGGTCAGTACGCCAAAGTCGGGCTGGCCGGTCTTGGGGCAGACGGACGTGAACTCGGGACAGATCGTTTCAATCGAGTAGTCGCGTTGCGGGTACGGATTCGGAAACGTTTCGAGCGTCGCGCGGAAGTCGATGGTCATGACAAAAGCTTTACATGGGGAACAAGGAACGGGCACCTGTTTGGAGTTGACTTCTCCAAGGTTTCGGCGCGATTCCTCGCGGCCGTACTCACCGAGATTGAGATCCTGCCAGCGATGCAGACGCGGGCTTTTTTGCCATCAGACTGATGCATCAAATCGACGAGTTTTAGATTCTGCCAGTCCAAAGAACGAGACGAACCTGCGACGGTCATGCGGCTTCCTTTCAAATTGTGGTAGGACTACCACAGTTGGTAAGGCTTTTCTGCCACACTGCTGACCATCAGCAGGTCACGTATCTCGCGTCAGCTTTTGACATTGCCCAAGACAGGAATCGAACCTGCACGGTATTGCTACCACTAGGTCCTGAGCCTAGCGCGTCTGCCAGTTCCGCCACCTGGGCCAAAGCGGTCGAGAGGATAGTAGCTGAGGTGGGAAGCGGCAAGGTCGTGCGATTGATTTTCGGTGTTGCCATCGTGTGCCAGAACGATGGCGGGCTGATGGCTATTTCAGCGACAGTTTTCGCGCTTTGTTGTTGTTGCTGTCGCCAATGTAGATGTTGCCATCGGCATCGACGAAGACGCCATGCGGGCGGTTGAGGCGACATTTTTTCGGGTCGCCATCCGGGCCGTCTCCCGCCTTGCCGTCGCCGATCAGAGACTCGATCACGCCGGTTCGCTTGTGAATGATGCGGATCGTGTGGTTCTCGGTATCGCATAGCAGAATGTTTCCGGCGTGATCGACCGTCGCCCCTTTTGGACCGGCCAGTTGAGCCTGGCGGGCGTCGCCGCCATCACCGCCGAAGCCTGACTTGCCGGTCCCCGCGATGTGGTGGAGCGTCTTTGTTTTGAGATCGGCACGGTAAACCGCGTTCCCTTCACGCAGAACGATGATGACGTTGCCATCGGCTTCCACGGCGAGCGTTCTCGGCCCATTCAGCGGCGTACCTGCGAGGGGCGATCCGTCGGGAGTCGCCTTCTTTTCGCCGGTCCCCGCAAACGTGGAGATGATGCCGGTGTCGAGGCTCACACGGCGAACGCGATGGTTCTTGATGTCACAGATCAGCAGGCCGTTCGAGCGATCGAGCACGACGGAGATGGGGAGATCGAACAGAGCCTTCGAGGCGGGGCCATCGTCGCCCGAGTAACCCGCCTTGCCGGTTCCGGCGACGCTGGTCATCACGCCGGTCTTGGCATCCACGCGACGCACGGCCTGCGCGAGCATGTCGGAAATGTAGTAGTTCCCTGCCGCGTCGAACCGCAGTTCATGCGGTTGGTTCATGACGGCCTTCGTGGCGGGGCCACCGTCTCCGGCATAACCCGCTTTGCGTCCCGTTCCGGCGACCGTGGTCAGCACGTTCGTCTTCAGGTCGAGTCGGCGGATGACGTGGTTCGAGAACTCGCAGTAGTACAGCGCACCGTCGGGACCGATCTCCAAGCCGAACGGTTGACCAACTCCTGCTTGCAGCGCAGGGCCGCCGTCTCCGGAGAACTCGTCCTTGCCAGTGCCAGCGATGGTGACAATCTCACCCGCCGTAGCGGTTTGATTGCTGGGCAAGCACAGACTCCAAGCCAGCGCGCAGACAAGGGCACGAGATACGTGGCTGAGCATTGATTGATTCCTTTGAGCAGGGCTGATTGGTTTCGCTTCACGGCGTGAAACGAAAGTACTCGGCAAACCAGAGATGGTCCACTGCTGGAAAGAAACTCCCGCTGGCACACTCAACCAGCCAGTCACTCGCCCAAGAAGGCTTGCTTGAGTTCGTCGATGACGGCGTCCGGCATCGGAGCGACGGTGCCGATCGGGCGGCTGTTGATGATCGCTTCGGCGGTGGTCTCCAACACTTCTAGCCGGTCGAAAGTGTCGAGAATGCTCGTACCAACCACGAGGACACCGTCGTTATCAAGCAACACTGCGGGCGAACGGGGCGAGACGTAATCGGCGATGGACTCGTCGGGCAGATAGTGGACGCCGAAGGGAACTCGCCCGACATCGCGCAGAAAGATGTAACTTTCGGGGATCGTGCGGGCGTCGAGCGGAACATTCGTCACGCTGAAGGCCGTCGCGTTGACCGGGTGCGCAAACACGATGGCCTTCATGTCGGGGTGTCGGCGATAGATCGCACGATGCGCGAGCGTGGCTCGACTGGGACGCTTGATTGGTTCGGAGGTCTCACCACTCACGAGCACGAGGTCGTCGATGTCGAGCAACGAACGATCGCGTTGAGCGGGGGTGATGAGGAACGAGTCCGCATCGAGTCGCGCGGAAAAGCTGCCTTCGGTGCTGATGAGCAGCCGCTGGCGACAGCCTCGCCGCAGGAACTCGCACAGTTGGCGACGCAGTTCCTGTTCGTGGCTGGTCGCAGCGGGCGGCTCGACTGGAGACAAGGAGACACGCCGGCGTTCGGCCAGCGCGAGTTGATCGTCCGTGAGATAGCGCACGTCGCCGAGCAGCCGGGCTTTAATGATTGTCTTGCCCGCAAATTCGAGGGCCTCGAACCGCTGATACGCCTGCGAAAGCGAGTTGCCTCCCACGACGACGCCATGATTTTCGAGGATCACGCCGTGCAGTCCGCCTGCAAAGGCTTGTGCAATGTTCTGCGCGAGTTGCTCGCTGCCGGGCAGTGCATACGGTGCGAAGGCGGTCTCGCCACAGACCGAATGGGCTTGAGGAAACAGCCGCGTGTTGGGGCGTTGCCGACAGATGCTGAACGCCACGAGAGCGACGGGGTGCGCATGAACGATCGCGCGGATGTCGGGTCGGGTCGCGTAAATCTCGCGGTGGAATGGGAACTCGGACGACGGACGATGTGGCCCTTCGACGGTTCCGTCGGCACGCACGCAGACGATGTCGTTCCGCGTGAGACTTCCTTTGTCGATGCGAGCGGGCGTGATCCAGATGTCGCCGTTCGACTCGCGAATCGACAGGTTGCCGCCGGACGTGGTCGTCATGCGATGGCGATAGATCCGTTCCATCGCCTGCATGATCTCGTCGCGCGGATGCACCAATTCACGCGGCGCGGGGTCACATGGCTGTGTCATGACCGAATAACTCCATTGAGGTCACGGTGTTTTCTTCTAGCAAATCGGGCTCTCCGCCATTTGTGTTGGATGCTTGAGTGAGCGGCACGGCGCTAGCCCAATGGCACTGACTTTAGAACCAATCGAGTAGCGGAGCGGCGCAAGCCGCCCGGTTTTGTCGAGTTTGCTCGCGCTTCAACCGGACGGCTCGCGCCGTACCGCGACTAAAGTCAGTGCCATGGGGCGCTAGCCGCCGGTGTAGGCGAAAACGACCGGCGGCTAGCGCCCAGCCGCTCACAGAATCACAGTGTCAAACCGGGAAGTTATTTCGAGCCAGTTCCTTACGATTCGTGGTACGGCAAGTACACCGACGCGGACAACATTGTTCGCAAGGTCAAGCTCTGCGAGGACAAGGCCGCTTCGCAGCAGATGCTGAACGAGCTCGTCCGCAAGGCCGAACTCGGCAAGGCCGGGCTGGTTGACCCGTTCGCCTCGCAACGCAAGCGACCACTGGCCGAACACGTCGCCGACTTCCGCCAGCATTTGGAAGCGAAGGGCAACAGCGGCCAACACGTCGCGTTGACCGTGGCACGATGCGAGGCCGTGTTCTCGGCGTGCGGCTTCAAGCTGCTGACGCAACTCGACGCGGACAAGTCATCGAACTGGTTGAAGCAACGTCGCGACGAAGGACTCGGCATCACGACGAGCAATCACCATCTTGTCGCGGTGAAGGGATTCGGCAACTGGCTGGTGAGGGCGAGGCGGCTGGAGCGGAATCCGTTTGCTCACCTGTCAAAGCTCAACGGCAAGGTCGATGTCCGGGTTGAGCGGCGGGCGTTGGAATCCGAGGAACTGTCCCGGCTGATCGAAGCAACCGAGAACAGCGAACAAACCTTCCGAGGGCTGAC
>JAYSQC010000457.1:0-4111 GCA_043721755.1 Schlesneria sp.
ACCGCCCGAAGTCCGGCTTTTCCTAAAGCCGGACTTCTTTCCGGGCGAGTCGCTCCGGATGGAAGTCCGGCTAACAAAGCTAAGCCGGACTTCAGCCCCTGAGTCGTCCCACGTCGTCAAACGGCATCAACGAGTGTGTCTGTTTGTCACCGACTCACGTTACCCGGCGCAACATGCCTGTGCCGCTGGAACTCCACTGGAAACGAGGCAGCAAAACTCGCGACGCCCGGGCAAATCCGTTTGCACATCCTCAAATCTGAGATAGGCATTCATTCTGACGATTCCAACAAAAGTCGAAATCAGGTGAGCCGGGCGGCGTCAGCCCTCGGACTCTGAGCTGCAATCACAAGAGTCCGAGGGCTGACGCCCAATGGCACTCACTTTGTCATTCTGTGAGCCGGTGTATTTCCAAGTGAGATACCGGCGGCTAGCGCCGTGCCGCTCAGGACTTTGACCCAAAGTGAGTGCCATTGGGCGTAAGCCCCCCCGGTTCTTGGGCGTTAGCCCTTCGCGGGAAGAACCGGGGGGCTTACGCCGCCCCGCTCAGAAATGTCTCACTTTGTCCCGCGTGAGGTATAAACGACGACTCATTTTCCAATCACTCGCCCCTCGCCCGCGAAGCCAGCGTACTCATCCATTCGCGGAAGGCTTCCGTGGTCGATTGAGCCGCGCGGGTACTCGGCAGGAACGCGAAGCGGCCCCACTCGAAGTGGTCGGTGAGATAGTCGCAGCCGACGGGGATGACCTCGATCCCCTGATTGCGAAACAGCCGCGTGGCTCGGGCGAGATGGAGTGAACTCGTCACCAGCAGCGGCTTCGAGATGTTGTCCGCCTTGAGCAGACCGACGGCCGCTTGCGCATTCTCCTGCGTGTTGCGACTCTCCGACTCGACGACCAGATCACCCTTAGCGACGCCGAGTTGTTCGAGGACTCCCGCCATGACATTCGACACGTCCTCGCCGCGCGTGCCGTCGGGGTTGCCGCCAATCACGAAGACCAGGCACGACGGACCTTCGTGGTACAGCTCTTCAGTCCTGTGACACCGCCACAGCGAACCATCGGCCAGCCGCGTGGCCACACCTTCCTGAGGCGAAGGGACGATGCCGCCTCCCAGCACGACGATCGCCTGCACACCTGCGGGCCGAGCGATCACGCGCGGCAACTGCCATTCGAGCGATCCGCACATGAAGTACGAGGTCGCTGGCAAACAGTAGAGGTACAGCACGAAATACAGTCCGGTGACGGAAGCCAACCACCCGCTCCGGTTCTCGCGCCGCCGCCATCTCATCGCGAGAGCAATGCCCAGCGCGAGCATCGCCAGCAGGAACGGATTGGCCAGCTTGATGAGGATGGAATACATCGCAGCCTATTTCTTTTTGAGACGTTTCGCGGTGACTTCAAACCGTTGCGAGATCACATGCGGCTTACCATCGGCCCCAGGAGACTCCACCATGCCGTCGGTGCTTGTCACCGAGAAGACCTCCCAGCCGCCGCTGCCCATCTCGACGAGTTTGGTCTGAATCGACACGGCCTCAACGCTCTGCGAGTTGTACTCCCATTCGACCACCGCAGCGGGCACTCCTGTCTGAGCCGTCACCGGTCGCACCCAGTCGTTTGGCTGAGCAATCCAGATCAGCGCCGCTCCAATCACCAGCCACACCGCTCCCGTTTTGAAGTCCGCTTTCATTGTGTTGCCTTTCACAGAATTGATGGCCAAGAAATTGTCCCGCTCAGCGACGGAATGTCCGGCAGTTTATGGACGAGAGTGAACGATTAACACGAGCAGCACCGTCCATCCCCACAGGCTAAGATTGGCGACCCACGCGATCAACCGAGCCAGTGTCGGCACGGAAATCTCCGTCTCATACGCGAAGCGATGCGCCACTCGTCCCGACACAAAGCCGACCGCCAACACATACATGACCGAACCACCGACCAACGCCGCGACATTGACGGCGCTGGTGAGTAACAGTTCCACGGGAGCAACATGCCTGGTAGCCAGCACCGCCAACACAAACAGGGACGGGATCACCCCCGCCAACGCCGCTCGCCAAGCCCTGCAAAATGCCGCATCAAAGCAGTCCGCCCGACCTCCAAGACAACTCTCGATCGGGGCGCACTTCCTCCTGAATGGATTCCAACCGAGCGAGTGTCTGTTGGAGGTTGCCGTCTTTCGTGGACATTTTGCCCTCACTCTTCCCGAGCACGCTTGGTCGTTGAAAGTTGTTGTGAATGAGTCCGGTTTGGAAAAGTATTCCAGTCACGGCTTGGTTCAAGCTGGGAAGCAACTTCCATCACACGATGTTTCTTTCTTTCATTCGCGCTCCCCTCAATTCGCGCGGATCAATTTCCGCGCGAATTGAGGGGAGCGCGAATGAAAGTAGGCATTCGGGTCTGTGGGCATCTCAACTCGTCGGTCTGAGGCAGAGCCTCGCTAGTTCACGGCCCCACAGTTCTCACGCCAGCAGGTCATGCACGACTTCGCCATGCACGTTGGTCAACCGGCGTTCGATGCCGTTGTGGTAGTACGTCAGCCGCTGGTGGTCGATGCCGAGCAGGTTGAGGACCGTCGCGTGGAAGTCGTGCCAGTAGACCGGCTTGTCCACCGATTTCCAGCCGACATCGTCCGTCGAGCCGTATGACAGGCCGTGCTTCAGGCCGCCGCCGGCCATCCAGACGCTGAAGCCGTACATGTTGTGATCGCGTCCGCCGCCGACGGTGTTCGCTTCGGACTGAGCGAAAGGCGTGCGACCGAACTCGGTCGTGAACAGGACGAGTGTGTCGTCGAGCATCCCGCGCTGACGCAGATCGCGCAGCAGGGCGGCGACCGGTTGATCGACGCGCAGCGCCTCCTGCGTGTGGTTCTCTTTGACGCTTTCGTGGCCGTCCCAGTTGATGCGCGGCGAGCCGAACGAACCGCCCGCGAAGAGTTGGACAAACCTCACCCCTTGTTCGAGCAAACGTCTCGCAAGCAAACAACTTCGACCGAACTCGGTGGTCTCGTCGCGGTTCAGTCCGTAAGCCTCCTGAGTCGCGGCGGTCTCCCCCGCGAGATCGGTCACGCGCGGGACCGACAACTGCATCTTGGCGGCCAACTCGTAGCTTTTGATCCGCGCGGCAAGCTCCGTCTCGGGCCGAGTCGCCTGATGCCGCCGGTTGATCGCCGCGACGAACTCGCGCGTCTCGCGCTCGGCCTCTGAGTCAAACAACCCGCCGTCTGAGCGGGGGACGTGAGTCCCCTGGTTCTTCCGGGCGTCAGCCCCCGCTTGTCCGGCCCACGTCGGAAACAAATCATCAATCGGATTCCCCTTCGTCCGAAAGGCGACTCCCTGATGTCGAGCCGGAAGAAAACCGTTCGACCAGTTGATCGTCCCGCCCGCCGGAAAGCCGCGCGGATCGGGGAGTACGACATACGCGGGCAGATCGTCCGTCTCACAACCGAGGCCATAACTCAGCCACGACCCCAGCACGGGAAAGCCGTTCAAGCGGAAGCCGGTATTGGCTTGAAAGGTCGCGGGCGTGTGATTGGCCGAGTCGGCGATCATCGAGCGAATCACCGTTAGCTCATCCGCGACTCCCGCGATGTGCGGAAAGAGGTCCGAAACCCAAAGGCCGCTCTCGCCGCGCTGTTGGAACTCCCAATCGTTCTTCCGAATGAGGCCGATCTTCCCGAAGAACGTCTCGGGCTTCTCGGTCGAGGGAAGCGGCTGCCCGTGATACTTTTCGAGCAGCGGCTTGTAGTCGAACGAATCGAGGTGACTCATCCCCCCGCACAAGAAGATGTGAATCACCCGCTTGCACTTCGCCCCCAGATGCGGCGGCGGATCGTGGGCCTCACCGGGAGTGGCGGTTGGCGGCTGTGATGCCTTCGCCACGGCATCGGCCGCACTCAACGAACCATCACGCTGAAGCAGACTCATCAACGCAGTGGCCGTCAGGCCATGCGTGGACCACGAAAGGAAGTCACGTCGGTTGGTGGTCATTGAGAGAGCTTTCCAAAAGGTCGTTTAACCGCGTGGTCCTTGATGAGACCCCTGAGCGGGGCGGCGTAAGCCCCCTGATTCTTTGAAAACGGGCTGACGCCCAAGAACCAGGGGGCTTACGCCGCCCC
>JAYSQC010000458.1:0-1179 GCA_043721755.1 Schlesneria sp.
TGAGGCCCTGGAGCGCGCCCACCGCGAGCTTAGGGATAGAAAGCACCGATGTTTTCGTCACCTCGATAGCGAGCTTGCCTCCACAAGCCCGTACGTAGCGTGGTGTTCGTGCCGTGCGCGCCACATGCTTCCATTGCGCGAACTGCGGGCAAGTACAGTCGAGTACGAAGGAACCAATCGGCCCGACAAGCCCGATCTTTTCGGCAAACGGGGGATGATTCTACGTGGCAAGATGTTGTAACGCATCGCCGTGTCGGCATCGCGCAGAATATCTTCAGCCAGGCGATTGCCACGGTTCATGAAACAGCTTGGATGATCGTCGAGAACATTCTTGGCGCGATGGGTTACTCTAGAGGACCGGTCCCCGTGATCGGGGATCGCGACTCGGATTTCGAGCTACTGGAGACAACTCGGATTTGCGATTCCATCATGGCGAGCGCGTAACCGCACGCGCTCACCGTCGAGTTCGGCGGCGAGATAGTTCGCTTCGAAGCGCGCGAGCGCAAGATATACACGAGTCCGAGCGCGATGCTTTGGCCGATTAGGCTCGCGAATGCCGCGAAGATTTCGAACCACGTCTCAAGCGCCGTTCGTCGAATAACCGCTTGTCGAGCTACTTTTTGATCACATTGGCGGGCGCGTTTTCCACGGCTTACGCGGCCAAATTAACGCATCGCCCAAACGTCGGGCGATCTTCGCCGCACCAACTTCGCGCGAGGGCGCCGTAGGTTTACTCGTCACGTCGACGAGATCGCGTATGCACCGTTGCAGATCGCGCATAGGTGATTGAGGTAGCACGTGCTCTCAAAGTTCGCGCTGGAGATATCCGCGGCATATGCCGACCCGCCCGCGATTATCTCCGCCAGGTTCACTCGCCTATAATCGCGCGACCCGTCGCGAGCGCGCAGATCAGAACGTGCTTTGCGACGTGTAGATCGCTCGCGATCGCCGGCCCTCCGAGACCGTAAGCATCTCCGGGCCGCGTAGTCGGTCGTAAGTTCGAAAATCAAGACGGCTGTCAAGAGCGTATCGGCGATGCGATTGCCACCGCTCGTTGGAATCGACTCGTAATTCGATCGCAAAGCGAGATACACGATGGATTTTTTGTGAGTTCAAGCTAGCGCACGGTGTTAGAGTTATTATTATGCAACAGTAGATGCGCCATCTCGACATTTTCGC
>JAYSQC010000459.1:0-1548 GCA_043721755.1 Schlesneria sp.
ATCCTGTCGTTTCACCGCGCGGGCAACGCCCTGCGCGCCTAGTGGTCGAACAACTTTGTCTTGCGGGGTTCCTCACGAGCCCGACGCGCAAGCGAGGGCGTCACTTTCGACAACGGTTTGCCCTCGCTTGCGCGTCGGGCTCGTTGTTGAACAACCCCGCAATCTCAAGTTGTTCGACCACTAGCCGCCGGTAGTTCCAACTCACCGGTGGCTAGCGCCCAGCCGCTCACGGGAAGTTATTGCGTGCCTGTTCCTTAGCCCGGAGGGCGGCAGGTCGTAGCCCACGGCGTGAGCCGTGGGTGCGGGAACACGACAACGTCTTCAGCCCCGGAGGGGCGACACGCGGCGTGGCCAGTTTGAGGACTGCCGGTGTAAGGCGAGCAATGTGTCGCCCCTCCGGGGCTTGAACAGGGTGTCTTGATCCCACCCACGGTTCACGCCTTGGGTTGGCGGTTGACCGTGAATTTCAAGCCCTGAAAGGGCGGCACGAGTGACGCGAGCCTCTTAGGGCCGCCCCTTCGGGACTTTGAATTCGAGCACACTCGGACCCCAGGGCGGCGCTCCCATTGGTCGCTGGCCCTGGGCTGACTTAGGGCTGCCCCGTTGGGGCGGAAAGACAAAATAGCGCAACTTCAAAAAGCGCCAGCGAGGGCTGAACATTCTATGGACGGTGAAGCTCTCGCTGGCGCGTCGGGCTAGTTTTGAAATGCCCTCTACGCAGGGTGCAGTCGTCAATGGGTGGTCCCCCGACGAAACACTGTGGGGCAAGGGATTCTGAGAAGGTAGCGCTGTCGCTCCGCGACAGGTGGCGCGATCCACAGGGGACATGGATCGGTCGAATCGCCTCAAGCGAGCGCTGACGCCGCTCGTGCCTTCGCGCTGCCTGTCGCGGAGCGACAGGGCGACCACCAATGAACGACTGCACCCCTACCAGCCTGTTGAAAAACGTAGGGTATGCGTCCCGCTTGCCCGTGATTCAAGTTGGAAAACTGGCAAGCCAGAGGCTCACCCTACGTTTTTCAACAGGCTGCTACGTGTTGGGAGCCACGTGCGCCGAGACGGGACAGGCCGAGGAGCTGATCGCGGCGCGTCTCGACACGGGCATCAGGAACCTCTTTCTCTCCCCATTGTCGCGGACGCTGGAGCCGGACGTGCAGGCGGTACTCGTCTGGGATGGCGCGGGAGACCATCGCTCCCACGACTTGATCTGTCCGCCCAACATCACGCTGCTGAGCCTGTCACGGTACTCGCCCGAACTGAATCCGGTCGAAAACCTGTGGCACGACCTGCGGAGCCATCACTGGTCCAACCGGAAATACGAAACGGTGGACGCCCTGTTCAATGCCGCCGAAACCGCTTCGCACGCCACCGGCCTCGATCCCACGATCATCCGCACCGCCTGCCGAACTCCAGACACGGAAACACGCAGCTATACTTCGCGCGGCCGATACTGAGTCGTTTAACCGCGTGGGCAACGCCCCGCGCGTCGATGGCAAAACAGCGTTCCACATCGCTCGACGCGCGGGGCGTTGCCCACGCGGTTAAACG
>JAYSQC010000460.1:0-2098 GCA_043721755.1 Schlesneria sp.
GCAGAGCGTCAGGGCGTCGCCCTGC
This sequence comes from Schlesneria sp., assembly GCA_043721755.1. GTDB lineage: Bacteria > Planctomycetota > Planctomycetia > Planctomycetales > Planctomycetaceae > Schlesneria. Next base: position 26 of record JAYSQC010000460.1, read on the forward strand.
ACGATGTTTTTCGACAGGATATAGGCCACAGCACGGGCGACCGCCTCGGGCAGCGGGGTCTTGAATCGGGCCGCATAAGCGTCGCGAACGACCTCTAGCAGCCGCACACCGCAGGCGGCGATGTTGTCGGGCAAGAGATCGATGCCGTAGAGGCTGGACACGGCCAAGGTCGCGTCGCGTGCCCATTTCTCGCTGTTGTGGGCCTGCTTCTTATCGACGGTGACCAATTTTCTCCGCAGCACTTCGGCGAGGAAATTTCCGTCGCCACAGGCCGGTTCGAGGAAGCGAGAATCAACCCGCTCGCACTCATGGGAGACGAGGTCGAGCATGTGGTTGACCAGTTCGGGCGGAGTGAACACCTCGCCATGATCGATGATTCGCTGACGGGGGTTCGTCACGGATGGAGCCACGAGCATTCACTCATCCTTACTGCGAGGGCCAACTGCCTGCGGGTCTAGCCGCTGCCGGGGTCGTTCTTGTATTCAACGATCTGCTCAATGGCGCGGCGAGGATTGATGCCGAGGGTCTTGAGTTCGATCTGGACGGCGGGGATGAGCGGGTCTTCGTCTTCCTTCTTCGCCTCCAAGATCGCAACGGGCAGCGGAACCGTACCGTTCGGGACTTCGACGCACAGAAGATAGTCGGTCCTACCAGGACCATTTCGGCGACGCCCCTTGGGGCCAGTTGGCTCGACGGGCGCGGGCGTTTCGAGCTTGATGTAGGGCATGCGGTAGCCCTTCTCCCGCAAGACGGGATTGATCAACTCGTACTTCGTCTCTTCCTCGTTCATGGGCATTGCGCGTCCTCGGCCTCATTTCATTGCCGTCGCAGTCTATCATCCCCGAACGATTGAAACACTCGGCGTCGCGAAGGTGATGACTGCATTGGTGCGGTGGTCGAGCTACGCGTTGGCAATCGTCTGACTCTTACCTGTTCCCGGCGGACCATCGAGGACAAGACTGGCTCCCGACTTGATCGCGAGAATTGCTTCGAGTTGGCTGGAATCGCACGGCAAGATGGTCTGCCGCTTCGAGGGATGGACTTCCGCGTCGAATCTCGCGGGCGAGGGAATCGCCACGGCGAACGGCGGCGGAGTCGAATCACGAGGAGTGCGATCGCTCATTGGTGGTCGCGGTTTCTGGTCCCCTCTCCCGCCCGTCTTCGGGGGGAGAGGGTTAGGGTGAGGGGGGATTCGCCTCAGCGGAGTACTCATCGGAGACTTGGCGAAGGATCCGATGGCGTCTTGTTGGACAACTTTCTCGTCTGCCCCGCGCTTGGCCCCCTCACCCTAACCCTCTCCCCCGAAGACGGGGGCGAGGGGACCGGAAGGCGAACGGCGGCGGAGTCGAAGCATCACCCGCAATCGGGCGACAGTGTTCATGCTCGGCGAGCTTGATCGCGTGCCGTCCGTCGTCGTCCATCGCAAGCTCTTGAAAACTGAACGGCCCGAGCACCGCGTCACTCAAGACTTCCCAGCCCGATTCGTGGCGCACGGCGTCTCGAACTGCCGTTTCGTATCGTTCGCGGGCTTGCTCGTCGTCCAGCAATGCCTGCGGATCGACTTCAGGTAACGCCAACCGAAAGTCGCGCTTCATTAACTCGCGAAGGCAGAAGTTGGCATTGTTCCAATCGGGTCGCAACTCAAAAGAAGCCCCCTCACCCTAACCCTCTCCCCCGAAGACGGCGGGAGAGGGAACAAGAACGGTTCATCCTCATCGAGCGACAGCTTCCAAGGTGCGGTGGCCCCGACACGTTCCAGACACACTGGAACCAGCAGTAGCGGGGACAATCGTGGCTCATCGCTGTGCTCCGCCTCAAACCATTTGAGGAAGCCGAACGCGACGAACAACATGTTCACGCCCTGCTCGGACAAGGCTGTGCGGGCGTTCAAGGACATCCGGTTCAGCCGGTTTCCCAACGCGCGATCCTGCAAGTCGGTCAACAGGTGATTGGCAGACAACGCTCGCGATTCCAAGCACTGTTCCAGCGTGATGCGTGGCTCGACGGGTGGCAGTCCTTCCCCCTTCGATGCGAACAGCGACAACTGAGGCGGTGCGTGGTTGTCATCACCGG
>JAYSQC010000461.1:0-3734 GCA_043721755.1 Schlesneria sp.
AAATCGACCTGACCATCCTCCCCCCTCCCCGGCCCTCCCCGCCGAGGGGAGGGAGGAAAGCGGGAAGTTGTTTCGCACCGAATCCTTAGCTCTGTTAGCTGCCTGTTGAACAAACGTAGGGTAAGCGTCTCGCTTGCCCGTAAATGCAGTTGAAAAAGGGGCAAGCCAGAGGCTTACCCTACGTTTTTCAACGGGCTATTAGCCGGACTTCTCTTGGTGTGAACGCGCCTCGCAGAGAAGTCCAGCTTTCGGAAAAGCCGGACTTCGTGATGCTTGTGACGCCGTACGCCACGCGCACGTCGAACCATACCTTAAAAAATCGTCATGCGCCGTCAGGAAAGTACGCTTTCGATTAACTCGGGCGGCCTGTGGAGGTAATTGGTCGCTTTGCGTTTCGACACGATGTCGCGATAGACGAACTCGACCTGATCCGTGGCGAGGCCGATGTCGGCGGCAACCTCTTCCGCTGCGAAGCCGTTGTTCAGGCCGTACAGGCAGCAATCGAGCTTGTCATACGGGACCGAGAAGAAGAACTCTTCTTGGCTCTGTGGCAACGAATAGGTGTCGGTCGTCGGGGGTCTCAGGCGGATCACTTCGGGGACGCCGAGATGGTCGGCCAACTGATAGACCTGCGTTTTGTAAAGATGAGCGATCGGTTTGAAATCGGCCGCGCCGTCGCCGTTCTTCACGAAGAAACCCTGATCGTATTCGAGGCGGTTGGGCGTCCCGGCCACCGCGTAACGCAGGCGATCCGCGTGGTAGTACTCGATCATCTTGCGGCAGCGCTGCTTGAAGTTGGTCGCCGCGACAATCGTCTGGTAGGCATCGAGACTCAATCGCGCCTGCTGCCGTTCTCCCGACGGCGCTTGCACGACCACCGACGACAGGCTGAAACGACTCCCTTGCAACAGCGGTGGCAGGACGAGCTTGCTCTTCCAGTCGGGCTGAAACTCGGGGATGACCGTCTGAATTGCTGCGTCGCGGCGTTGATAGCACCCCGCGCCGTCGAGCATCAGCGTGATGTTCTCGATGACCGTTTCGATCCCGAGCGACTCGGCCAACAGTTCGGCGAGTGCGAGGCTGTCATCTTCCGAGTCTCGCTCGGGCATCATGATCCCGAAGACGCGTTCGGGACCGAACGCCCTCACCGCGAGAGCAACCACAACGCTGGAGTCGATCCCCCCCGACAGCCCGAGCACCACGCCCTTGCGTTTGAGTGTTGAAGCCACGGTCGTCTGCATCCAATCCACAATGCGAGCCGTCTCGGTCGCACAGTCCAGTTGCAGCAGCCGTCGTGAAAATGTCTGTGTCGCTGTCGTCATGAAATGCTCCAGATGGGGAACCACGAAATACATTTGGGAACCACGAAAGACTCGAAAGGCACGAAACGAAGACTAGGCGAGGGAACCACGAATCTCACGGCGCGGCGGAGCCGCAACCCAAGTCGCCTTCATCGCTCCGCGTGAAGTCAGCCGATCGCGAATGCGGTGAGGATTGGTGGAACAGCCGTTCAATCGCACTCGGCTCTCTTCACGCGGAGCGATGAAGGCGACTTGGGTTGCAGCCGTTGGCCGCGCTGGGAGATTCATGGTTCCATTCTCTTCTGTCTGCTTTCGTGCTTTTCGTGTCTTTCGTGGTTCAAACCCTGCTCTTCAGCCAGCCGTTTACGCGACCGGCAAGAGTTGTCTTACCTGCACCAACCCGAAGTGTGAACGAGGGCGTCGATCGACTTCGCCCTCGATCACACTTCGGGTTGGTGTCTTCGGGTCAATCATTTCTGGCCAGTCGCCTTACGCTTCGACCAGCAGCTTCTTGTCGATTTTGCCATTCGCGGTCTTGGGCAACGTGTCACGAATTTCGACCTGCTGCGGGACCATGAAGTCTTCGAGGTATTGTCGGCAGTGAGCCTGCACGTCGCGCGGTGTCAGCGTGGCACCGGACTGCAAACAGATCACGGCTCGCACAGCTTGGCCCAGCACGGGATCGCTGACTCCCACGACAGCAGCCTCGGCGATGAGCGGGTGCTGGTGCAAAACATCCTCCACTTCGCGCGGGCTGACCTTCTCTCCGCGGCTCTTGATGATGTCGTCCTTGCGTCCGACCCAATACAAACAACCGTCGTCATCGGTACGGAAGAGGTCGCCGGTATAGAGCCACATCTCGTGCGGAATCTGGCCCGGTTTCAGCCGTTTCGCCGTTTCCTCGGGTGCGTCCCAATAGCCCTTCATCACGTTCGAGCCACGGACGACGAGTTCGCCCACTTCGTGCGGGCCAAGCCTGTTGCCGGCGTCGTCGAGAATCATCGTCTCGCTGTTCGGGATCGCCTTGCCGACCGAATCCGGACAACGATCAATTTCATCGGGGGGCAGGTAACAGACTCGCGTGCATTCGGTCAGACCGTACATCGAGAACATCGCCACGTCGGGCAGTTGCTGGCGGAGCCGGGTGATGTACTCGACAGGTAATGCCGCTCCCGCATTGGTGATGTACCGCAATCGAGAGAGATCGTATTGAGCGAGATTCATTCGCAGCAGAATCGCCGCAATCGTCGGGACCATTGGGAAGCCGGTCGCGCCCTCGTGAACGAGCTTCTCCAGAATCGCATGTGGAAAGGCCAGAGACTTTTCGAGGATCAGCGTGCCGCCGTACTGGCAGCACATCAGCCACTGATACAGTCCATAGCCGTAGGACAGCGGCAGAACGCTGAGCACGATGTCGTCGCTGGAGTTCAGCAGGTAGCCGATGATCGACCGGCTGACGGACATCATGCTGTGATGAGTCAGCATCACTCCTTTCGGGTTGCCGGTGGATCCCGAGGTATAGACGAGCGCGGCCAAGTCCGCGTCGATGCCACGTTTGGCGGGCGGGCGCGTCTGACGGACTTGTTCGGCAACGAGCACATTCCAACGGACGACGGGGAGTGAACACGCGGCGACGCTCACGGGATCGCCAACAACGATGACGTTCCTCAAATGAGGCGTCTCGCTCCAGCAGTTTTCAAAGCCGCGCAGCCGATTCGCCTGAGCGATAACGGCGGTCGCGCGGCTGTTGTTCAGCAGATAAGTCAGCTTGTCAGGCTTCGTCGAGGGATTGGCCATGACGAATACGGCACCCGCCTTAAGAACCGCCCACACGGCGACCGCCGCCTCTACTGAATTGTCGAGAAAGATCACCACGCGATCGCCACGCTGCACCCCGCGCGCAACCAACCCGTGGGCGATTCGATTCGCTTCGGTCTCGATTTCGGAGTACGTCACGCGGCGACCATCGCAAACGAGCGCGACTTTGTCGGGAACTCGTGCGGCAGTCTGTTCGAGAAATTGTTCAAGCAACATGGGTCGTGTCCTGGTGAGTCCCTGTCCGTCGCGCGTTTGGCTTCTGGGGTCGGGCGTTAGATTTCGACCCCATCCAGCTTGTCTGGATGGTCTCGACACAACTCTCGTCCCGGTACTTCGGTGAGAGTGGCAAAACGATGGGGGCAGAACGATGGAAGAAAGGAGTTGGTGTGTGAATCCGACTTCATCGTTCTGCCATTCCGGCTTGAGCGATTGGGGCAAATTTCTGGCGAATGAAAGGATTATGCGGAATTGTGTCGAGACCAATGAGCTGGTCTGGATGGTGCATGAGACGGCGAGCTAGTGGTCGAACAACTTTGTCTTGAGGGGTTCATCACGAGCCCGACGCGCAAGCGAGGGCTTCACTTTCGACAACGGTTTGCCCTCGCTTGCGCGTCG
>JAYSQC010000462.1:0-33242 GCA_043721755.1 Schlesneria sp.
AAATCGACCTGACCATCCTCCCCCCTCCCCGGCCCTCCCCGCCGAGGGGAGGGAGGAAAGCGGGAAGTTGTTTCGCACCGAATCCTTAGCTCTGTTAGCCGGACTTCTCGCAGCCACGATGCCTCCCGGAGGGACTCGCTTATGCCTCGCGCGGTCAAGCATGCGGCTCGCCCAAAACATCTCAATCATCGCCGCGCGAGGCATATTCAACAGACTCATGGCGAACGTGGCTCCCCCAAGATGCACGTTGACGCTGCACTCGCCGAAGCCCGTCCGTTTTGTGGAGGGACCGTCGCGCTACCCGGTTGCGACGGGCAACAGTTGCGAGGCTTTGTGGGCGGCATAGGTCACGCCGAAGGAGATCGCAGCGAGCGGAGTCGCGCCCTGTGCGAGTTGTGCCGCGATGGCGGCTGTCAGTGAGTCGCCGCAGCCGATCGGATTGACAGCCTTCACTGTGGGAGGCTCGATGCGATGCAGGCCGCTCGGACCAAACACGAACAGGGGCGCGGGGCCGTTGCTGACGACGACCCACTCTGCACCGAGGTCTCGCACCTCGGCCATGGCGGTGGCCACGTCGTCGTCGGTCGTGAGCGGGCGTCCCACGGTGGTGGCCAGTTCTTCACGATTCGGCTTCACGAGAAAGGGACGCAGTGGCAGGCACTCGATCAACTCGCGACCTCGGATGTCGAGCAGTGTCCGAGCGGAAGTGCGTTCCAGCAGGCGTCGGTAGTACGACGGAGCCGTTCCCTGCGGCAACGATCCACTGAGAACGATGTCACTCGCAGAGCGTGCTTCGTCTGCGAAAGTCTCGGCGTACTGAGCCAGTTCGGATTCCGTCAACGCGGTCGAGTTCTCGACCAATTCGGTCGTGGCACCGGTGGCTTGATCGAGGAGCGTCGTGCAGACACGCGTGGCGGCGTTCGTCGCAACCCATCGCGCGGGGATGCCGCGCCATACAAAATCATCCCGAATTTGTTGTCCCGTCGCGCCGCCGACCGGACTGATTGTGAGCGACTTCGCTCCGAGCTGATGCAACGCCGCACCGACGTTGAGAACTTTGCCCGATCCGCACCAGACCGCCTGCTGCGCGCGATTGACGTGTCCGACTTGAAGCTGTCGAAAGACAAGAATCTGTTGCCAAGCAGGCGTCAATCCGGCAGCGACAATCATCGACGGCGACCTCTGTAATTCTACTGTGATGTTTCTGCTTCATCCGTGCCCCGGCTTTGCCATCCGTGCTACCTGGAACGCCACTGATTCACGAGGCTCCGACTCGGTTTGGGGATCAGGCTTGGTAGCACGGATGGCAAGGCCGGGGCACGAATCAGGCAAAACGGTCTTTCCTCGTGATCGGTCGAGACGAAAACGTCACAGTCGAAGTAAACCAACCGACTCTTGGGTGCGGGGGACGGACATTGAGGGGCGGCTTGTAGACACTCCCTCGGTCTCAATCCACCCCAGACAACGCTGGGCTACTCGTCAAATCCAGCCTTCAATTGTTCATCGAATCTTAATGAACACTTCGTCGCAAACTTCGTTCTCGCCGCTTAAGCTACCGCCCGCTCAGGTGGGGGTGGATGGCCCCTGCGATTCTCGATGGAATCAAACTTAAACCCTGTTGGAGATCGCCGGATGTTCGTTGTTCGTCAGTCACGGTTGGCTTGGCTGTTTGTCGGAGTGAGTCTGTTCGGCTTGGCGGGACTCAACGGCTGCGTGAAGTCTGCGGCACCCGTTGTTAATCCGGCACCCGTCAATGGTGCGGCACCCGTCAGCGTCAAAGGGAGTGAGTCCGCAGCCGCAGAGGCACTCGTCAACGTCGAAGGCTCCAGCACGGTCTACCTGATTTCTCAGGCGGTCGCCGTCGAGTTCGAGAAGAGCACGAAGCACAAGGTCAGCGTCGGTCGTTCAGGAACGGGCGGCGGCTATAAGAAGTTTGCGTTGCGACAGAGCGATATTTGGAATGCCTCGCGCCCGATTGCCGAGAAGGAAGTCAAAGAACTGAAAGAGAAGGGGATCGAGTGGCTCGAACTGACCGTCGCCATCGATGGCTTGTCGATCGCCGTTCATCCGGAAAACGACTGGTGTACGGGGTTGAGCGTCGCGGAACTCCAGAAGCTGTGGCAACCCGACAGCAAGGTCTCCAAGTGGAGTGATCTCAATCCACAGTGGCCCGATCAGCCGATCCAGTTGTTCGGAGCCGACAGCGACTCGGGAACGTTCGAGTACTTCACCGAAGTCATCGTCGGCAAGAAGGGGTCGACCCGCACCGACTACACGCCCGCCTCGGACGACAACATCCTGATCTCGGGCGTCTCGGGCAATAAGTTCGCCCTCGGCTACATCCCCTACGGCTACTGTGTCGAGAACAAAGACAAGGTCAAAGTGATTGGTGTCTCACCGACGAAGGACGCCGCGGAAACGGCGGCGGCACCCGTCCTGCCCACGGTCGAAACGATCCTGAGTGGCGAGTACGCTCCGCTGTCGAGACCGCTCTTTATGTATGCCAACAAGGAGGCGATGAAGCGGACGGAAGTGGCCGAATTTTTGAAGTTCTTCATTTCGGAAGCGGCTCAGCCACTGGTGTCCAAGCGGGGGTTCGTCCGGATGACGGATGAGACTCGCCAAGCCATGACCGAGCGGCTGGGCGCGGCTCTGAAACCGGTTGAGGCGGCCGAAGCGAAGTGATGGTTGTGAAGCACAGTTTCGTTCTGACCGCCCCCCGTGAACGCGATGTGTCGGCTTAATTCCACCCCGCTTGTCACAGTGTGGCTCGCGGGGGGTGTACGGGGTTCGTGTCGTTTAACCGCGTGGGCAACACCCCGCGCGTTGATGAGGAACAGACTCGAACGTCGCTTGACGCGCGGGGCGTTGCCCACGCGGTTAAACGACGGAACGGGACAATGCAAAGATGCCCACGAATAGTGCAAAAACCTGATTCCATCGGGGCAAGCCCGAAGGGGTGAGATCAGAGCGACATCAGTCACGAGCAGAGGATCGTATTCGCCTTTCGGCGGCACCTCTTCTCGACGAACCTTCAGGTGACAACCCGTGGCTAGCGCCGGTCCTGCTCGACGCGAACGATCAACGCCCTCGTTGCGGCGAACCTTTTCGTGGCAACGCACACGCGAACAGTTCATCCAAGGGGGACTGTTCTGCTGCGCCTTGCTGTCCATCGTGACGACGCTTTCGATCATCTACGTCCTCGTCACGGAAGCGATCGTCTCCATCCCGCCCGACACGTCGTTCTTCCAAGAGATCGGCCTCGTTGAGTTCTTCAGTGAAACTCGTTGGACGCCGCAATACGCCGAAGAACAGCGGCACTACGGCATCCTGCCGCTGCTGTGCGGCACGCTGCTCATCACGGGGATTTCGGGACTGATCGGCTTGCCTGCGGGACTGATGATCGCGATCTATCTCAGCGAATACGCCACGCCGCGCACGCGGTCGCTCTGCAAGCCAATGCTCGAACTGCTGGCAGGCATCCCGACCATCGTGTACGGCTATTTCGCACTCAAGGTGCTGACGCCGTTCTTCATCGTGCCGGTGTTCAAGCACACGTTCGGATTGTCGGTGGGCGGCTTCAACGCGCTGGCCGGCGGGATCGTGGTGGGAATCATGATCATCCCCATGGTCGCGTCGCTCAGTGAAGACGTGCTGCGGGCGGTCCCGAACAGTTTGCGGGAGGCCGGATACGCTCTCGGTTCCACCAAGTTCGACGTGAGTGCCAAGATTGTCGTGCCCTCGGCGCTGTCGGGAATTCTGGCGTCGTTTCTCCTCGCACTGTCGCGCAGCATCGGTGAGACGATGGCCGTGGCCATCGCCAGCACGGGCCAACCGGCACTCACACTCAACCCGCTCGATGCCATTCAAACGATGACGATCTTCATCGTGAACGTGATGCAGGGCGAGGTCGTGGCGGGATCGACCTTGGAAAAAAGCCTGTACGCGGTCGCGCTCGTGTTGTTCATCATCACGTTGGGGATGAACCTGATCTCGCAGATGGTTCTCGCCCGGTATCGCGAGGTGTACCAATGAACTTGCACGACGATTTCTACGAGAAAAAACTGGTGCTGCGTCACCGTCTCGGTCAGGCGTTTGAGTGGCTCTGCCGGCTCACAACTTGGCTGTCGATGGGCGTGCTTGCCGTGCTGTTGCTGGGGATCGGCAGGCAGGCGTGGGGGTGGCTCACGTTGGGGTTTCTCACACGCGGAAACTCGTACATCGCTGAGGAAGCCGGAATCGTGGCGGGCTTGTGCGGTAGCCTGTGGCTGATCGGATTGACGGCCATCATGGCGGTGCCGCTGGGCGTGGGAGCGGCCGTGTATCTCGAAGAGTATGCGCGGCCGACGCGACTGACGAAGTTGATTCAACTCAACATCTCGAACCTCGCGGGTGTCCCTTCGATCGTCTACGGCATCCTCGGCTTCACGGTCTTCGTGAGGATGTTTGGACTGCGCGATCGACCGGAGAAATTCGTCTGCTCGCTCGGCTTCGTCGAGTTCTCGTTTGAGTTGCCACTCGGGCGAGTCGTCATCTCGGGCGCGGCCACTCTGACGTTGCTCAGCCTGCCGGTCATCATCATCGCGGCTCAAGAAGCCCTTCGCGCCGTACCCGCTTCGCTCCGCCATGCGTCTCTCGCCTTGGGAGCCACGAAATGGCAGACGGTTCGTCACCAGGTTCTTCCCGCAGCTCTCCCCGGGATCCTGACCGGCGTGATCTTGGCGCTGTCACGTGCGCTGGGTGAGACCGCGCCCTTGCTGGTTCTCGGCGCGGCGGCACAGCTCAGCGTCGTGCCGGGACGCATCGCCGGGATCACCGATGCACTGACTCATCCCGGTAAGTTGGTTCAGGCTCCGTTCGACCAGTTCACCGCACTCCCGTTACAAATTTACAGTTGGGTGAGCGACTCCAGCCGTGGATTCGAGCATGTCTCGGCGGCGGGGATCGTGGTGCTGCTCGTGGTTCTCGTCCTGATGAACGGGACCGCGATTTTCATTCGGCAGCGGTTTCAGAAGAAGATTCGATGGTAAGTGTGATTCCCGCATTCCAACATCAACCCGAAGTGTGAACGAGGGAGTTGGGCAACCCCGGCGAAAGATTGTCCCCGCGCCTCGAAGCCTGACGCGCAAGCGAAGAAGGACTTCGCTTGCGCGTCAGGCTTCGAGGGGGTAATTTGTTTTGCCGAGTGTGGAATCGTCCTCGTCCTCGCTCACGCTTCGGGTTGGTGTTGAAATGCGATCCGCGTTCGGTTGGTTGATTCTCTCGCTTCGGGTTTTCACATTCGGACTCCTCATGGCACTCGTGAAAGCGTTCACTCAGTTCGTCGAACCTCCATCGTCCCCCGTGACCGATTTCGCTCAGGGAGCTGCGCCCGCCGCACGCCCCCCCAAGTTTGAAACAGTCCAGATGGGTTTCTTCTACGGTTTGAACCAGGCGCTGCGCGATGTCTCGCTGAAGGTCAACGAGCGGGCGGTGACGGCACTCATCGGGCCATCGGGCTGTGGCAAGAGTACCTACCTGCGGTCGCTCAACCGCATGAATGACATCATCGAAGGGACGCGCGTTTCAGGAAAGGTGATGCTGGACGGCGAGGACATCTACGCGAAAGACGTGGACGTGGTGTCGCTCCGCAAGCGGGTTGGAATGGTCTTCCAGAAATCGACGCCGTTCCCCAAGTCGATCTTCGACAACGTCGCCTTCGGGCCACGCATTGCCGGGTTGACCGACAAGGCAAAGTTGACCGAGATCGTCGAACAGTCGCTGCAGCGAGCCGCGCTCTGGAATGAAGCCAAGGATCGGCTGCGCGATTCCGCGATGGCACTCTCGGGTGGACAGCAGCAGCGGCTGTGCATCGCGCGGGCCTTGGCGACGAGTCCCGAAGTCTTGCTGATGGACGAACCCGCCTCGGCACTCGATCCCGCTTCGACCTCGCGCATCGAAGACCTGATTTTTGAACTCAAGCAGAACTACACGATCGTGATCGTGACTCACAACATGCAGCAGGCGGCCCGCATCAGCGAAGTGACGGCCTTCTTCTGCATGGGACGACTCGTCGAAGTCGGCCAGACCAAGCAACTCTTCACGAACCCAACGCAGAAAGAAACGGAAGACTACATCACCGGCCGCTTCGGCTAGCAGCCGTAGGGTAAGCGTCTCGCTTGCCCGTCTTCGCTTCCCCTGTCTTCGGCTTGCCAAACCGTGCAGCCTGAGTCCCCACAACCCACACTCCCACTGCCTCTCTCCCACAAGGCCCCCGCCATGTCGATCCACCTGATCCGCGACCTCGATCATCTGCACAAGTCCGTGATGACGATGTGCGCCCGAGTCGAGGACATGATCCACGCCGCTGTCGATGCGCTCCACAAGCCCGACTACGAGCGTGCCCGCGAGGTCATTCTCCGCGACGATGAGATCGACCGCATGGATGTCGAGATCGAGGAAGAGTGCCTCAAACTGCTCGCGCTGCATCAGCCCGTGGCCATCGACCTGCGACGCATCACGTCCGTGTTGAAGATCGGCGGCGAGTTGGAGCGGGTCGCCGATCTCGGGTGCAGCATCGCCGAGCGGGCCTGCGGAATCGTGAAGTGTCCGGAGATCGCCGTGCCAGACAATTTGAAAGACATGTCGCGGCAAGCGCTCGACATGCTGCATCGCAGCATCGACGCCTACGTTCATCTCGACGTGCGGATGGCCCGCGAGGTCTGCCTACAGGACGATGCGATCGACAAACTGAACCGCGAAATCATTGACGAACTGACCGGTCTCATGCAGCGTCGTCCCGATTTGGTCGAACCGGCCATTCACATGTTCTCGGCGTCGCGACAGATCGAACGAATCGCCGACCACGCCACGAACATCGCCGAAGACGTGATCTATTTGGTTCAAGGGGAAATCGTCCGACACCGCAATCGCGGCGACTTCCCAATCGAGCCTCGTGCCGTTGCGACACCGCGCTGACCAGCGGCTTCGACCACACCAACCCGAAGCGTAAGCCAGGACGTTCGGTTTGGCTTTCTCGCTCACGCGACTGTGACTTCCTCGCTCACGCGACTTCGACTTCCTCGCTCACGCTTCGGGTTGGTGTGACTCACGTCACTTTGCCGCACAACTCATCGAAAGGATTCCATGACGAAGCCCAAACTGCTGATCATTGAAGACGAACGATCACTGCAAGAGGTGCTGACCTACAGTCTCGAAAAAGAGGGCTTCGCCGTCAGCGTCGCTGCTGACGGACAGGATGGCCTCCGTCGTGTCGCGGCCGAATTGCCAGACATCGTGATTTTGGACCTCATGCTGCCGCTCATTGACGGACTGGAAGTCTGCCGCCAAATCCGCAGTTCTCCGCGCACTCAGGCGACTCGCATCCTGATGCTGACCGCGCGCAGTGAAGAGGTCGATGAAATCGTCGGCTTCAATATGGGGGCCGACGACTACGTCACGAAGCCCTTCAAAATCAAACCGCTCGTCCATCGCATCAAGGCGTTGCTCCGCCGATCACCCGGTGGCGAGCAAACGCGGGACACGATCGAGTGCCACGGCATTACGATTGACCGCTCGAACCACATCGCCAAGGCGGACGGAAAAGAACTCGTTCTTACACCCACGGAGTTTCGGCTGCTGTGGACGTTGGCTTATGCGCCGGGGCGTCCTTACGGCCGCAACGAACTGATGGACCGCTGTCGCGGTGAAGATGCGAACGCCCTCGAACGAACAATCGACGTTCACGTCCGTTCGCTCCGTCAAAAACTCGGCAATCGCGACGTGCTGATCGAAACGGTGCGCGGCATCGGCTACCGATTTCGCAACGAGTCGGTATCAAGCTGAATGCGGAAGGTTCTCACGAAGTTCGGCCGCCAGACCTACCGCGCTGACCTGATCGTGAATGTCACTGGTTTGCTCCGTCTATTCAGCCCGGAGGGCGGCAGAAGATCGCCCACGGCGCGAGCCGTGGGTTGAGGACCAATGTGGTGATTTCAGCCCGGAGGGCGACACATTGATCGACCGTTGATGTGTCGCCCCCCGGGCTGCGGCAACCGGTTGACGTTTCCACACGGCTCGCGCCGTGGGCTACCTTCTGCCGCCCTCCGGGCTAATGTGCTTTCGTCGAATGGCAGCCACGAAACAGCCACGTTCGCCCGCATGATTCATGAGGAACCACGAAAGACTCGAAATTGAAGAGAGTTGCGATCAGAGCCTCTCCAGACATCGCGTGTCGTGCCATTGCGGTCACTTGGGATCAGAGCTCTCGTCTCCTCTTCATTTTCGAGTCTTTCGTGGTGAATCATCCGGGTTAGCGCTGTAGGTTCAACTTGCTTCGCGGTACTCGCGCTGCTCGAACGCGACGAGTCCCGCCAGCAGCAACACTGCGATCGCCACTGACAGCGTCAGCATGGCCGTCGTTCCCGAGACTGGCAGAAACATTTCTCTGGCGACGCGATTGGCCGGTCCCAAACTCAAGTCGCCGCCCGCGTCGTAAACCATGCACCGCACATAGAACGCCACCGAGACCCGCTTCACGATCCCCGGCAGGTTCCCGAACAAGACTTCGAGGAAGAACCAGTAGACCAGCGAAATGATCGTGCCGTGGCGAAAGAGTGCCCCGACGAACAGAAACAAACTGGCATAGGCCAGCCCGCCCAGCAGGCTGGCGGGAAGAAAGACTGTAAACAGATCTCGCCCCGACGGACCCGCCAAACGGCACATGACGAACAGCGTCCCGGCTGTCCATGCGGCAACGAGACACAGCCCCGCGAGTCCCTTCATCAGGTAGACCAGCGGCCGTGGCAGCGACGAGATCAGCAGATAGACCAGCGTCCGATCTTCCCGCTCACCACCGATCCCCGACGCGCCGTAACAGATCGCAAAGATCGGCATCAGGAACGCGACGAACGTCGGCACCAGAACTTGCTCCGCCAGCTTCTTGCTCGTCGGAGCCGACTGCCGCGACCACGCCATGACGATGAGAACGCACAGTGTCGCGAGGGCCAGACTCGCCAACGTCTGTCGCGAAAAGAACTGCCGACGCAGCGTCAGTGCCAACAAATGGCGACAGGCCGAAACCGTGGAGCGGGCTGAGTTCACAAAGGTCTCCGTTCTGGCATCGACATCTCGGACTCAGGCGTCACCCGTCACGAGCCGCCGCACAAACGGATCGTGCAGTCCCGTGGCGACGTAGCTCGAGACCGAGAAATCATGTCCGGCCGTGTGTTCGTGGGGGACCGAGACCACGAACGCACCGGCCGCCGCACCGGCGCGCGTGCCCGTTTGAGTGTCCTCCAACACGAGCATCTCGGTCGGATGAACTCCCATGTGTTCGGCCGCTTTGAGGTAAATCTCGGGGTGCGGTTTTCCGTGCGTCACGCTTTCCGCGGTCAGTTGCAGCGGGAAGCGATGAGAGAGGTTAAACCGCCCGAAGATGTCGTCGAGATAATCGCGCGGTGACGACGTGGCGACTCCCTTGGGCAACCCGGTCGATTCGACAAGGTCCAACAACTCAAACAGCCCCGGCATTGGCTGGAGCTTCGTGTCGAGCAGCCCTTGGAAGATGACCCGCGATTCGGCGAGCAACTCAGCCGGGCCTTCGGTCAGTCCCAGATGGTCGATCAGTCCTTGAAACGATTCCAGCGGCCGACGCCCCAACATCGCATCCATCGCCCCGCGCGACATTGCCAACCCGCGCCGCTGAAGCAGCACATCGGCCGACTCGTAGAAGACGTGTTCCGTGTTGAACATCAGGCCGTCGAGATCAAAACAAACGGCGCGAATCGTGGGAAGGGACATGGGTTCCATCAGTCGCGTGGGGAGATGTCGTTTAACCGCGTGGGCAACGCCCCGCGCGTCGATGTGAAAACAGACTCAAACGTCGCTCGACGCGCGGGGCGTTGCCCACGCGGTTAAACGATGCGGGAGATCGGTCGTGTCATGCTTGCGGCGGCTTTGCTCCGCGATAGCTCAGGTCGAGGATTTCCATCGGATGGGCGACCCAGATCGGCTTGTTCGCCTGACGCAGAGCCGCTTGGATTTGGAGCGAGCAGCCCGCGTTGCCCATGATGACGGCGGTGGCTCCGGTCGAGACGATGTGCTTCAACTTGCGATCGGCCAGACGGTCGGCCATCTCGCCCTCGGTAAGGTTGTAGCTGCCGGCGGCACCGCAACAGATCTCGGACTCGGGGAGCGGCACCAGCTTCAATCCGGGGACGAGTGCCAGCAGGTCGCGCGGCTGTTCACGGATTTTTTGAGCGTGGCAGAGGTGACAGGCATCGTGGTAGGTCGCGGTCAGAGGGATCTCGCCCTGCGGTGCGATCGGCCCGAGTGCCGCCAGAAATTCCGAGACATCTTTCACCTTGTGGGCGAAGCGTTCGAGAGTCTGCCGCAGCACAGTGTCTCCCTTCGCCAGCTCCTCGCCCATGTGGCCATAGTCCTTCAACATCGATCCGCAGCCCGCGACGTTGATGATGACCGCGTCGAGGTCTTCGCTCAGTAGTGATTCCGCATTGGTACGAGCCAGTTGCAAAGCCGGTTCGCCCGCGCCGCTGTGGTAGTGAATGGCTCCGCAGCAGACCTGACTGCGCGGGACGACGACCTCGCACCCGTTCTGTTGCAGCACGCGCGCCGTCGCCCAATTGACGTGATGGAACATCGCATCGGCCACGCACCCGGTGAACAGCGCCACGCGAGCACGCTTCGGCCCGATGGCCGGCAGAAACTCGGGCAACTGCGGTTCGCGCGCGACCAGCGGCGGCAACAACCTCTGCATCCGACGGAGCTTCTCGGGCAGCAGCTTCGTCAGCCCAATGCGTTCCGCCAGTTTGTCGATCCCCGTCATCTGCATCAGCTTCGCCGGAACCAACGCCCACCGCAGCCGCTTCGGGTACGGAAACATTCCGTACAGGATGTACTTCTCGAACCAACCGTTCTTGCGGGGCTTGGTCGCCGCGCCACCGGCTGATGCGCCCGTTGTCGCGAGTGCCGCCGCGTGCTGCTGCATCTCAACCCGGAACGGCTCGATCAGCCGCCCGTACTGAACTCCCGACGGACACGCAGTCTCGCACGCGCGGCAATCGAGACACAGATCGAGATGCCGCGTCACGGTCTCCGTCAGCTCGAGCCGCCCGTCCGTGACAGCCCGCATCAAATAGATGCGCCCGCGCGGCGAGTTGTTCTCGTCCCCGGTCTCTAGGTACGTCGGACAGGCCGCCGTACAGAGACCGCAGTGAACGCAGTCCAGAAACTTTTCGTAGTCGATCCCGCTGCCCACACGCGGCGCGGGCGTGGTCGGTACGAGAGACTGAAGTGGAGAGACGGTTTCGATCATCGCGTTGGTCATTGCGGCATCTTGTTCCATCACTCGATCCTGTCATCAGAATAATTGCAGGCGGAGAGATGGCTAGGGTAAGGAGTCTTCGTTATGCAGAGCCGCAGTCAGGTCGCTCTGTGTATTCAATCCATTCGCAAACGGAGCCTTCCAGCATTGCAATTCGTAGCCCTGATTGATGTCGGACTTCCCAGTTCGCTCCATCGCGAGTGGAGTGAGCGAATGTTCGCAATTCGTAGCTGCCGTCAAATGTTAATAACAGATCGAGGATTGGCACACCGACTGTAATGTCAGTGAGGCGTCGTCCCCGAATCTCGTTCAGTTGGTCTAGTATCGGACTGGCCGCGCCCATTGATTCGGGCGTATCGAATGATCCAACGATGGGTATGCCGGCAAGTTCAAGTCTCCATGCAGGCTCGATGTGCATGCGCCATTCGGCAAGCTTCGTTTCGGAGGATCGACATCCCAAATAGAGAATCAAGCTGCCGCCAACAATCAGACGCAAGTCAATGCATTGCAATCCAGACAGTGGCTTCAGCTTGTCGTCCAGTTCCATACGATTCCCTGAATGTCTAACGCCCAATGGCCTTCGCTTGTGCGTCCGGCGAGTTTCGAGATTGCAAATTTTATCGTGACTCGACCCCATCGACGAACCGGCCCGGATTGAGCAACCCGTTCGGATCGAGCTTCTGTTTGAGTTGCTTCATCAGCGGCCAGGTCGGCTCTGGGGCTCCGCACATCGGGAGTTGCGACTGCCATTCGGGATCGCAATGCAGGATGTGCAGGTTGCCGTTCGATGAGCGGGCAGCTTGGCGGAGTTCATTCAGGATGGTGGTCGTCTCGTCCACCGTGGCCGCGCTTTCGGGGAGTTGTCCGATCACGATGCCGTTCGCCGCGTGAGCCTGCACCGCCACGTTGAGCTTCGTCGCGCGGTCGAGGAACGCCACGCACTGCGACGGTCGGACGTTGGCTTGAAACGTGAGCGGGTCGTCGGCGCAGGTTTGGAACTCGGTGAGTGTCTGCCACATCGCAGCCGCTTCGGGTTCGGAGACCACGTCGCTCGACATCACACCAAACGGAGCCACTTCGCGCCGCAACGTCTCGACCTGCCAATCGACTTCGCGTTTCGAGCCTTCCACGCCGAGACACAACACCGGCTGATCGACTGGCAACTCGCAGCGCGATGACGCCGCGATGAGTCTCGCCGCTGCCGGGTTCAGGACTTCAATCGCAACGGGCCGCGCGTCCGAGGTCATCAGCCGTTCAAGGACGCGATCGATGTCGCCGAGCGACCCGAACGAACTCCACAACAACGCGGAAGTCTCGGCCAGCGGCCTCAATTTGAAAGTGACCTGTGTCACGATGGCCAACGTCCCGCGTGACCCCACCAGCAGCTTGCAGATGTCATATCCAGCGACGTTTTTGACGACGCGGCCTCCCGCTTTGAACGCGCGCCCATGCGCGTCCACCGCCGAAATGCCGATCACGTAGTCTCGAAACGTCCCATGCCCAAACCGTCGCGGGCCGCTCGTGTTCGTCGCCAACGCGCCGCCCACGGTCGCTCGCCCCGCCTGAGCGATGTCGATCGGAAGCCGCTGCCGTTCGGAGGCGAGCGTCGCCTGAAGCTCATCCATCCTCATTCCGGCTTCGACCGTGATCGTCATGTCCCGCGCCGGATAATCGATCACACGGCCAAGCCCCGACATCGCGATCGTTGTCTGCGGCTCATCCGCTCTGAAGCCGTAATGCAACGCCGTTCGCCCCCCTACCGGAGAGAGCGTGCGCTTATCGCCAACGGCGTTCTCCGCCATGAAACGAGCGAGTTCGGATTGAGTGGTGGGAATGAATTCGGAAGCCGTCAATGAGGACCCTTTCTCGACTAGGATCGCGTTAGAAGTATTCCAAGCGATTGAGCAATTCGTCGGCTTCGTACATCTCCCAGAGCAGCACCAACAACCGGACGGTTTCACGCATCGCTCGGGTCTGTTGAGGGGAGTAGATCAAGCCAGCGTGCGGGAACTGTGCGTCATGGAGTGCGATGAAGTCGGGGGCGTGTGTGAACAGCATTCACCCTGTGGAGTGAGCATAGGACAACTGCTGTTCGTCAGTCGCCCCTAGGAGGCCAGCGTCGGATGTCGTTGTCACATCAATCCCCCGGTTGCGGAGGGCACGAGCGATGCTCAACCGGCATGACTCATCGAGGTGATAGCGGATCGTCCCAGGCATGGAGGTCAGTCTGCCTTTCGTCTCAATAACGAGGGATGCTCCGCACGCATCCGCTCGGCGAACTCATGGTCGTTCCGGATGGCTTGCCTGATTTCGTCGAGGTGGTCGTGGTAGTAGGCCAATGCGGCGTAGACATCACCCTGCGTGAGGTGCGGGAACTCTCCAACGATTTCTTCGACACACAGACCGTCGTAGTCGTGATGGAACACAATGTCCTGAACTCGAATGCGAGTGCCGCGAATGCGCGGTCTGCCACCGCACACGGCGGGATCGATGTCGATGTGTTCGGAACTTACGATGGCCATTTCGATTTCTCCACGAGGAATTACTACCGCAGCGGCAGGATAGGCGACCGTCCCGCTCGACGAAAGCCGTCTTACATCGCCGCCCGTCGGCCCGGTTTGATTCTGGGCATCGCCTCATTTCCGCACCCGGCCGACGTGGGGAGCATCTTGCCGGGGCTGCATCTTCCGGTGGGGTTAAAGCAGTCGCGGATGGCCCCCATCACGGCGAGGTCTTCCGGAGCAAACAACTTGTCCATGAAGCTGATCTTTTCGACGCCGATGCCGTGTTCGCCGGTCACGCTGCCGCCGAGTTCGATGCACTTGCCGAGAATCTCGTCGCTCGCTTCGAGGACTCGTTTGACCTGCTCGGCATCGCGTTCGTCGAACAGCAGGATCGGGTGAATGTTGCCGTCTCCCGCGTGGAAGACGTTCACGATCCGCAGGCCATGCCGCTGACCGCAGGCGATAATGAACTCCAGAATCTCGGGCAGCTTGGTGCGCGGGACGACGCCATCTTGCGTGCAGTAGCTCGGACTGAGTCGCCCGATCGCGCCGAACGCCTGCTTGCGGCACTTCCACAAGAGGAGCCGTTCCTTCTGCGTGTTGGCTTGCCTCACTTCGCGGGCACCACTTTGATTGCACAGGGTGATGATCCGTTGAGCCTCCTCATCGACCGCGACCTCAAGGCCATCGACCTCAATGAGCAAGACGGCTCCGGCATCGAGCGGGAAGCCGAAATGAAACGCCTGCTCGACGGCGCTGACGATTCCTTGATCCATCATTTCGAGGGCGGCGGGGACGATGCCGGCGCCGATGATTTCGCTGATCGCCTTCGTGGCGTCGGAGACTGTCTCGAACACACCAAGCATCGTGCGATAGGCCGCCGGGTCGCGTGTCAGCCGCACGATGACCTTTGTCGCGATGCCGAGTGTCCCTTCGTTGCCGACGAACAGACCGGTCAGATCGTAGCCGGGCGAGTCTTCCGTCACACCGCCGAGTTGCGCGACAGAGCCATCGGGCATCACGACCTCTGCCCCCAACACATGGTTCACCGTGACGCCGTACTTCAGCGTGTGCGGCCCACCCGAGTTGGTCGCAAAGTTGCCGCCGATCGTGCAGGCCCCCTGACTCGACGGATCGGGAGCGTAGTGGTAGCCGCTTCCTTTGAGATGGTTCGTCAGATGGACGTTGACGAGACCCGGCTCGACGATGGCGTACCGATCACGATAGTTCACCTCGATGATCTGCTTCATCCGGGTGAGGGCGATCATCACCCCGCCGCCGATCGGCAGACAGCCTCCCGCCAGACTCGTCCCCGCCCCGCGCGGCACGAACGGCACGTCGAACTCATGGCACAGTTTGACGATCGCGACGACCTGCTCGGTCGAGGTGGGAAAGACGACCACGTCGGGGCACTTCTTCTCAACGACGTACCCGTCGCACTCATACACGAGCAGTTGCTCGGGCTTGCACAGCAACCCCTCCTCACCGACGACCTCTCGCAAGCGGCTAAGCAACGGGGAAATCTTTGCCTGCATGTCGTTGCTCGATGTGGTTGCCATCGGCGTGCGAGGCATCTCTTTCAGAACAGCAGTCATGAGTGAACGCGCGTCCTCAACGGGGGGATTCGTTTCAAAATGGGGCCGCATTCTAGGGGTGAGGTTCTTGCGCCGCCATTCGCCGATCAATCATCTTCGACTTGCCAGAGTCCATTTACGATGAGAACTCATTCCGGTGACTCGCCGAGTCTGATATTTCGGAACGCGAGGTCCGTTGTTGGGTCGTGACCTTGCAGGCTGAAGTGGCCCGGTTTGAGGCGTTGGCCTTCGCGCGGGTTGTCATTCGGTTTGCGGTCGTCGGTCCAGTCGATGACCTGCACGCCGTCGATCCACGAGGTGAAGTGCGGTCCGTCGGCAATCAGCATGGCGGTGAACCATTGGCGGTCGTTCGAGATCACGCGGCGGGCCGAGACTCGTTTGAAGATCGCTCCCGTGCCGTGGTCGTCGGGCTGAGTCCGGTCGCCATTTTTGAAGCCGCTTTGGATTTGGAACTCATAGCCGTGCGAGGGCGTCTTCTCGGTCCCTTCCATCGCGCGGAAGAAGACTCCGCTGTTGAGCTTGTCGCCGTTGGTGATCGCTTCAAACTGGAAGACGAAGTTGCCCGCCGTCCGCTCCGTTTCGAGGAAGCCGCGTCCGCCGGTGACGTGGATCGTGGCGTCTTTCACTGCGAACTTGCTCTGACCGCCGGGGACTTCGCGCCAGCCTTTGAGCGACTCGCCGTCGAACAGCGGCTGCGTGCCGAGCGGCTTGAGATAGACGTTGCGGAACTCGATCTTTCCTTCGCGGAACTGCAAGCCGATGTGCCCAGTCTTCAGCGGCTTGTCGGTCGCGTCGGTAAAGTCGAGGACCGGCTTGCCGTCCATTTGCACGATGACTTTCGGCCCCTCCACGCGGACGTGGTACGAGTGCCAGTCACCGCCACTCACGACGGGCGTTTCCGGCTTGGCTCGTTTGACGAGACTCCCCGTGAGAAACCCCGACGGATGCTCGTCGCACATGTTGAGTTCGTAGCAATCAACACCCGGATCGGTCGGCTTCATCGGCGTCCTCAAGAAAATGCCGCTGTTGCCACCGGTCGCGAGTTTGAAGTCGCAACGCAGCTCATAATCGGCGAAGCGACTCGTCGTGCAGAGCAACCCCGATTCACCCGCCTCGGCCGAGACAACGCCGTCGTTCACGGACCACGCGACATCATTGTTGGCCTTCCACCCGAAGAGCGTCTGCCCGTCGAACAGCCTCACCCAGCCCGCTTCGAGTTCTTCCCGCTTCAGCCAGTTGTGCCCGTCGGCGGTCGGCTCTTCGAGTGCGGGGACGGAAGTCGATGATGCCGTCTCGGCGTTGTCAGCCAACACGACCTCTCCGGACTTCTGAGTTCCACCAGCCTGCGGTGCAACGGCGGGAGTTGCGGCCTGAGACTTCGCCGGATTCGTGCCGGGAACTTCGGAACCGCAGCCAAACAGCAGTGCGATGACCAATAAACTGGAGCGTGACAAGCGGGGCATGATGTGTTCCTCAGAATGGAGTGATGATGGTCGCGGCGAGTGTCTGGATTCGTCGGTCGCACACTAACCCTAAAACAAGCGAACCCCACCGGGCTTGTCCCGGTGGAATTAGGTCTTTGCACTACTTTGCACTTCACTTGAAACCCAACAAGAGTAGTGCAGAAACCTGCGAGCCACTGGGACAAGCCCGGTGGGGTCGCTTGATTGGACACTAACCCGAAGCGTGAGCGAGGACGAGACTGACTCGCCATTCCTCGCTCACGCTTCGGGTTAGTGTCCGACAGTCACATCTCGACAGTCGCCTTACATCCCACCGTGATGTTCGTGTTCGTGCAATCTGGCGGCGGATTGTCGGGCGGCGGCGTGGAGTTGGAGTTCGGCTTCCAGTTGGTGGCGTTGCAGTTCGACGGCTTCATCGAACTTTTGAAGGACGTTCAACGCTTTGTCCTTGGAGGTCACGAGGCCGATCAACAGGTATTGCCCGATCGCCATCCCGTAGCAAATCCAGCCGATCTCACCGAGATAGATGACCGCCAGAATCGCGAACACGGGTGACGAGCGATTGAGATGCTGGCAGGCCACACCTTTGAGGAGCTTCGGAATGTAACGGAGGACGCTCCGGAAGACCTGGCCTCGCTCGATCTTCGGCGGCCGTGGACCAGGATAGATCAGCGCGAACAGCGACTGGTCCGGCATCCCTTCAATCACGCCGATCGCCAGCAGCAGTCGGCCCGCCATGAACAGGAATTTGCGATCGTCGAGGACTTCCTGACTCACCCATCCGAAGACCAGCGACTCCATGTTTTTGGTCGCGAGCAACAGCAGCAGCGCACCGCGAAACCATTGTTCGAGGTCCTTCTCCAGTTCCTCATCGAGTTCCTGCACCTTGACGACGCGGCGCACAAACAACCGAAAGATCGGGATGGCAACGAAGCCGAGAAATAACCGAACGATCGGCTTCAACAGTGGCTGAAGCAATCGCGTCGGCATCAGAAAATTCATCAACTCAAGCACGTCGGTCCCTCAACACACACGATCTCGCTCACGCGGCCGGAGTCCGCCGGATTATCCGAACAGATCGAGCAGCGGCTCGCCGGTGGAGAGCGGGCGGGTGAAGCCATCTCTTCCGAGTCGCATGTCCAGCGGAACGCCCAGCGAATGGAAGATTGTGGCACCGAGGTCTTGGGGGCGGACGGGGCGGTCCTTCACATAGGCACCGTGCTTGTCGGTCTCACCGTAGACCCGGCCGCCGCGAATGCCGCCGCCGGCGACGATCGTCGAGAAGCAGGACGGCCAGTGTTGACGGCCGGGGTTGGCCGCGCCGTTCTGGTTGATGTTCGGCGTGCGACCGAACTCGCCGGTGACGACCACCATCGTGTTTTCCAAGATGCCGCGATCGTGCAGGTCCGTGAGCAGCGCGGACAGACCTTCGTCCAGACACGGCAGGCACCAGCCCATGCCATACGATCCGCTGCCGAAGGCGTTGCCCATGCCCATCTCGCCACCGTGCATGTCCCAGCTTGAGGCGGGAGGTCCGCCGCCACCATTGGGTGACGGGCCGGTCCAACCATTGACCGTGACGAAGCCAACACCCGACTCAATCAGCCGTCGTGCCAACAAAAGATTCTGGCCCAGCGGGTGCATCCCGTAACGATCACGCACCGCTTGGGGTTCGCGATGCAATTCAAACGGCTCGCGCCCTTCCGAGCCACTCGTCAAATCGAAGGCCCGTCCGTGAAGTTCCTGCCAGTCGGTGGTCGCCCGGTGCCGAGCGACATCGTCCGCCGAAGGACGGAGTCCGTTGAGCAACCGGCGGCGATCCTGCATTCGATCCGTTGTGACTGCGGCGATCAGTTCATCCGGCGGCGTGAACTTCTCCAGCGCAGGATGATTCGTCGCGGAGCCGACAAACAACGGGCTATGCATCATGCCGAGATGCCCGCCATTCCCGATGTTCACGGCACAGAAGACCGGATCGCCGACGCATTTGATCAGCCAGACATACGGCGCGATGCTCCTGTCGTCCGGACGTGCCCGCGACAAAATCGACCCGATGTACGGCGCGTCGAGCGGGGCCTCCGCCTGACCGCTCAGCAGATGGTGCATCGCATCGAAGTGATTGCTGATGTTGCCGACATGCGTCATCGACCGGATCAGCGTGATGTGGTCGGTCAGCTTCGCCAGCCGGGTGTGCATCTCGTTGATGTTCATTCCCGGCACAGCCGTCGCAATCGGCGAGTACGGCCCGCGAATCGTGTCGGGAGCGTCCGGCTTCAAGTCCCAGGTGTCGATGTGACTCGGTCCACCGCACAACAAAATGAAGATGCACGACTTTTTCGCGGCTCCCTTGCCGAGTCCGCGTCGCGGATCGACTCCCGCCGCGACCATGCCGGGCATCCCCATTGGCAGGGCACCGATCCCCGCCGCTTGCAACATCTGGCGGCGAGAAAACAGGGCGGTCGGATCGGACGCGGTGTTTGTTGGACGGCTCATTAATTTCCCCTCAGCAAGTGACCCAGCGGAGATTCCCGTCCGCGTGAGATCGGACTGAGAAGTCTTATCGGCCCGTGATGGTATCGAGAGTGAGAATCGAAACAACACCAGCCGATGGTTCGTGGTGGGTCAGTTTGATGCGGCACCTGTGCGAGCAACGTGATTCTTGGGCGTAAGCCCTCTTACCACTTTCGGAGCGGGGTGGCGTAAGCCCCTTGGTATTTCGCAGGTTGGGTAGCGGGCTGACGCCCAAGAACCAGGGGGCTCACGCCCCCCGCTCCGAAAGAAATCGGACGCGTGCCATTCAATCTGCCCCATTACCTGATGGTCGGGTGATGCCTCACTTCCAAAAGTCCTGCCTTCCAGCCCGTTAATCTCCCGCACGCTTCTGCGGTCCTCGCTTCGATCAACACAGGCATTTCTGCCATGGAAGCGGAGTTCTCGGGAGCAAGCATGATGACCACGACCTGCAGTCGGGCTGATCAGACACTGACCACATCGCGTCGCGCCGGGACGAATCAACCGGAGGCGATGCCTCGAACCGCACGAACCACAATGCTGGCTCGATCTCCCGACGTTCCGCAGGCGGAGTTGAAGCCGGCTCGATGTCCGTCACCGCAACGCCGCTCGCCGGAGTTGTTGGCTCGCGTGCGCGACTGGGTCGAGCGAGAGATCGCGTTCGTCGATCACTCGCTCTTTCACGAACGCGATTCCGCCGCGAGGCTCGCCGCGTTGCGACCGGCTTCACTTGATCAGACTCAACACGCGACCAAGCTGGAACCCGGCTTGGCGTTTGTCGCGGCCATGGTCGAGATGCCGCTGCTGTCGATCGCGGAAGAGGTTTATCTGTTCTCGCGAATGAACTTCCTGAAGTGGCAAGCGGAACAGAACCGGCGGCGGTTGAGCTTGAACCGGCCCGATGAGGCACTCGTCGAACGGATTGAGTCCGGCCTGCGTGAAGCCAACGACGTGAGGAACCGGATCGTGCGGAGCAATCTGCGGCTCGTGGTGGCTCTGTCGAAGAAGCTGTCGGCGGTGAAGCAAGCGGGCGCGATCGACCAGATGTCGGAACTCATTAGCGAAGGGACCTTGCCGCTGATTCGATCGGTCGAGCTGTTCGACATCAGTCTCGGCAACCGCTTCAGTACCTATGCGACGTGGGCGGTTCGCAACCAGATGTTTCGGTTCTTGAAGCGACGCCAATCGCGGTTCGACTCAGCCGTCGGCGAAGATGATCGCTGGGCCAGCCGTCTCGTCGATGACCGCGTCAATCCCGAAGACGACGAGCGGCAGGCGGCTCACCACGTTGAGGTCGTGCAGCGGCTGCTGTCTCAACTTTCGGAACGCGAGCGGATCGTCGTTGCCGCGCGATTCGGACTCGACGGCCAGCCTCAAGGACAAAGCTTGCATGACATCGCCCTCCAGATGGGCCTCAGTAAAGAACGAGTCCGCCAGATCGTGATCGCGTCGCTGGAAAAGTTGCAGGGGTTCGCCCAAGTGGGTGAGATCGAGTGAGAGTGAAGGGCGATTGCGTTTCGTTTCACCGCCAGCCGAAGGCAAGCGACCCGGGCGTTGCCCTGCTCGGCTTTTTCCGAGCGGGGTGGCGTCAGCCCCTGGCTCTTGGGCGTCAGCCCGCTTTGGAAGAACCAGGGGGCTGACGCCACCCCGCTCAGAAAATCGGGCGAATCCGCCCCACGCTCGAACAACGAATGGCCCGACTCATGGAAGTATTTGAACGTCGAGTGACTCTCCCGGCATCGGCTGAGGCGGTCTTCAATTGGCACGCGCGGCCGGGTGCTTTTCAGCGGCTGGTTCCTCCGTGGGAGCAGATCAAACTGCTGTCTCACACGGGCGGGATTGAAGAGGGGGCGCGGGCTGAGTTGCAAGTGCGGATCGGCCCCTTCACGCAGCGTTGGATCGCCGAACATCGGGCCTTCGTACCGGGCCGACAATTTCAGGACGTACAGGTTGGCGGTCCGTTTGCTCATTTCGAGCACACGCATAGAATCTCGCCCCTCACCGCGCAGTCGTGCGAATTGGAAGATCACATCGAGTATGTTCTGCCGCTGGGAAGATTGGGCCGCTGGTGTGGCGGACGGTTCGTGAGGCACAAGCTGGAACGGACGTTTCGCTATCGACACGCCATCACAATGAACGACATCCGGGCGCAGGCCCCTTACGAAGGACGACCGACGATGAAGGTACTGGTGACAGGTGCGACGGGGCTGGTCGGTTCGGCGCTCTGTCCGTTTCTGACCACGGGCGGTCACGAGGTCTACCGTCTCACGCGATCAAACCCGACCGAGCCGAACGACATCCCGTGGACGCCCGAGCGTGGCGACCTCCCCAAGGCGCGACTCGAAGGACTCGATGCCGTCGTTCATTTGGCGGGAGAGAACATCGCGGGAGCGCGCTGGAGTGAGAAGGTCAAAGCCCGACTGCGCAGCAGCCGGATCGAAGGGACGAAGCTACTGTGTGAATCGCTCGCGCAGTTGCAGCGCCCGCCAAAGACGCTGGTCTGCGCCTCGGCCATCGGTTTCTACGGCGATCGCGGAGCCGACCTGCTGAACGAGTCGGCCCAAGCCGGAACGGGCTTTCTCGCCGATCTCTGTCGTGACTGGGAAGCCGCCACGGAACCGGCTCGTGCAAAAGGAATTCGCGTCGTCAACCTGCGGATCGGCGTGGTCCTCAGCACGAAGGGCGGTGGCTTGGCCGCGATGCTGACTCCGTTCAAGCTCGGTGGAGGTGGAGTCGTGGGGAGCGGCCGCCAATACTGGAGTTGGATCGCGATTGATGACGTGGTCGGTTCGATTCATCACTGCCTGATGAGCGACCGGATGTCCGGCCCCGTCAACGCGACAGCACCGAATCCCGCGACGAACTACGACTTCACGAAGACGCTCGGCCGAGTCCTCGGCCGCCCGACGATCCTGCCGATGCCCGGGTGGGCCGCGCGGCTCGCTTTTGGAGAGATGGCCAACGACCTGTTGCTCGGCAGCGCCCGCGTGATGCCGAACCGGTTGAGCGAGTCGGGCTACCAATTCCAGTTTCCAACGCTGGAAGGATCGCTGCGGCACTTGCTGGGAATGTGAGCCGGGCCATCGCCTGCTTCAATGTAGGGTGGGACCAGCTCGCTTCGAGCGCCGGCCCACCATCGAAAATCGTCGAGAGATTCTGGTGGGCCGGCGCGGCGAAGCGCCGCTGGTCCCACCCTACGGATTTCGCAGCCCCAAAAAGGCGCTGGCCCTGCGTGAGCAGCCTCGCAATGTCACGACCTTGCAGTAGGATGGCATCGGCAACCCTTGTGGCGGGTTGCGGGTGTCCGAGTGATCTGCTGCGTGTTGACCTGCGAAATCATCAGTTCTTGGAGCGTCGTTCATGGCCAAGGTTTCCGTGGAGTGTCCCGGTTGCGGTGCGAAGCTCAGCCTGCCTGATCGCAGCAAACTGGGAAAGAAGATTAAGTGCCCCAAGTGTTCCGACGCCTTCGTGGCCGAGGCTCCCGACGACGACGCGGATGCGTTTGATGAAGACGAAGCTCCCGCGAAGTCCGCCAGCAACCGTAAGCGCGGCGGTGGCGCGACGGGCAAGAAATCGAGCGGCAAGAAGAGTGGTGGAGAGAGCGGCGGCGGCAATGCCGTCATGATCGGCGGCGGCATTGCTGCTGCCGTCGTGTTGTTGATCGCGGGACTGTTCTTCGCGGGCGTCTTTGGTGGCAGCAAACCGGAACCCATTGCGGCACCTGCACCTGTGCCAGCCGCTGCTCCGGCTCCGGTCAATCCGATCACTCCCGCCGAGAGGATGCTCGCGCTCCGTTGGCTCCCGGCGGATACCGAACTGTTGATTCATGTGAAGTTGGCCGACATCTGGGCCGCGCCGTTGCTGAAGTCGGCGCTCGAACTGCCTCAAGTCGCCGCCGGAGTCGCCGACTTTCAGAAGCAAACCACGTTGCTGCCCACCGAGATTGAAAGCATCACGCTCGGCGTGGCCGATCTTTCCGGCGCGTTGCTTCGTGCCAAGGTCGCTAATGATTCATCGAGCAACCTGCCTCCTGGCAATCCTCCCCCCGGAACAGTTCCCTCCGGCTTCGGTCCACCTGGAATGCCATCGAATCCGTTTGGCAGTCTTAAGCCGGAAGACCAGCGTTTTGTTGTCGTGATTCGGACGAAGAAAGCGATCGACTTGAAGACGCTCTTGGAAACAACTCCCGGCACGCAGCAGAAGGAGAAGAACGGGAAGACCTATTTCGAGGCACCGGTCAAGCCGTTGCAGCCGGCGTCGGGTGGATGGGCCGCTGACCCGAACACGCTCATCTTCGGCACGCTGGCGGACATGCTGGCGACGATGGATCGGGGTGAGACCGTCGTTCCGCGCAAAGAGTTCTCGGGAGTCGAACATGCCTCACACATCGTGCTGGCCAGTGTCGTGAAGGAGACCAAGCCCGAAGACCTGCCTGCCGGGATCGAGATTCCCGCGCCGTTGGCGATGATGCAGTCCAGCATCAAGGACTATGGCGTGCAACGGCTGAGCCTCGGCCTGTCGATCAAAGGCGGCTTCGATCTCAACATCGCCGCAGCCAGTAACAGTGCTGACGGATCGAAGAAGATGAAGACTGAGCTGGAAACGCAATTGGAACAACTGAAGAGCCAGTTCGGTTTCATCAAAGCCACCGCGCCGCCGTTGCTCGGTGATCTCGGGCAGATGTTGATCGACAACATCAAACTCGACGAACAGTCTCAGCAAGTGCGCGTCGCCACGAGTGTTCCCGACTCCGCCCAAAAGCAACTCGAACAATTGCCCGCAATCGTGATGGTGATGGCGGCGACCGGTGCCTTCGGCTCAATGGCGGGTGGTCCACCCCCAAGTCTGGGAACGGGACCACAAACCGCATCGCCTCCCGTCGCCTCGGCAATTCAGTCCGGCTCACTCGGAGAAGGCAAAAAGCCGGGTGAGACCGAACCTGTACCGTCGATCACGGCCAAAGGACTCCCCGACGGATTGACGCTCTCCGCCAAGACAAGCTGGAGCGACTTCCCGTCCGCAAACGCCGATGGCAAACAGTCGGTCCCGGTTCAGTTGATGTTCGATGTGAGCGGCGCTTCGCTGAACACCTACTGCGCGATCGGACAAGTCTCGATGAAAACGATGTCGCTGGAAGGAGGCAGCACGTTGAAGACCTCGAAGAACGCGGTGACTTTCGGTGCCGATCCGCTCAAGGGACTGATTCCTTACGACAGTGAAGACAAACTCAGCTTCGAGCATCCCGCCGGAACGATGCGAGTCCGGTTCTCGGTCGATCCCCCCGCTGCCAGCGCGACGAAAATCGCCGCGCTCGAAGGGACGTTCCAACTGCTGACCTTCGAGTCCGCAAGCGACTTCACCATCAGCGATGCGCCGAAGAAGGCGCTGCGCGCGCTGGCCGATCCCGATCTCAAAGCGGCAGGCGTGAAGCTGCTCCTCAACAAGCCGCTGCTGGGTGGTGCTGGAGCTGAGAGCCTGACGCTGTTCTGTGGCAAGGCTCACTTCCTCGGCAAGGCCACAGCGTCGAGTCTTGGAAATGCAGCGGGCGTGACGAACGTGTTCCTGCCCGAAATCGACAAAGGACAAACCGTACTTCGCCTGCAAGCCTTCGATCAGGGAGGCAAGTTCTCCGAGAAACTGGAAGTCAAATTCAAACTGTTTCGCGAGGTGAAAGAGCAAACAGTCTCATTCCGTTTTGAGAACGTGCCGTTGCCGTCGGCTGACTCGAAACCGAACAGCCAGACACCGTAGTCGCCTCACGATACTCCGCGCGGTCAGTGACGAGACATCTGAGCGGGGCGGCGTAAGTCCCCTGGGTCTTGGGCGTAAGCCCTTCTTTCAAAGAACCGGGGGCTTACGCCGCCCCGCTCGGAATTGTCTCACTTTGTGTCGCGTGAGGTATAAAACCGGCGGCTTTCGGACCACTGCCCTGTCGGCGCAAACCCAAATGTTCAACTCACTCTGCTACGGAACTGATGCCAATGACCGGTCGTTTTGTCTTCACGCCGTGGGATGATTGCCGCAGACCGCTCGAACTGATTGAGCCAACCGGCGCGAATCCGCCTGCGGAATTCGTCGTGCTGGGATCGCGGGTCGATCCGTCGATGCTCGCGCTGATCGAACGGACGATCTTCGAGCAGCCACTGGCGGATGTCGTTGTCGTCTGTGATCCGAACGATCTGGCGCGACGCTCCGCGTGGCGTGGCGAGTTGCCTCCGCTATTGAGTTTGATCGCCGCGTCTCCAACCTGCGATCCGGCTGTCGCGGTCTCCGCCCGGGCAGTGCGAAATCAAGTCGCGTCGGCCCCCGCAGAGATCGGTTGGCAAGGACTCACGATGAAAGTGGCCGCCTCGGGTTCTGTCCA
Organism: Schlesneria sp.; assembly: GCA_043721755.1. GTDB lineage: Bacteria > Planctomycetota > Planctomycetia > Planctomycetales > Planctomycetaceae > Schlesneria. The sequence goes on from JAYSQC010000462.1 coordinate 25,761, forward strand.
TTTTGTCGAGAGCGACGTATCCGCCGTATCACCTCTACGCCGTTGGCCAAGCCTGACGACGCCGGCATCCGAACCCACCGCCACGCGATTTCGTGACTTCATTGCCAGCCTGCCGATTCTCACCACGAAACCCAACAGTCCCGACACGGTCTCGGTTCGGGCGGGGCTGTTGTTACTCAACGATTTCTTCGACGAGAGCCACTCGTGTTCGCAGTCGATGGAGGGCCATCAGAACGCCGACTATTGGCACGCGATCCTGCATCGTCGCGAGCCGGATTACGGAAACGCCAAGTACTGGTTTCGGCAGGTCGGAAGGCACGCGAACTTCGCCGAGTTGGCTCAACAAGTGACGACGATGTTCGCACAAACATCCGGTTCACTCGAAACCAAGCTCAGTCGCTGGCAACCACGCCTCGTCACTGCCAACGGCTGGGAACCGTTCGTGTTCGTCGATCTCTGCGAAGCGGCCGAGTCCGATGCTGAACTGCGATCATGGTGCGAAGAGGTTCAGTTCGTCGAGATGCTGCTGTTGCTTGAGTCCACGTACCTCTCGGCTCTGTGTTGAAACCCCACCCCGCTTGTCGGGGTGGGGTTGAGGTCTCTGCACTACTTCAACATCGAGGTTCTTTCACTTCCACTTCGAGGTGACTTCGAGTAGTGCAATGACCCAATTCCACAGGGGCAAGCCCGGTGGGGTGAGTTTTAAAACAGAACCTCAATGCCGCGATTGCCTGAGCGGCTCGCAGAATTGGCTCAACCGTCACAGGCGGGCGTTGGACTCTGCGGGGCGAATTGACAGTCACACCTTGCCCGCTAGAATCGGCCCGCCGCTCGACGGTCCTGCTCTCTTTCGCGGGCGATCTGAGTGGATACACGCTAGAGTCTTCGGGCGGGTTGAATGTTCATGGCCAGACTGCCTCGCGTGCCTGCGGTCGGTTGACTGCTCTGTTGGGCTGAGATGTGGGGCGGGGAAGAAACCCGCCAGTCTCCGGTCTTCACGCATCACGGGCGGGTCGAAAACCTGCTCCACGAAAAAACCAACAGACTGCTCTCGGCAGTTGTCCCTGCGATCCGTTTCTTCAGTGCTTTCGGCGGCGAATGGGCCGCTGGAAAAAGGAGGTCGAGATGTTTCCTCTGGCGTTTTTCTTGGGACCGATGGAGATGTGCATCGTCGGCGGTATCGCACTGCTGCTGTTCGGCAGTCGGCTTCCCGGCGCGATGCGTTCGCTTGGCCAAAGCGTGACGGAATTCAAGAAGGGTGTGCGCGACGGTGACGCGGACGACAAGCCCGAACCACCGAAGGCGGTCGATTCCAAAGACGACCCCGCCAAGTAAGGAAATGGTCAGAAATAACTTCCCGAACGAGTGGTTTGGTCTTCCTCCCTCCCCTCGGCGGGGAGGGCCGGGGAGGGGGGAGAATGGTCAAGTCGATTTGCCACTCTCCCCCCTCCCTAACCCTCCCCGCCGAGGGGAGGGAAGAGGAAGAGGAATCGGGAAGTTGTTTTTGACCAATTCCTAAGCGGCAACCTTCTTGAAGTCGGACTTCTTTCCGACGGGCCGCTGCTGTTCATTCATCGAGTTTTTCAGAGTTTGTTGAGGAGATCAATCATGGGACCAATCGGCCCGATGGAAATGGTGTTTCTGGGGATCATCGCGCTGCTGTTGTTCGGCAAGCGTCTCCCCGAAGTCGCGCGCAGCCTCGGCAAGGGCATGACCGAATTCAAGAAGGGCTTGAGCGGTATCGAGGATCAGGTTGATCGTTCCTCCTTCTCGAAGAACGAGTCGAGCAACAGTTCGCGACCGACTCCCACGGAGGATCAGGTCGAACCGGGGGGGCCGAAATTCGAGCCGCCGCTGTCCGAGGCCACCGAGCCGCCGGTCGTCGCGACAGAAGAAGTCCCTGCCCCGCGCGAAGGAAGCTGGCGCTCCGCCAGCCGCGCCGTCGATGCCACCGCCCCCAAGTTCACCCCGCCAACTTCAGAGCCAACGTGATGGCCAACGCGGATCGAACGAATGCCCTACTTCAACGGCTGCCAGCCGGTCTCTTGATGACCAAAGCAACAGCGGTCGGGATGCAGGATCTCGGCGAGGATCTCCGCCGAATCGATCAGTCGCGGGCCGGGGCGATTGAAGTAGTGGTGGCCATCGGCGACGAACACGCGCCCCGCGCGAACGGCTCTCAACGATGACCACTCGGGACGGTCGGTGATCCAATGCAGTTCTGCCCGTGCGCGGGCGATGCTCCATCCGCACGGCATGAAGACGATTGCATCCGGGTCCTCCGCGACGAGGTCGCGCCATTCCAACCACGGTGAGTGAAGCCCTCGCTTGCTAAGCCGGTTCTCTCCACCGGCGATCTCAACCAATTCGGGCACCCAGTTTCCGGCGGTCATCGGCGGCTCGATCCATTCGATGCAGACAACGCTCGGCCGCAGTATCGCGGCATCGTCTAGCGTCGTCGGATTGAGCACTTTCTGTGAGAGGTGAGTCAGACGTGTCCTCAGTTCTTTGACGAGCGTCTCGCCACGCTCGACAACTTCCAGCACCGCGGCCACACGGCGGATGTCTTCCAAGGCATCGTTCAAACAGTTGGGCGAAAGCGAGACGACGTGCGGTCGCGAGCCAACTTGCTCGGCCAGTGCGGCTTCGACCTCCGCGAGACTGACGGCACAGACCTCGCACTGGGCTTGAGTCAGGATGAGCGTCGGTTCGATTTGATTGAGCCGCTCGACATCGACTTCAAACAGCGAGAGGCCGTCTCGCAGTGTCTGTTTGACATTGTTGTCGATATCACGGCTGGAACCGCTCACTTCAATGCGAGAACGGGAGCAGATCGGACGGGACAACACACCTGCGGGAAAGTCGCATTCGTGCGACCGGCCGACTAACCACGCTTCGCCACCGAGTGCGCAGACGATTTCAGTGGCAGCGGGTAGCAATGAAACAATTCGCGGTGACATGCGGTGCCTCAATGAGAAATGAATCGCGCGGCGAGGCTACTCGCATCGCAGCCTCATCTCCAGCGATGCGTTACCGTCAGGGCCATCGCCTTTTTCAAGGTAGGGTGGGACCAGCTCGCTTCGAGCGCCGGCCCACCATCAGAAAACATCGAGAAATCATGGTGGGCCGGCGCGGCGAAGCGCGGCTGGTCCCACCCTACAGCTTTCGCAGACCCAACAAGGCGATGGCCTTGCGTTACCGTCACACTCCGTTGAAGGCGTGCTGGCGTTCCGCTCTACTTCCGCCTCGTGAAATTCAGATGACTCACGACTGGTTTTGTAACTCGTTCCCTGACGGCGGTGTCACACCGATGCCCGTCATAACCACTTAGATTGAGGACTGCCACAGATGGTCAAAACCGCCTCCACGATGCTGCCGCTCGGGACGGATGCTCCGTCGTTTTCTTTGCCGAATGTTGACGGCCGGACGGTTTCGCTCAGTGACTTCGCGTCGGCGAAGGGGCTGCTCGTGATCTTCATGTGCAACCATTGTCCGTTCGTGAAGCACCTGCGTCCGGCGCTCGCGGTGTTTGGGCGTGAGCTGCAGGCCAAGGGAATTGCGGTGGTTGCCATCAGTTCCAACGATGTTGCGACGCATCCCGGTGACAGCCTCGCGATGATGATCGAAGAGCATCGTTCCGCCGGGTACACGTTCCCGTATTTGTTCGATGAGACGCAGGAAGTCGCCAAGGCGTACAAGGCGGCATGTACGCCCGACTTCTACTTGTTCGACGGAGTTCAGTCGCTCGTTTATCGGGGGCAGTTCGATGCGAGTCGCCCCGGTAACGGCAAGCCCATCGACGGGGCCGATCTGAAACTCGCGGTCGAGACGCTGCTCGCGGGCAAGACGCCACTGATCGAGCAGCGGCCGAGTATCGGCTGCAACATCAAGTGGATCGCCGGAAACGAGCCGGACTATTTCACGGGCGTGTCGGCCGTGGAGTGAGACGCAACTATACCGCTCGCGGGTGAGGATGGCACAATTCACACTAACCCGAAGCGTAAGCGAGGACGTGAGTTGCATCCTCGCTTACGCTTCGGGTTAGTGTCAGCTTCTACCGCGTGAGGTATAGCAGCGAGTAGCAAAGTCCGGTGCGTGGGGGCCTTCGAGTTGGAATCACGACTCTTTGATTCACGTTGGGAAAGAGATTTCAAAATGCAAATTGATAATTGAAAGGCGGGCGGGGGTGCCGCAGCGAGTCCTTGCTTTTCAATTCGCATTTAGAAATTGTCAATTATCAATTTGCAATCGCCTTCCTTCGTCGGTCTGAGGCGCAGCCCTCGCTGGAGTCTTCGTTGCGGGTCGCCTTGAGTTACAGTAGCGTCCGAACCTGCTTCGTCCCCCGTGTCTGTTGAGCCTCGACCATGACGCGATTGCTGTTTACGACGGCCTGTGTGCTGTCGCTGTTTACCATCGCAGCGAATGTCACCGCAGCCGATGTTCCCACAGACAAGCTCGCCGCAGCGCACGAGCATTTTCAGAGAGGCCGGTATGGCGAGGCTCTGGAAATTCTGGACTCCGTCGCGAAGAACGCGGCCAAAGGCGTGGACGCCGTGGAGTTGGCGAAGGCACGGTGCGTGGTGCTGCTCGCGCAGGGAGAGCGTGACGCGGCGGAGGTTGTTTTGAACGAGGCAATCAAGAGCCAAGAAAACTCGGCCGAGCTGCATGGCCTCCTCGCCAAGATTCATTTCGAGCGGGGGCGGTACGACGCGGCAGACGCCTCCGTCGCGCAGGCGCTGAAGCTCGACAGCAACCAGTTGCAGGCGCGGCTCATTCAATCGCATTTGTGGACCGAGCGGGGCGACATCACGAAGGCGGACACCGGCTACCGCTGGTTCGTCCGCTACTACAACGGCAAGCAACCGACCGAGGCCGAGCCGCTGCTGTTCGTCGGTGAGGGAGCGGCCCAGTACGCACGCTGGCACAGCGTGACGCAGATCTTCGACTTCTGTGTGAACACCGTCGCGAAGGATGCGATCAAGGCGGACAAGTTGTGCTGGCAGGCTCATCAATTGTCGGGACGACTGCTGCTCGAAAAGTACAACCGGACGCAGGGCATCCCCGAACTCAAGGCCGCGCTGGCGATCAACCCCAACGCGGCCGAGGTGCATGTCCTGCTCGCGCAGTCCGCAGTCGGTGAGTACAACTGGGACGAGGTCGAGGACGAGGCGAAGCGCGCCTTGGAGATCGCTCCCAAAACTCCGGGAGCCTTGCGGGCGCTGGCCGAAGCGAAGCTCTACTTCCGCGACGCCGCAGCGGCCGAGAAACTGCTGACCGAGGCGATGGAGATCAACCCCATCGATCAGGAGACACTGGCGCTCGTGGCGACGCTGCGGATGTTGCAGGACGGCTGGCCGGATGTGGCGCGGTTGAAGGTGTTGCTGGATAACTTGGATCGGATTGAGAAGTTGAAGCCGGAAGACCTCCCTGTAGGACGGGCACTCTTGCCCGTCCTAGATCAGGCGCGGGACGGCACGAAGTCGCCGAAGGACGAGACGGCGGAAGAGCGGACGGGCAAGAGTGCCCATCCTACGGGGCTAACTCGGTTCGAGAAGATCGTCGTCGAGGTGGCGACTCGCAACCCGAAACCGGGCTATTTCCTGACGGCACTCGGCGAGCAGGTTGATCGGTTTCGACAGCACGCGATCGCCGAGCCGCTCTTCAAGCAGGCGATCGCGCTGATGCCGCAGCTCTCGCAGCCGAAGACGGCACTCGGGCAGGTCTACATGCAGACGGGCCGCGTCGAGGACGCGAAGAAGCTGCTCGATGAGGCATTCAAGGCCGACCCGTATCACGTGCGCGTCAGCAACATGCGCAAGGTGCTGAAGGTGCTCGACGACTACAGCACGGTGACGACCGAACACTTCGTCATCCGAGCCGACGCCAAGCTCGACAAGCTGCTCGCGCGGTACATGGCCGAGTACCTCGAAGAGGTCTATCCCGAACTGACGACGCTGTTCGGCTTCGAGCCGGAGAGTCGAACGCAGATCGAAATCTACAACGAGGCCAAGGGGCTGAACGGACATCAATGGTTCAGCGCCCGCATGGTCGGCCTGCCGTGGGTCCAGACGATCGGAGCCTCAACCGGTTCGATCATCGCGATGACGAGTCCCTCGGGGATGGAGCAGCCGCTGAACTGGGCGCGCGTGATGAAGCACGAGTTCGTTCACATCCTCACGCTCCAGCAGACCCACTTCAACATCCCGCACTGGTACACCGAGGCCCTCGCGGTTCGCTCCGAGGGCTACCCGCGACCGGTCGAGTGGAACAAGCTGCTGCTCGACCGTGTCCCCAAGGGTGAGCTGAAGAATCTCGACACGCTCAGCATGGGCTTCATCCGCGCGGGCAATCAGGCCAACTGGAACTTCGCGTACTGCCAGAGCGTGCTGTACGCCGAGTACATGGTCGAGCGATTCGGCGAGCCTTCGCTGGCCAAGCTGCTCGATGCCTACCGCCGCAACCGCACGACCGACCAGGCGGTCCCCGAGGTCTTCGGCGTCGAGAAGGCCGACTTTGAAACGGGCTACAAAGAATTCCTCGATAAGCTGGTCGCGGGCCTCAAGCAAACCGAGTCCGAGCCGGAACTGAAGCCGTCGCAGATCGAGAAGGCGTACGAGAAGAACAAGTCCGACGCCCAAGCCGCCGCCGATTACGCGCGGCTGCTGCTGTTCATTCGCGAGCGAGACAAGGCCCGCACCATCGCGAAGGAAGTTCTCAAGCAGGACCAGACTCAGCCCGTCGCCGCGTTCGTCGTCGCGGCCTTGCTGGTTCGAGACGACAAGTTCGACGAAGCGGCGAAGACGTTGGATCCGGCCCTCAACCAAGAACATCCGAACCGGCATTTGCTCGAACTGTTCCTGCGAGTCCGCTTGAAACAGCGAAAGCCCGATGAGGCTTTTGCCCTGTGCAAACTCGGCCAGCAACACTTCCCGGACAACAGCGACTGGTGGAAGGGAACGGCCGCCGCTGCCAAGCTAACCGGAGACAAGGCCCGCCGTCGCGAGTCCCTCGAAAAACTGGTCTACCTCGAAGCCGATGACCCCGCCCCCCGAAAAGCCCTGTCCGAAATGGCCCTTGCCGACGGCAACTTCGACGAGTCGTTCAAGTACGCCAAACTGACGCTGCACATCGACGTGCTGGATGCCGACGTTCACCGTCTCTTGGGCGAATCCCTCCGCGGACTCAACCGACTCCCGCAATCGATCACCGAATTCGAAACCGCCCTCGAACTCAAACCCAAAGACCCCGACCTCCAACTCAACCTCGCCGAGACTTTTTTGTTATCCGACCGCAAGGACGACGCCCAGAAACTCGTCGATGAAGTCCTCAAACAAAAACCCGATCACGAACTCGCAAAGAAGCTGAACGAGCAACTGAAATAAGGCGAGCGGCAAGAAAAAGCAGACCCATCGAAGCCTGACGCGCAAGCGAAGGATGCTCGAGATCCCAGGCTTCGCTTGCGCGTCAGGCTTCGATTGTCGG
>JAYSQC010000463.1:0-2011 GCA_043721755.1 Schlesneria sp.
GCGGCATGGCGCTAGCCGCCGGTCGTTTTCGCGTACACCGGTGGCTAGCGCCATGCCGCTCACTCAAGCATCCAACACAAATGGCGGAGAGCCGAAAAAAAGAGGGCGAGCGGCAAGAGTTCTCGTACCTGCAACGTAGGATGGACGCCTCGTCCGTCCGGCACATCTGGGCAAGCTCGGACGGACGAGGCGTCCATCCTACGGGTCAATCATTTCCTGCTGCTCGCCTTAGTGCGCGGGGCGTCGCCCACGCGTTCAAACGAAGCCGTTGTCGCTCGCGCCGCAAGCTATCGACTTCATCTAGCCGCATTTTGAAGTGTCTGGTACGGTCCCGCCTCACTTCGAGGTTGCCCCGCTTGCAGTTGTTGGCCATGCCTCAACACTCTCTTTTCACCCGATCTTCCATTGTGATCCGAGCCGTACTCCTGACGAGTTGGTTTCGGGGTGAGTGCGCTCATTGGCCAGGTTCGTGTAAGCGTTTGTCGTGGTCATCCGAAAGAGTCTTACTGGCGGTAGCAATCGCCGGGGTGTTCGTCGGAGCTTCAGGCTGCTCCGCGCTTCAGGAACGCATGACACGCCGTTCCGAGAAATGCAGTTCCCTGTGCGATCAGGCTCGCGCAGCGCAGGAGCAGGGCTGGCCGGATCAGGCCGAGTTGTTATTGAATGAGGCCGTCAACAATCGCCCCAAAGATGCAGGAACGCGTCGCCAACTGGCGGAAGCGATGTGGCGTGGCGGACGTCAGGACGATGCATTGGCCGAGCTTGCCGCATTGGTCCAACTTCATCCGCGTGACGCGAAGCTAAGGTCTCAGCAAGCGACCTTCTTATTTGAAAACAAGAACCTCGCGGCGGCGGCTCTGTCGGCGGAACACGCGCTGCGTCTCGATCCGAATTCGACCGACGCCCTCTTCGTGAAGGCCCGCGTGGACTCCGCCCGTGGTGAACTCGAACCCGCTCTCGCGTCCTACATTCTGCTGTCACAACTCGTACCGGATCGTCTTGACGCGAAGCTGGAACTGGCTGAAGTTCACATCCGACGTGGGAATCCCGACCAAGCATGTCCACTGCTGCGCGATGCGACGCAACAACCGCAGGCGACTCCCGAACAACTCGCCAACGCCGAGTGGCGTCTTGGTCTTGGATACGCCGCCGCGGAACGATGGGCCGACGCCGCCGCAACACTCGGCCGAGCGATCGAACACCGCGACGCATCCGAACGCGATTGGGAATGCCTCGCCACAGTGCGAACTTTTGCTGGCGAGGACATCGGCGGCGTGCAAGCCATGGCACGTATGGCCTCCGCCAGCCAAACCGCAACAGAACCGAAAAGCCTTTGGACCGAATTGCGAAACCAACTCGCCACCCGCGACTTGGCCGTTCGTCGCGCAGGCGATTCCCCTACGCAGGTATTCGCCCGCGACGGAGTGGTCCCGGCAGATTTCAGCCGAACCGCGAGCGTCAACGAGTCACGCTCGATGGGGCGGCCGCGCTAACCGCCTGTTGAAAAAGGGAATAGAAGCTTGAATCGCAAGCGAAGGATGTCGCAAATGCGGTCGAATTCGGCTCAGAAATCCTTCGCTCGCGCTTCAGGCTTCTATATTTCAACAGGCTGCTAAGCCTACATCGCTCACGGCGATGTTTCTCAAGGTGGAATTCGACGAGAGTTCATCAGCCCGGAGGGCGGCAGAAGGTAGCCCACGGCACAAGCCGTGGGGGAGTGTCAAGCGGCTCCCACAGCCCGGAGGGCGACACACCGAAGGAAGTCGAAGGTTGATCGGAGTGTCGCCCTCCGGGCTATTGTCGTCCCCTTGCCTCTCAACCCACGGCTCGCGCCGTGGGCTACCATCTGCCGCCCTCCGGGCTGAAGCATGGGCTACGGCGATGCCGCCGTCGGGACTGCAATCGTCGGCGGAGATTCTTGCCGGTCAAACGATGCCGCAGCCGGTTCTGTTCCGCCCGTTACAGGATTCCCGCGCCCCAGTCGTCTCCCGATTCTTGGGGAGCGGCGGGG
>JAYSQC010000464.1:0-9321 GCA_043721755.1 Schlesneria sp.
CCACACAACACACCCCAGTTTCACTACCGAGACCACAAACCCGTCGCCGCAGCCTGAACCTACAAAACAAGACAAAACTTTTCGGATAGCCTCTGAGCGTCGCCGCGTTTGACGACGTAGTGATCGACCAATGGTGGAAGCTCGCCGTTGTACGCTGATGAGTAGCTGTGCATCGCAATGCCGATTTGGCGAATGTTGTTCAGGCACTCGAGCCTTTTTGCCACTGGTCCTGATGTCCGAACAGCCGGAGCAAAAAACGCCGCCAGCAACGCAACGATTCCAATCAGCACAGCCACCTCAACGCGAGTCAGCCCACTTCGCCGCCCACCATCGTCGATCCGAGTCTGAAACATGGCATCACCTCAATTGGAACACGCCGGTCTTTTTGTAGTGCCCATCTTCTGTGGTGCATTCGCTCCGCGATTGCCCAGCCAATCCGTCGGCCATCGCTAGGCAGTGTAAACCGAACTCATCACCGCAGGCATTCGCGGAGCGAATGCACCACAGAAGTCAGTGGCATCAATCCGCCGCCAGCACGCTACGCCAGCGGTGCGGCATGACGGCGAAGGCGGTCGAGTAGGTCTCTTCGAGCGGGACCATCACGCAGCCGTTCGGTTCGAGGAACAGTGGCATCGCAGGGAGCGGCTGCCCGACGGCGGTCGGTTCGATGTAGGCCCGCGTGAGGAGATCGCATTCGTACGCGACGAGCGTCAGCGGCTGGTCGGCAGGCGGCTGGTACGACTCCGCTTCGATCTGCTCCCAGATGGCAGCATGAACGCCTTGTGGGTCGCGCGGTCCCGGAGGAAAAGGATCGACGATCAGCAGGTGAATGCGCCGCTCCAACAGTTCGCACGCCTTGTCGATGAACGCCCGAAAGGCGTGTTTGTTCGACTTGTTTCCGGGCGAAACGATCTCCAGCATCGCGACCACTCGATCACCGCTGGAGTGCCGCACGACGACCGTACTCTTCTGACGACGATAGAACGCCGCCTCGGTCTCCACGACCGTGCGCGTGCGCGGCCGGGCCTGCAATGCGGTGGCCGTTCCACCGCTGTGACCGCCCGCGAAGTCGCCCGCATCGCCACCGAGATCGCTGTCCCCGCCCTGAAGCGCCAAGACATCCGGGCCGAAGCCCGCCGCGATCTGCTCGGGCAAGGCGTAGTAGTCAAAGGGAAGCAAGCCCCCATTCAACGCCCGTGAAATCTCGGAAATCCACTCATGATGAAACGCATGAAAAATCCCAGCCTCAACCTGTGTCCAATCGTGCATCGGCATGGCGGATCCTTTGGAAAGATGACCACGTTGGATTGTACTCACTTCAATTGCGGAGTCGTCACGCCTTCTCAATCCACACCGAGACCTTGGCGTCTCCCACGTTGATCGGTTTGGCATCGGCGTGAGCGTTGTTGGATGAGGCCAGGCTGTCGGCGAGGGTTTCTCCACGGATGAGGTCGGACCATTCTTGGAGCATCGTTTCGATGTCCCCTTCGGTGGCCGAGTAGCTCACGCGGATGCGGTTTTCGATTTCTAAGTTCGCGTCTTTGCGAAGCTGCTGGATTTGGCGGATGAAGTCGCGGGCCATGCCTTCTCGGACGAGGGCGGGCGTGAGCGACGTGGAGAGCGCGAGTTGGATGCCTCGGTCGTCGCCGCTGACCCAGCCGGGGGCTTGTTCGGTGCCGACCTGCACGTCATCGGGGGCGAGCGTGATCTTGTGACCGTTGAGCGTGATCGTGACCGATTCGCCGGACCTCAACGGGGCGAGTTTCTTTGTATCGACAGACGGCAGCTTTTCTCGCAGGACGTTCAGCAGCTTGCCGTACTTCGGGCCGAGCGTTTTGAGGTTCGCCTTGTACGTGTACTTCACGATGTCGGCGAGGCTCTCAACGACGGTCAGTTGTTTGACGTTCAGTTCCTCGCGGATGACATCGGCCAGCCGCTCGATGGCGTCCCGCGCGGCGGGATCGCTCGATGAGACTCGCAATTCGGCCAACGGCTGCCTCACCCGCTGATCAGCCATGTCACGCAGCTTGTGGCCCAACGCGACGACCGCCTGTGCCGTGGCCATCCGCGCGTTGAGGTCCGTGTCGAGCAGTGCGGCGTCGGCCTCGGGGTAGTCGCAGAGGTGGACGGATTCGGGGGCTGAGGGCTGAGGGCTGAGGGCTGAGGGAGAAGATGGGGACGAGGATTTTTCCGTCGCTTGCCCCTCAGCCCTTGCCCCTTCGCCTCTCACCAAGTTCTGGTACATCCGCTCACTCAGAAACGGCACCAGCGGCGCGAGCAGCTTCGTCAGGGTGACAAGAACCTCGTACATAGTTTGGTACGCGGCGAGCTTGTCGGCGTCCCAATCGCCGTACGCCCATTCGATGGACTTCCCTGAAGCATCGACGGGGACGGTCGTTGTGTCTGACGGAACTTCTCGACCCCGGCTGGCGGCATTTCGAGCATCCGCTCTCAAGTCTGCGGGTGAACCCGCCAATGTCTTGCGACTGCGCCAAAACCTCCGCCTGTTCCTGCGGATGTACCAGTTCGACAGGTCGTCGATGAAGGCGGCGGCGAGGCGACAGGCTTCGGGGGAGTTGTAATCGTCGAGTGCGGCACGCATCCCGTTCGTCAGGGCTTGGAGGTTCGAGAGGATCCAGCGGTCGATCTCGGGGCGCGCGGCGATCGGGACCAGCGGCGCGGTCGGATCGAACTCGTCGAGCCGCGCGTAGTTCACGAAGAAGGCGTAGCTGTTCCAGAGCGGGATCAGGACCATGCGGCGCGTTTCGTCGGCGGGGGTGCTGGTGACGAGATGCGTCTTCACGCCGTCGATGGTGAGGTCGGTCGGGCCGTTCGGGGTTTGCAGCGTCACCGGCTGGTCGGGGTGCCGCGTGCCGAAGCGGAGGTCGCTGGCCGGGTTCTGCTGGAGGTACATCCAGCGCATGGTGTCCACGCCGATTTGTTCGGCCGCTTCCTCGAACCAGATCGCGCTGCCGTCCGACTTGTGCATCGGCTTGCCCGCTTCGTTCATCACGAGACGATGGCCGAGCAGCGTCTTGAACGGTCGCTTTTGCTCGGGCGTGAGCGGCACGGCGCTAGCCGCCGGTGTCGTGGATAGTGGTATTGACGACGTTTCGGACGATCCACCGGCGGCTAGCGCCGTGCCGCTCAGTTCGTCGGATCGCATCATCGTCGCCATCGAGAGCAACGAATAAAACCAGTTGCGGAACTGGCCGGGGAAGCATTCCGTGACGAGATCGGCGGGGAACCACTTGCGCCAATAATCAGGGTGCGTGTTGAAGCCCAGCGTGCTGAACGGCACGATCCCCGCGTCGAGCCACGGGTTGCCGACATCCTGCACGCGCGTCATCAGGTTGCCGGTCTTCGGACTGCGAATCTTGACCTTGTCGATCCACGGCTTGTGAGGAGTATGACCCTCGAACTCGTCCCAACCTGCGCCGCCGTCGAGTGCTCGTTGTTTGAGTTCGGCCAGCGAACCGATCACTTCAAACTTGGCGGGGTCGGTCCAAGGAACCGATTCGTCTTCATCGACCCAGATCGGCAGGGCGAGGCCCCAGTAACGCTTCTTCGAGATCATCCAGTCGCGCATATTGGTCAGCCATTCGCGCTCCCGCTCTCCCCCTTGAATGCTCTCAGGGAGCCAGCGGATCGCATCGGTGACGTCCATGATCTCCTCACGCCAGTCCATGTTGATGAACCATTCATCGACGAGACGAAACACGAGTTCATCGCCCGTGCGCCAGCAGTGCGGATAGATGTGCGGGTACTGCTCGACATTCAGCAGCAGCCCCTTCTCCTTGAGCTTCGCAAACACGAGGTCCACCGTGGCCGGGTCGGTCGCCGACTTGCCGGTGAACTCGCCAAAGCCTTCAATGAAACAACCGTCTTCGCCGAGCGGTGCAATCCCCACGATCCCCTCCGCCGCGCTAAGCTGATGATCGACATCACCGCACCCCGGCGCGATGTGAACGATGCCCGTGCCTTCTCCTGCGACGACGTTCGCGCTCCCTTTGAAGTCACGACCGCCGTCGATCACGCGATGGCAGAAGACTCCCGTCTTGTCGCCGAGTCGCGGTTCTTCTGGGACTCCACCGGGAGCCAATTGCGCGGGAAGATCATCGAACGGACCGGCGTACTGCCAGCCGATCATCTCGGCTCCCTTGAGCGTGCCTTCGATGTCGAAGCCGCCGTTCTCTTTGAAGATTTGCGAGAGCGTCTTCAGCTTGGGAACCGACTTCGGCCACGCCCACTCTTCACGCCCGAAGCCATCTTTGAACTCGGTAGCCAATCGCTGGAAGTCGAGGTTGTCCTTCGCGAAGTAATAGATCGCTCCGTCGCGCTTCGCCTTCAGTTTCACGTAGTCCAGGTCCAGGTTGACCGCCGCCGCGACGTTGCTGGTCAGCGTCCACGGGGTCGTCGTCCAGATGAGCAAGAATTCACTGGTGCTCGGTGACTGCCGACTATCGGACGGATCCGACCGATCAGTCGGATCTGTCCGATGATCAACCTTCCGCAAGATCGGGAACCGCACAAAAGCCGACCGATGCACCGTCAGCTTGCGGCCATCGGCGACTTCCATTTGGGAATAGGCACTGCCGCCGCGACCGCTCCACGGCATCACGTCGTGGCCGCGGTAGACCTTGCCACGCTCGAAGCACTTCTTGAGGAATGTCCAGATCGTTTCGTTGTTCTCGGTTGAGAACGTGAAGTAGCTGCCGCCCCAGTCGGGGTTGCCGAGCTTCGCGACGATCGCTTCGGCCTTGTCGCGCAAGACCTCGTCCGGACGCTTCGGCGGCGTGAACGAAACGACCTCGTCGGTGCCGATCGCTTCCGCCAGTTTGCGAAGCTGCGCGGGATCGTCCCACTCCATCCAGTAGCCGAGTCGGATCGACTGCTCCGTTTGGATGGCAGCGTACTTCAAGACCCGCTTCTTGCACTCGTTCGCAAACTTGTCGATGCCATAGGCTTCGACCTGCGACTTCGCGCCGAGGCCCAGTTGCTTCTCGACCTCGACCTCGACCCACAGGCCCTGACAGTCGAAGCCGTTCTGGTAGCGCAGGTCGTACCCCGACATCGCGCGGTAGCGTTGAAAGACATCCTTGTACGAACGTCCCCAAGCGTGATGCACGCCCATTGGGTTGTTGGCCGTCATGGGACCATCAATGAAACTCCACGGCTTCCGTCCGGCGATCTGCTGCTGCAGGCGAGCGAAGATGGATCGCTCGGTCCAGAACTTGAGGACTTCATGCTCACCCTTGATGAATTCGGCGTCGGCAACTTTCTGAAACATCGGCACACAATCTCGGAAGAGCGAATGAGTAAGAATGAAGTGGCTCGTTTACCACACGGATTCAGCGAAAAAACGCCTGGCAACGGAGACGACTTCGTAAATGGCAATGATCAGGCAACAACGGGAAATCTCCCTTGGGGAGGTGCCGCCTTTCAACGAGGTTCGGCATTCTAAGAACGCTCTTCGACGTTGGGAATGAAGCGTGCTGGACGGCGCAGGGCCATCGTCTTTTTCAACGTAGGGTGGGACCAGCTCGCTTCGAGCGCCGGCCCACCATCGAAAATCGTCGAGAAATCATGGTGGGCCGGCGCGGCGAAGCGCCGCTGGTCCCACCCTACAGCTTTCGCAGACTCAACAAGGCGCTGGCCCTGCTGGAAGGCGTCGGCGTGGATTTCCAGTGGGGGTGACTCGCACGCTTGGTTTCGCTGACGGCATCGGGATCAGGCCGCGACCGGCAGCACCGTTGTCAGTTCAAGGCTTCGCGACTTGACGCCACAAGAGATCACTCGATACTGCCCGTCATCAAAGGACATCGACGCAGAACTTGGCGTTGGATTGCCGCAGTTTGCTCCGCAGTTTTGTTCAAGTGTTCGATTCATCAGGTGGTTTCAGTGAGAGGACTTGTGATGCAAAACAGTGTGCTGAAGAACCGAAGGGTTCGGTGGGCGTGTGGGTTGGCTGTCCTGCTGCCGGTTTCCTTCGCAACGGGTTGCGGCAAAGTCCCGACGTGGAATGAACTGACCCAACAGCCTGCTCCGCAACCGGCCCCCGTCATCGTGGCTCCCCCTCCGGTTCAGCCAACGGTGGTTCCGGCCCCGCCCCCCAAGCCCAATGCCGCCGTGGTCTTGGCGACCTTTCGCTCGTTGAAGTCGCATGAAATCTCCGACGCCACGCTCGCGGAACTGGGCACCTTGACCGAAGGTTTGGAGACGGTCACGGAGATCAATGCGAGCGGTAGTGGCCTCCTCACCGGAGCGGGCTTGGCGAACCTGAGCAAACTGCCCGCATTGAACTCGCTAGACCTCAGTTCGACAAATGTCTCCAACGAAGTCATGCGGCATTTGACCCAGGTGCCGATGTTGGCCTCACTCTCGCTGAACGGCACGTCGATTTCGGATGACGGCCTCACCGTACTCAATGCTTGTCCGAATCTGAAAAAACTGGAGATCAAGGGGTGCAGGTTGACGCCCAACGGCTTCGCCGCGATTGGCAAGATGCCCGTCCTCGAAGAACTCAATTTTGAAGTGACCCCCGGTTTGAATGATGTCACGCTCGATCTCATCTGCGAGGCACGTACGCTCCGGCGGCTGAATTTCCGCGATTGTGCCGGGATCACCGATTCGGGAATGGCCGCGCTGGCCAAGCTGGAGGTCTTGGAAGAACTCAACATCAACCGCAGCGGAGTGACGAGCGAGGGCTTCTTGGCGGTCACCAAGGGGGGCGGGCTGAAGAACATGAAGCTGCTCGGAGTTTCCGTCACGCCCATGACGGAAAAGGGGGCCAAGGCGATCAACACCATGAAGTCACTCGAACACATCGACCTGCAAATGGTGGCGGGGATCAACGATCAGGGCTTCACGCTGATTGTGTCGGGTATGAAAAACCTGAAGTACATCAACATCAATGACTGCGGAAGCATTACGGGGCCAAAGGCCTTCACCGCTCTCAAAGCCTGCGATGAATTGGAGGTGCTGCTCGCGTCACGAACCGGAATCAACGACGTGTCACTGGGGCAACTGGTGGGGCACAAGAAGCTCAGAACGCTGGAAGTTTTCGACACCAAGTGTACACAGGCCGGGGTTATGAAGCTGAGAAAGCTGCTTCCCGAGTGCGAAATTCATTTCTGAGAGCCGGCCCTGAACCCGAGACACGTATTACTCCGGACTCGTCACTGCCCTGAGAAACAGACACGGCCTTCCGCGCGAGTTATCTCCTGCGGAAGGCCGTACTCTTTTCGAGGCCGATGACTGACGCTTCGCAATCTTGCCGCGTTCAGCTTTCCAGCGGCTGACGTTTTGTCATGAGCGACACGACGACCAATGTCAGGAACCCGAGCGGGATCGTCACCAAGCCCGGTTGGCTGAATGGCACCCATGACATTTCCGCTGCTTGTGCGGCCGTGTACTTGTAGACCTTCTCGAAGGACTCGGCGCTGAGCAGGATCCAACTGAGTGAGCTAATCATCCCGACGAAGATCGCCGCCGTAATCCCCTGCTTCGTCGTCCTCTTCCAGAAGAGCAGCATCACCAGCGAAGGGAGATTGGCCGACGCGGCCACGCTGAACGCCCACCCCACGAGGAAGCTGGCGTTCATGCCTTTGAAGAGGATGCCCAGTAGGATCGCGATGATTCCCACGATCACCGCCGCGATTTTGCCGACGCGCACTTTGCTGTGGTCGGCCATGTGAATTCGCAGGACGCTCGTCATGAGATCGTGAACAACCGCGCCGCTGGCCGCGACGATCAGACCGCTCACGGTGCCGAGGACCGTGGTGAAAGCAATGGCCGAGATGATCGCGAACAGCAATTCACCGAAGCTCTTTGCCAACAGCGGGGCCGACATGTTGTTGTCGGTCAGATCGAGCGTGCCGCTCGTCATCGCACCCAGTCCGAGGAACAGCGTCAGCACGTAGAAGAAGCCGATCGTCGCGATGCCGACCACCGTGGAGAGCCGCGCCGCCGCCTGGTCCTTCACCGTGTAGTAGCGAATCAAAATATGCGGCAGTGACGCCGTGCCGCCGAACAACGCGAGCATCAACGAAATGAAGTTCAACCGATCCACCAGCAAGCCCGTTTGCAGCCCCTTGAACGTTGGACTGTTGCCGGCACGAAGCAGCTTCTCACCGGGAGTCACTTGCGGTGTGAAGGTCACGAGTACGCCAGCCTCGGTCTTGGTGGTCTCCGTCTTCCAGGTGACGACATCGCTTCTCTGTAACGTCGCGAGATAGCCTGCCGGGCTGAGTGGTCCCGTTGCTTTCAGGCCATCCGGCAGCCGACTGATGTGACCGACCGGCCGTAGATCGGCCTCGCCCGCTTTGTGGCCGTGCGGCTTCCCGTTGACGAGTTTCGTCCCGTCGGGCTTGGTGAGAATCGTTTGTGGCTGCATCGACTCAGGGCGGTCGTCCACGGTCAACCCGCGAGTCAGAATCATTCCGGTCAAGATCGTACTGAACAGCACGAGCAACGAGCCTTTGATGAACTGCACGTAAGTGGTGCTCACCATCCCCGCCGTCGCCACGATCAACACGACGACCACACCGACCATGACGACGCCCACTTCATGCGAGTACCCCAGCAGCGGCTTGATGAGCGACCCGGCTCCGACCATCTGCGGGATCAGATAGAAGACGCTCACGACCAGCGTGCTGATGCCCGCCGACAGCGTGATGCCGCGTGATTGAAACTTGCTGTTGAGCGCGTCGGCGAACGTGTACTTGCCGAGTCGCTTGAGTGGTTCGGCAACGACGAACAACGCCACCACCCACCCCGCCAAGTAGCCAATGGAATACAAAAAACCGTCGTAACCATAGAACGCGACCAGTCCGCAAATCCCGAGGAACGACGCTGCTGACAGATAGTCCCCCGCGAAGGCCACGCCGTTCACGAACCAGTGAATCTGACCTCCCGCCGCGAAGTAGCCCGCCGCCGATTTGGTCTTCGCCGCGAAGTAAAAACTCAAACCGAGCGTGAACGCCACGAAGATGGCAAACACGACAACCGACATCGTGGACGGAGTGTGAATCATGAGGGGAGCTTTTAGCGAATAGCTCTTAGCGGTGAGCTAAGAGCGGAAAAGAACCGTAGAACCGTTGGGTGGGTAATCTCTGGCTAATCGCGATACCTCGCGCGGTCTCTCATGAGACCTCCGAGCGGGGCGGCGTAAGCCCCCCGGTTCTTGGGCGTCAGCCCTTCGTTGCCAGAACCGGGGGGCTTACGCCCAATGGCACTTACTTTACTAACCCGCAGCGTAAGCGAGGGCGATGACAAGAGGCGTTTCCCTTTGTTTCCCTCGCTTACGCTGCGGGTTACTGG
>JAYSQC010000465.1:0-10801 GCA_043721755.1 Schlesneria sp.
TTTAACCCCGTGGGCACCGCCCCGCCCGACGATGGCACGACAGCGTTCGACATCGCTCGACGCGCGGGGCGTTGCCCACGCGGTTAAACGACGCAATGGCCTCATTCTTGGCCGCGCGAGGTACATTTCGTGTCTTTCGAGTATTTCGTGGTTCCTCATGAATAATGCGGGTTTGGGTGAGGGGCTTCTGCTTTGTCTCAAATCGAAATCATGGTCGGGATCGCCACCTCCTCGCTTACGCTGCAGGTTGGTGTCCGAGTCGGTCTCGGCCGAGGACCAGCCGAGCGGCGCGGCAGGCATTGGCCGGTTCAATGTCGCGCGGGACTTCCTGTCCCAGGGTGAAGTAGGAGATGGGGATCGCGATGTCGCGTGAGACCGACAGCAATCCGCCGCAGCCCGCCGCTTCATCCAGTTTGGTCAGAATCAATGAGGTCGGTCGCACTGCTGCGAATCGATCGGCGGTCGTGCGGAGTGACTTCGCGCCGGAGGCAAGACTCAGCACGAGGCAGATGTCGTCGGGTGACGCGGCCGCCACGAGTTGTTTGAGTTCCTCCAACTGCCGATCGTCGTGTGGGCTGCGTCCGGCAGTGTCGATCAGGACCAGATCGAACTCAGCGAACTGCTCCAACGCGGCGGGAAATTCATCCGGGCTGGAGACGACTTGCAGTGGCAGGTCGATGATCTCGGCATACGTTCTCAGTTGATCGACGGCCGCCACGCGATAGGTATCGACGGTGATGAGGCCGACGCGCAGATCGCCCTCCAAACCGAAACGTCCCGCCAGCTTGGCGATGGTCGTCGTTTTGCCGACGCCGGTCGGGCCGACCAGCATCGCGACGCGCCGGTAGCCGCGCTTCGGCAGCAGCGGCTCGGTGCAACGAATCTCGCGTTCGACGAGTGCCGTGAGGAGCGCGGTCGTCGAGGCCGTGTTGTCGAGTTGTTCCGGCGTCGCGTGCTGTTGCAACTTCGCGATCAGTTCACGAGCGATCTCATCTTCGACATCCCCCTCGATCAGCGCGAGGTAGTGCGCGAACAGACCGGGCGGAATCTCGACGAGACCACGCGGACGCGTCTGTCGTCCTAACTCGGCGATCATTTTGTGGAGCGCGTCGAGTCGCTGTTCGATGTCGTTGGGAGGAACGGCTTCCGGTTTGACTTCCCGAACCTGTGCGTCGATCTGAACGTGTGGTTGAACAACTTGGGCGAGTCCGATTCGGTCGTTTAACCGCGTGGGCAACGCCCCGCGCGTCGAGCGGCCTTCGAGTTCGTTTGGCTCCGTGACGCGCGGGACGTTGCCCCTGCGGTGAAACGAACTCAAACGGTCAATCTCAAGTTGTTCGACCACGGGGCACGGCCGCTCCGGCAATGCTTGGGCTAGCGGGGGAAGAGTCGTCGTTGTGCCGCGGCGTCGCGCTTGAGCGGCTGCGGCCGCCACGGTTCCTTGAGTCGTGGGCTGCATGACCAGCGGAAGAGACCCTGCGCTGCGCTGCGACTTCGACGAACGGTGATTCGACGTTCCGACGCTTGCCGTGACTTGGACCTCGGACTGAGACCCAAACCACGAGAAGAGGCCGCGCCCGGAGAGTTGCTTCGTTTCGACGACGACCGCCTCGTGACCCATCTCACGACGAATCTGCGCGAGTGCGTCTTCCACCGAAGCGGCTCGAAAAGATCGAATGTTGTCGGCCATAAACACCTCGGTTCAGCAGGCAGTTTGAACTCTGTCACCAGTGACGTGAACTTTGTCACCTGCGACCCCACCGGGCTGGCCCCGGTGGCTCGCGAGTTTCTGCACTACTCAAGACCACGTTTGGAACGTGACGGACAGTAGTGCAGAGACCTGATTCCACCGGGGCCAGCCCGGTGGGGTTGTGTGATCGACTACGAAAACGCGGGAACGACGTTGTCCACCGTTGTCAGACTTCGGACTGCTGCCCCCTGTCCCCCGACCCCCGCCTTCATCACCGGCAGTTTCACCGCGTTCAGTGGCACTTGGCCGTGCGACTCGACGCGCGTCTCGCGGGGAATCTCACTCAGACTGAGGACCGCCAATTTCGGGAGCGGTCCCGCGGTGATGTATCTCACGCTGCGCCGCGCCTTCGCGCCGCAGACGACGACGGGGAGATGCCCCGCGCGCACGAGTCGCTTCAGTTGCCGAGCCAACTCGTGAGCGACGCCCTCGATAACTTGCGGCGTCAGCTTGATGACCGGGCCGCGTTCGGTCGATTCGTAGCCGTCGGCGAGAATGTCTTCGAGTGCCGGATCGAGCGTGATGGCGTGCAGCGTTCCGGCGGCGTCTCGATACGGCTGACAGATCGTGCGGCTGAGTGCCTGTCGCGCGAACTCGGTCAGCAGCGTTGTGTCTCGCGTTCGATCCGCGTGATCGCCGAGCGTTTCCAAAATCGTTTCGAGGTCTCGCACCGGGACTCGTTCGCACAGCAGGTTGCCGAGTACCTGATGGACCTGCGACGGCTTGAGCAATGCGGGAACCAACTCTTCGACCACCCTGGGCGAGGTCTGCCGCAGGTTGTCGAGCAACTGATGAACCTGCTCGCGCGTGAGGAGTTCATCGGCGTGAGACCGCACCACATCGGCCAGATGTGCGACGACGACGTTCGCCGGTGCGACGATCTTGTAACCCAACTCGCGCGCCCGGTCGGCTTGAGTCACGTCGATCCATTTTGCCGCGCGATGCGACGCCGGTTCTTCCACCGCAGCACCGGGTAGCTCACCGCTCACGCCACCGGTATCGACGGCGAGCAACCCATCCGGCTGGACTTCGCCCGAGGCAATCGTCACGCCACGCAGCTTGATCTGATAGCCGCGTTCCTTCACCAACAGGTTGTCTCGAATCCGCACCTTGGGCAGGATGATTCCCAACTCTTGAGCAATCCGATGACGCAGCTTGGTCACGCGATCAAGCAGGTCGCCGCCGGCATCAGGGTTCGCGAGACGGATCAGTCGGAAGCCGAGTTCGAGTTCAATCGGTTCGACCAGCAACTGGTCTTCGGGACGCGCGGCGGGCTGGATCGAACTCTGTTGCGCGGCGACGGTGGCTTGTTGTGCGTGAACCGTTTCGGCGAGTCGTTGTTGCCGTCGCAGGTTCTCACCCACGAGGGCACAACCGACGCCGAGGACCAGCAACGGCAGCATCGGCAGCCCCGTGAACGCCAGTGCGATGAGCATGACCGACGCGAGGTACAGCGCGGCCGGTTCGCGTACGGTCTGACCGATCATGTCGCGCGACAAGTTCGATTCGGACGACGAGCGTGTGGCGAGCAGCGCCGCCGCGAGCGCGATTAAAAATCCGGGGATCAACGTCACGAGGCCATCGCCGATCGTGAGCATCGTGAACACTTCGACCGCTCGTGCCGGAGCCATCCCGTGCTGCGCGATGCCGACAATCAGTCCTCCCACGATGTTGATCAGTGTGATGAGGATGCCCGCCAGCGCGTCGCCGCGCACGAACTTTCCGGCTCCATCCATCGCGGCGTGGAAGTCGGCTTGAGCGGCGATCTCGGCCCGGCGCGAACGGGCTTCTGCTGCGGTGATGTGTCCGGCGTTCAAGTCGGCATCGATCGCCATCTGCTTGCCCGGCATCCCGTCGAGTGCGAATCGCGCGGCGACTTCACTGAGTCGCGTCGCCCCTTTCGTCACCACGACGAACTGAATCACGACCACGATGGCAAACAGAATCAATCCGACCATCAATTGATCTTGCGCAACGAACTTCGCGAACGCTTCGATCACTTCGCCCGCCGCCCGAGTTTCGTGCGTGGCCGCGCGCGTCAGAATCAATCGCGTGGAAGCGACGTTCAGAACGAGTCGCGCCAGCGTGGCGATCAGCAACAGCGACGGGAAGACGCTGAAGTCGAGCGGCTTCGCCACGAAGACGGTCGTCAACAGAATGACCACCGACGCCGTGATGTTCGCGGCCAACAGCAGGTCCAGCACCATCGGCGGGACCGGCACAATCACGACCAACACCGACAGCACGAGCAACACCGGAAACACCAACCCCAGCGCGGAGGTCGTCCGTCCGCGTTGGGGCGCGTCGGTTGCGGCAAGGTTTGTGCGGTCGAGGAGCATCCGTGCCTCCGCAAAGACGGCGTCCGTGCCGTCAACAGGTGACGTGTTTGGCAATGAATTTTGAGGGGGGAGATCGTCGCGCGGTAGATAAAGAAATCGCCGAGACGTGTCCAGACGAAGGCCCTGCAGAATTCGACGCAACTCATTGGACCGGCAGAACCTGCCTAACGCAGCGTCGCCACCAGCGAGAAGTGCCGAACAGCAACCTCACAGGGTAGGAAGGTGTCCAACGAATGGCAGGAGATGGCGATTACGCTAACGCCCGGTTGAAAAACGGAGGGTAAGCGTCTCGCTTGCCCGTAGATGCCGCTGAAACAGGGGCAAGCCGGAGGCTTACCCTACGTTTTTCAACAGGCTGCTACTGCTCGAAGCGGACCTGCTGCGCGACGCGCTTGGTACGCGGAGCGACGGCGGGGGACTTCAGCCGCTCGGTGATCGACTCGGCAGCGGCCTGTTGCAGCCAGCCGTCGTCGGGTTGGCGACTCGCGCACCATTCGAGAAACTCGGCCGCTTCGACAAGACGCTGCTCGTTGTAGAGGTCTTTGCCGAGCAGGTAGCGAATCCGATAGCTGTCGGGGAGTCGCTTCTCAAATTTGGTCAACAGGCGGATCGAACGATCGGGCTGCGCTTGAGCGAGGTAGGCCTCGCGCAGACTGGCGAGCGTGGACTCGACCTCCTCGTCCGGCTGCTGGCTCTTGAGTCTCTGGAGTCCCCGTTCGATGAAGACCTGTCGCACGGTCTGTGCTTCAGCGGTGCGACCAACTTTGTCGTAGGCCGTGGCGACGATGGCGAGCGTCTGCCAGTCGGGGTCGAGCTTCGTCAGAAAGAAGTCGGGATCGACGTGCCCCGCCAGCACCTCGGTTAATTGAACGCGGAGGCGACGGCTGCGATGGAAGGCTTCCTTCCAATGGACGAGGGCACCATCAATGTCACCCGCGAGCAACACGTTCTTGCCGACCTCGAACAGCGTGTCGGGATCATGTGGCCGCAGTCGCAGAGCTTGGTCCAAACATTGTTTCTCGAAGCCTTCGGGTGCTGTGCCGAGAAAGCTCAGTTCGGCCAGCATGAGGTACGAGCGCGGCCGCAACGGCTCGGACGCGAGTGCCCGTTTGAGGAAAGTCCGTGCGGTGTACAGTAGTTTCTGATTGCTGCCGACAGCGATCTTCATCCAGTCTTGGAGTGCCTTCGGTGACTCAAATTGCGAAGCCTTCGCAGCGTCTCGAATCTGCGCGAAGGCGAGCGGATTCTCGGAGTGTTCTTGCCGGAGGTTAAACAGTTCCAAACATCCCGCCGCCGCTTCCTCTTGTAAGCGACCGTTCCGACGATCGAGTTTGGCGGCCGCGAAGAGCGATTTGAGTTTGATCTGCCGTGTCGCGGCACGATCTTCGGCATCGACCTCCTCTCCGGCCTCGTGGCGGAACTCGGCGACCTTAGCGGTGAGGTACTGCATCCGATCCGGTTCGGCCAGCGCGGGCCACCACTTCTGATCGAACATCCACAGCGCCGTCGCTGCCAGACCGCACCCCGCCACGAGGAACAACGCGCGCGGTGTGCCGCGCGGTTCGATCGTCTCGTCGGTCTCAAACTTTGCGTCGGTTTCCAATGCCATCCGCTGCAAGCGGCAAGCACCCGCCAGTTGGATTGCCAGCAGCAACATGCACGACGGCGTGTACCAGAAGAAGTCTCCCGCCGCGTGGACTAAGTTCACCAGCAGACTCGCCGACACCGCGACGGCTTGCGTCTGCACGCGCGCGTCGGAATGACGAAACGCGCGCCAACACCAACGGGCGGCGACCAAGATGAACAGCGACGCCAGCGCGATCCCCGTCAGTCCCGTTTCCGACGCGACCTGCAAGTAACCGTTCTCGGCGTGCGAGAACTCGCCCCCTTCGCTTTGCGGAATGTTCAGCCGCAACCAATGGGCATCCGCGTGCGAGCCGACTCCCGTACCGAGCACTTTGAAGTCTTGAGCCACCTCAATGTTCGCCTGCCAGATTTCGGTCCGGCCCGTGCCTTGGGTCTCCAACCGAGCGGCCAGCACTTCGTAACCGTTGAAATAGAAGGCGGTCCCCGCAGCGGCGGCAGCCAGCAGCAGTCCGCCAAATAACTTGATCGAGAGCAGGCCGAGTCGGCACATCAGCGCGACGCTCATGAACAGGCCACACGCGACTGCCAGCAGTCCGCCGCGCGACTGAGTCATCAGCACGGTCAGCACGATGCCGATGAGACCCGCAAACAAGAGCAGCAACGTGGCGAGATGTAGTTCGCGCGGGAGTGCGTTCAATGTTCCCTGGTCCGCTTCCTGCCGCCGCATCCGTCCCAAGATCAGGCAAATCAGCGGGCCGATTCCCAGCGCGAGGAACTGCGCCAGATGATTGCGATTCGTAAAGCAGCCCAACGGAAAGCCGTTCGTCGCCATGTACGGATGGCGGAAGACCCAGAAGAAACTGCCGTTGCTGGCCAGATACTGAGCCTGCGCGAAGACCATCATGCCGATGACGACGATCGCCACGCGACCCGTCATCTGTTCCACATCGCGAATGGTCTTGATCCGCTGGACCAACACCAGGAACAGCAGCGCGTAAGCAATGAACGTGGCCAGTCCCGACTCACTCTCCGACGGAGCCAGCGACAGTCGCGTCCACGAGTTCTCGAACGGAGCCGTTCGATCTTTGCCAAACCACATCGGCAGGACTTCGACAATGCGCGGCGAGAGCCAGTGCAGCCAATCGGCCGGGAGCGGCACGATCTGAGTCAGCCCGACGAGGATCCCGGCGCACCACAGCCATTCGCTTCCCGACCAGACGTAACGCGACTTCGACGACGTGAGTGCGTGCAGCAGCCAGCACGCCATCGTGGCCGTCGCGCCCAAGACCATCACCAGTTGGCCGATCGCCACCCGACCGCCCAGGCAGATCGCGATCCCCATGAACGTGATCCAGAAGCAGGCATCGGTTACGGCCTCGAACAGCGATCTGGGCGAGGCGGTCATGTCGGTCGAAACGTTGTTGGCAAAATCGCGACGGCTGCTGCTTCGTGATGAAGAGCGCCGCCGCGACTTGCTGCCAGACTTCCGTACGTCCATGAAAACTGAAACTTTCTGTCAGGATCTGATGTGTAGGACGGGCACTCCTGCCCGTCCGCTGTTCGTTGTCCAGACCGGACGGGCAGGAGTGCCCGTCCTACGTGTCTCACGCCGCCGAGCGAATCGCTTCGCGCTGTTGTTCGGTGTTCAACAGCAGATCGACGATCCGCTCACTGGCCGATCCGTCCCACAGGTTCGGGCAGCGACCGCTCTTCCCTTGGCCGTTCAATACGCGCGCCACTTCGCTGCGCAGCTTCTGCATGTCCGAACCGATCAGCTCGTTGGTCCCTTCGGTGATCGTCACGGGGCGCTCGGTGTTCTCGCGCAGAGTCAAACAGGGGATGCCCAAATAGGTGGACTCTTCCTGAATCCCGCCCGAGTCGGTGATCACCAGCGTGCAGTGTTTTTGCAGCGCGAGGCATTCGAGGTAGCCGAGCGGCTCCAACATCAGCAGCTTGTTGCCACTCGGGGTCTTCAAGCCGAGATCGGCCATGCGTGTACGGGTTCTCGGGTGAACCGGGAACACAATCTGGCATTGCTCGCTGATGTCGCACAGCGCGGACCAGATGCGGCGGAGTGACTCGGGTTCATCGACGTTGGACGGACGATGCAGCGTGACGAGAGCGAAGCGCGACTGAAGGTCGATCTCGGGAAGTCGCGCTTGAGGGAGCAGTCGCACGAGCGTGTCGATCATGACGTTGCCGACGCAGCGAATCCGTTCGGCCGGGATCCCTTCTCGCAACAGGTTCTCATCGCCATCACTCGACGGTGTGAGCAGCAAGTCGGCGAGCTGATCGGTGACGAGTCGGTTCAATTCTTCCGGCATGTCTCGATCGAATGATCTGAGTCCCGCTTCGACGTGAGCGACCTTGATCCGCAGCTTGGCACAGACGAGTGCGGCGGCAACGGTCGAGTTCACGTCGCCATAGACCAACACCCAGTCGGGCTTGCGCTCCAGCACCGCCTCTTCAAACTTCATCATCACCTGTGCGGTCTGCTGCGCATGCGAACCCGATCCAATCCCGAGCGCCACGTCGGGACGCGGGATGCCGAGTTGCTCGAAGAAGATGTCCGACATGTTGGCGTCGTAGTGCTGTCCGGTGTGGAGCAGCGTCTGTCGAACACCGGATCGCGTGGCGAAGGCTCTCAGTACGGGAGCCACCTTCATGAAGTTCGGGCGGGCACCAACCACGTGCAAAATGTGCATGGCATCATCCTTGACAGTGAGGGGAAACGGTTTGTGAGTAGGGAATTGGCGAGATGATTTCGTTTAACCGCGTGGGCAACGCCCCGCGCGTCGATGGCGAATCCGCTTTCCATGTCGCTCGACGCGCGGGGCGTTGCCCACGCGGTTAAACGAGGACGGTCCTACGCGGCTCGGACGTGTGTCGGGGAGTCCTTCAGTCCGTGGGACATTTGCAGCGGCTTGGAATCGAGGAACTGTTGCGCCCAGACTTCGGTACACAACGTCTTCCACACGGCATCATGCCAGAACAAGTGCGATTGGCTCTCGAGGAGCTTGGTCACGCCCGCCTGATTCCACCAGCCCCGTTCGCGGGCCGCTTGAGAGCTGAGCGTGTCGCGCACGAAGTCGAAGTGCATCCCCTGCATCCAACTCTTGGTCGGTGTGTCGAAGCCGACCTTGCGTCGGTTGAGGACGTTCTCGGGGAGGACATCGGCCACCGCTTGTCGCAGCAGCCACTTGCTCGCCCCATTGCGAATCTTCAGGCCGAAGTCGCATTGGAACGCGAACTTCACCAACCGAGGATCGGCCAGCGGCACGCGCGATTCCAAACTGTTCGCCATGCTCATGCGGTCGTCTTGGTGGAACAGGCCGGGGAGCCACGCTTGGATGTCCCAGTGCAACGCCTTCGTCGCCGGATCGGGAGCGTTCGACTTGGCAACTCGTTCTCGAAACACGTCGTAGCAGCGTTGCCGCGACACCATCGAACGATCGGCCAGCAACTGATGCCACAGGCCCTCGGGGACCAAAGCAAAGTTGCTGAAGTAATTCGCCTGCCAGTTGAACGTGTTCTGCACGGTCCCCATCAGTCGGCGCAGATTGCGGATGTCGGTGAGTTGCTTCCAGAGATTGCCTCCGACCGCGGCACCCTCGGTTGAGCCGTTCGCGTGCAGGCTGCGTCCGCCCCAGAGTTTGGATTTCAAGAGGCTCAGGCCGGTGCGCCACGGCTGCGTGAGACCGTACCGCGCGTAGCCTCCAAAAATTTCGTCGGCACCCTGACCGCCCAGACAGACGGTGACGTGCTTACGGGCGAGTTGGCTGACTTGGTGCATCGGCAACAGCGCGGGACCGATCACCGGGCAATCCTGGGAGTGGAGCAACTTGGGCAGGTCGTAGGGAAACCGCTGCGGATCGACGGTCGTGAGATGCAGTTCCAAGCCGAGTGATCGCGCGGCGTCTTCTTGATACGGACGCTCGTCGATGACACCTTGTCCGGTGAAATGAGCGCCGAACAAGAGTGGTCGCTTGCCGTGCTTCGTCGCGAAACTGGCGACGGCGCTGGAGTCGATCCCGCCGCTGAAGAACGCGCCGACGGGAACGTCGGACATCAACTGATCGCCAACGACTTTGCCAAGCAACCGACTCAAGTGCGCGACCGCTTCCTCGGGAGTCTGTTCGGTGGTCGAGAACTCGTTGACTTCCCAATACGTTTGCGAGCGGATTCCGTGCTCATCAATGGTGAGAAATTCGCCCGGCTTCAGTTGGCGAATGCCGCGAAAGAACGTCCGGTCGAAGAGCGGGGAATGAAAGTGGAGGTATTCGTTGAAGCCGTCAGGGTCGATGTCGCGCGGGACATCGTCACACTGGAGCAGTGCTTTGATCTCGCTGGCGAAGACGATCCGCTGACCGTTGTCGTGGTAGTAGACCTGCTTCACGCCGAGTGGGTCGCGCACCAGCAACAGTTGGCGTTTACTCACGTCCCAGAAGGCGAACCCGAAGATGCCGATCAAGTCTGGCAGCGATTCCGTACCGCGTTCCCGCAGCAGGTGCAGCAGCGTCTCGGTGTCCGATGTCCCTCGAAAATCGGCTTCGGTCGCACGCAGCGCTTTTCGCAACTCGGCGTGGTTGTAGATTTCGCCGTTGTAGCTCAGGGCGAACTGAGCATCCGCGCTGCGCATCGGCTGTGCGCCGGTCGGGGTCAGATCGACGATCGCCAGGCGGCGATGTCCCAGCCCCAGCGGTCCATCCAAATAGAGACCGCTCCCATCCGGGCCGCGATGCGCCAGCGACTGCGTCATCCGGTGCAGAGTGAGCTTGTCCACCGAACGCTGCTGATCGCGATAGTGGAAGATTCCCGTGATGCCGCACATGACTTCAGATCCTTCTGATGAATTCGAGTTCCGTCCAGGGAACTCCTCGCAGGTAACGATTAATCAGCCGCAGGGTAAGCGTCTCGCTGGCCCGAGCTTTCTTTAACGGCTCTCCGCCATTTGTGTTGGATGCTTGAGTGAGCGGCATGGCGCTAGCCGCCGGTGTCGGCGAAAACGACCGGCGGCAAGCGCCCAAAGGCACTGACTTTACCCCAGTAACCCGCAGCGTAAGCGAGGGAAACAA
The DNA here is from genome assembly GCA_043721755.1 of Schlesneria sp. GTDB lineage: Bacteria > Planctomycetota > Planctomycetia > Planctomycetales > Planctomycetaceae > Schlesneria. Next base: position 10,752 of record JAYSQC010000465.1, read on the forward strand.
AGGGAAACGCCTCTTGTCATCGCCCTCGCTTACGCTGCGGGTTAGTAAAG
>JAYSQC010000466.1:0-36024 GCA_043721755.1 Schlesneria sp.
GCTTCGAGCGCCGGCCCACCAGGAGGTCTAGTCATTTTGCATGGTGGGCCGGCGCTCGAAGCGAGCTTGCCCCACCCTACGCCGACTTTTGTCGATCACGTCATGTAAGGCGAAAGCCTCACATTCACCAGCAGTTCGGCATCGGAAGGCTCTGATTCGGCTGGCCTCCCAAGCAGAGTTGATGGTTGTGAGACTTTCCCTTGACCAATAGAATGCCCCTCTATTTCAGCGGCTTTTGATCTGACCTTTCCGGTCGATGCGGCTGCAAAATTGGAGTTGGACCGACCGCATGCGTTTTCTCCTCATTGATCGAATCACCGAGTTGGTGCCGCATCAGTCGATCACGGCTCTCAAGAATTTGTCGCTGTCCGAAGAATATCTGGCTGACCACTTCCCCGGCTTTCCCGTCATGCCCGGCGTCTTGATGCTTGAAACGCTGGTCCAAGCGGGCGGGTGGTTGATTCGGCACTCAGAAGACTTCGCTCAAAGCACCATCCTGCTGAAAGAGGTGCGGGCGATCCGATACAACAACTTCGTTTCCCCCGGGAACACACTTCAAGTCGAGCTGACCGTCAAGAAGCGTGATGGCAACATGTGGGACTTTATCGGCAAAGGAACTGTGAATGGGGCTTCGGCAGTTTCTGCCCGGTTGACGCTCGAAGCGTTTAACCTCGCCGACACTCACCCGGAGTTGGCCGAGTCTGATTCACACCGACGCGAGGTTTATCGCGGGCTATTTCAGCAAATTTGGAAGCCCACAGCTTGAGAACGATTTCGTGAACGCTTTGCGTCCGTCAGGGCATTCACGCTGGAACACATCAGATCGGAATATCCAAGTCGATTGACGATTTTGGGATGAAGGGTGACTCTTCGATGAAGCTTGCAGGACGAATCGCGTTGGTAACCGGCGGAAGTCGCGGGATTGGGCGGGCTATCGTTTGCCAGTTGGCAGAAGCGGGAGCGAAGGTGGCCTTCGTCTACCAGTCGAACCGCGACGCAGCCGAAAACTTGGCAAAGGAACAGGCGGACTTGGGCCGCGAGGTGTGGGCCTTGCAAGCGGATGTCAGCAAGAAGCCGGAAGCCGATGCTGTGGTTGAACAAGTGCTGGCGAAGTGGTCGAAGATCGACATTCTGGTCAACAACGCCGGGATCATTCGAGACAAGCCGATCCTCGCGATGTCGATCGAAGAATGGCAGCAGGTGATCGACACCAATCTGACGAGTGTGTTCAACTTCTGTCAGGCGGTCGTTCGCCCGATGATGTCAGCTCGTTATGGCCGGATTATCAACATGTCGAGTGTCTCGGCAGACTTCTCGAACCCCGGGCAGGCCAACTACGCCGCGAGCAAGGCGGGAATCGAAGGGTTCTCGCGTTGTATGGCGGTCGAATACGCCAAACGGGGCATCACGGTGAACTGCGTGGCTCCCGGATTCATCGAAACGGACATGACGATTGCGGTCGTCAATGCGGCCGGTGACAAGATTAAGAATGCGATCCCCGTGAAGCGGCTGGGCAAGCCGCAAGACATTTCCAACGCCGTGCTGTTCTTCGCAGGTGAAGAGGCCAGCTACGTCACCGGACAAGTGTTGAAAGTGGATGGCGGACTCACGCTGGGCGGCATGGGCTGACGGTTGATCGGTCGCGGTGGATTGAATAGTGGGATTGGGCTGCGTCGCCTCAAGGCGGCGTGGCTCTGAAATAGGTGTGGGTTCGATTGGCCGGAGCGTTGCCCCGACGGTCAATCGCCAATTCAGGGGTGGCAATGGGTGGGACGGTGGTTCGCGGGCTGGGTGTTCGCCGAACTGCCTCCTCAGGAGAAATTGGGATGCCTTCACGCGACGAGATTTTGGGAAAAGTCAGAGAAACATTGGTCGATGCGCTGGGACTGGATGACGATGAAGTCACGCCCACCTCGCGGCTTAAAGCCGATTTGGGTGCCGAGTCGATCGACTTTTTGGACATCGTGTTTCGGCTCGAAAAGAACTTCAACACGAAGATTCCACGCAACGAGCTGTTCCCCGAGAGCCTCTTCTCGGCGGACGCGGGCTTTGCTGAGAACGGTCGCGTCACCGAAAAGGGACTGATCGAACTGAGGACACGTCTGCCTCACGCCGATCCCGCGACGATCGACAAGCTCGCGGCGGATCCGAAGGTTGAGAACGTTGAGGACTTGTTCACGGTCAACATGGTCGTGAACTTTCTGGCCATCAAGCTGGCCGCGTGATTGGCCGAGTCGCTTGGTTGGGGCGAGTCCTTTGTAATCGAGTGCGTCCCGGTGACGGATCGTTGCCGGTGACGCCCCGAAGGGTGTGTCATGCGTTGGTTTTGGGTCGATCGGTTCACCGAGTTCGAGAGTGGTTCTCACGCCAAGGCGATTAAAAACGTCACCTTGGCGGAAGAGCATCTGCACGATCATCAACCCGGTTTCCCGGTCATGCCTGCCTCGCTGATTCTCGAAGGGTTGGCTCAAACGGGCGGGCTGCTGCTGGGTGAGAGCCGTCAGTTTTCCAAGCTGGTCGTGCTGGCCAAAGTCCCGCGCATGACCTTTCATGGTTGGGCGGGACCAGGCGACACGCTCACGTATTCAGCCAAGCTGACCGACTCGCGCGATGAAGGTGGAATGGTGGACGTGACGGCTCATGTGGGCGACCGCTTGGTGGCTGACGGTCAGATCGTTTTCGCTCACGTCGATGAAAATGAAGCGGGAGCAGGCCGTGCCGATCAAATGAATTGTGTGTTCACGCTGTTGCGCGGCGTACTGGACATCGGCAAGGCGGGTAACGGATCGAAGGCGGCCAGTCCCGTGTGACGGTTGCAGTTCGAGTTCAAGGGCGAGGGGAGAATCTTATGAGACGCAGAGTCGTGGTGACCGGGATTGGTGCCGTGACCCCGATTGGTAATTCCGTGGATGCCATGTGGGAGTCTCTACAGGAAGCGAAGAGCGGGATCGGTTCGATCACGCATTTCGATGCCTCGCACTTTCCCACCAAGTTCGCGGCCGAAGTCAAAGGCTTCGATCTTGCCAATTATGTTGATGATCCGAAGCGGTTCGAGTTCTCCGGACTCAACATTCGCTTCGCCGTCGGCGCGGCCAAGCAAGCGATTGACGATTCGGGCTTACTCGATGGGAAGCTCGATCCCGCGCGGTTCGGTGTCTACTTGGGGGCGGGGGAAGGACAGCAAGATTTTTCCCTCCTGATGGGGTTGTGCGCGGAGTCGCAGCGCGACGGACAAGTCGATCTAGAACTCTTCACACGCGGTGGCCTACAGCGACTGCACGCTCAAACGGAGTTGGAGCAGGAACCGAACATGCCAGCCGGTCATCTGGCGGGACTGTTTGACGCGCAGGGTCCGAATCTGAACTGCCTCACGGCATGTGCCGCTTCGAGTCAGGCGATTGGCGAAGCGACGGAACTCATTCGCCGTGGTGACGCGGATGCGATGTTGTCCGGCGGCGCTCACAGCATGATTCATCCGTTCGGTGTGACCGGGTTCAACCTGCTCACCGCACTCTCGACGCACAACTCCGATCCCCAGGGAGCGTCCCGGCCATTCGATCGCGATCGCGACGGCTTCGTCCTCGGCGAGGGAGCCGGCATGGTTGTCCTCGAAGAACTCGAACATGCCCTTCAGCGGGGAGCTCGAATCTACGGGGAAGTCGTTGGCTATGGATCGACGGCCGACGCTTATCGCATCACCGACATTCATCCCGAAGGTCGCGGTGCCGTCGCCTGCATCCGCATGGCCATGCGCGACGCGAGTCTCAACCCGGAAGACATCCAGTACATCAATGCTCACGGGACAAGTACCGAAGTCAACGACAAGGTCGAGACCTCGGCCATTCGTCAGACGTTCGGCGACGCAGCCTACAAGACGCCCGTCTCCAGCATCAAGAGCATGATGGGACATCTGATCGCCGCCGCCGGGAGCGTCGAAGCAATCACCTGCTTGTTGGCCATTCGTGATGGTGTGCTCCCTCCGACCATCAACTACTGCACGCCCGATCCCGACTGCGATCTCGATTACGTTCCGAACGAAGCGCGTCAGGCCCCCGTCCGCCGTGCACTCTCCAACAGCTTCGGCTTCGGTGGTCAGAACGTGTCGTTGATCTTCTCGGAGTTCCGTGGTTGATCGGTTGGTGAAGCACGGGACTGGTCATGTCGCTGCCGATCGTCACTCCCGTCGAAGCCATGAGTCGCGCGATCGAACTTGCGCGGCGCGGCATTGGTTTCGTCGAACCGAATCCTGCGGTCGGCGCGGTCCTCGTCGCGGACGATGGTCGCGTGCTGGGTGAAGGCTGGCACGAACGATTCGGTGGCCCTCATGCGGAAGTGCTGGCTCTCGCGGCGGCCGGCTCTTCGGCCCGCGATGCCACGCTGTACGTGACGCTCGAACCGTGCTGTCACTTCGGCCAGACACCGCCCTGTTCGCGCGCGGTGATTGCGGCGGGGATTCGCCGCGTGGTCGTGGCCACTGTCGATCCGGCGGCACATGTCAACGGAGGTGGCATCGCCGAGTTGCGTGCGGCGGGGATCGATGTTGAGGTGGGACTGATGGCCCGTGAAGCCCGTCGTCTCATCGCGCCGTTCGCGAAGCTCATGACCACCGGGCTACCGTGGGTCCACGCGAAATGGGCCATGACGCTCGATGGCAAGATTGCATCGAAGACCGGGTCATCGCGCTGGATCACAAACGACGCTTCGCGCGCGATCGTGCATCAACTGCGAGGCCGCATGGACGCGATCCTCGTTGGCGTGGGTACGGTTCTGGCTGACGACCCCGCGCTCACGGCGCGGCCTCGGGGGCCACGGACGCCCGCACGGATCGTGCTCGATTCGTCCGGCAATACACCGCTGGAGTCGCAGCTTGTTCGCACCGCCCGCGAGACACCGACGATCGTGGTGACGACGGTTCACGCCGACACGGAACGTTGTTCCGCGCTCCGCGCGGCTGGCGTTCAAGTCCTCACGATCGAGTGTGACTCCACCGGTCACCCTGATCTTGGAATCCTACTCGCAGAACTCGGACGCCAACGCCTGACGAACGTCTTCGTGGAAGGGGGCGGACAAGTACTGGGTGCGTTCTTCGACCTCAACTTAATCGACGAAGTTCATGCGTTCATCGCACCGAAGCTGATCGGCGGGGCAAATGCACCGTCGCCGCTGATGGGCGAGGGCCGTATCGACATGCGCGAGGTGCCGAGCTTGGAAGACGCGACCGTTGAGATCCTCGATGGCGACATGTATCTCCACGGCTGGACGGCCACCGCTTCGCCGATCGAGTGAGATGCCGTTTTCGTCGAGATCAGGCGTTCCTCGTTTCACCACCATTCCTTCGCGCTCCCCTCAATTCGCGCGGAACGATTTCCGCGCGAATTGAGGGGAGCGCGAAGGAATGGCGGGGCTGACAACTTCGGTCACAGCCCAGAAGTCGGAACGGCTGACTCGCTGAGACCCAGAGTTGTCGCCATTTGAACGACGCCCAAATCAGGAAACGAACAAGCCGGAGGCGACCATCGTTGTTCGTCTCCGGCTGTCGTGTCTGTCAGTCTCTTCACCGCTGGGTGGCGGATCGACGTTGAAATCAGTTTGCACAGCCACCGGTGGCGCAGGCGGCACTCGGAGCGGCACAGCCCGCTTGAGCACAGGGATCGGTTGGGCAGCAGGTCTGCACGGGGACTCGGCGGCAGACCGTGCGAGGGACGCAGATGACCTTCGTCTCTTGAATCTGGCGTGGTGTGCAATGAGTCTTCGTCACCATACGGGTTTCACAGACTTGGCGGCAGGTCGTGTAAGGCACCTTGCGGGTCCGGACTTCCTGGGTCATCGAGCAGGTCGTGTAAGGCACCTTCTTGGTGATCGTTTCGCAGGTCCACGAGCAGGTCGTGTAAGGCACCTTCTTGGTGATCGTTTCGCAGGTCCATGAGCAGGTCGTGTAAGGAACTTTCTTGGTGATCGTTTCGCAGGTCCACGAGCAGGTCGTGTAAGGCACCTTCTTGGTGATCGTCTGTTGTTCGTAGCGGACACAGGTGTAAGGGACTTGCTTCATGCAGGTGACCGGGACACGGCGGCAGACCGTGTAGGGCTGCTGGCAGTGACGGACTTCCTGCACCATGCGAGTGCAGCAGACCGTTCGCATTTCGGTGCGAGGCACCCACCGGCGGCAGCAAACCGTGCGAGTCGTCTGGCAGCAGCCGGTGCTGGTGGCCGAGCAACCATCGGCGGGAGCGGCACAAGTCGGGGCACAGACCGGTCCCGGAACCTGCTTGGTCTCCGTCACCCAGTCGCCCGTGCAGACTTCGACCTGCTTGGTCTCCGTCACCGGCTTGCAGACCGTGTGGCACACGTCGCGGTAGCAAGTTTCGGTTTCGGTCCTGTAGGTCGTGCAGCAGACTTCGCGGTACTTGGTTTCATAGACCGGCTTGCAGATCGTGCAGCAAACATCGCGGTAACAGGTCTGGTAGCAGGGCTTGCGAACCGTGCAGCAGACATCGCGGTAACAGGTTTGGTAGCAGGGCTTGCGGATTGTGCAGCAAACATCGCGGTAGCACGTTTGGAAACAGGGCTTGCGAACCGTGCAGCAGACATCGCGGTAGCACGTCTGGTAGCAGGGCTTGCAGACCGTATAGCACTCGTCGCGATAGCACGTCTCATAAACGTTGCGAGTGCAGGTCACGGGGACTTGCTCGGAACACTGTTCGTAAACAGTCCGGCAGCAATTGACCGTCTGCTGTTCGTAGACGGTTTCCCGCACCGTTTTATAGCGGGTTCCGCAGCAGCGTTTGGCCGCCAAGAAATTGCCGCACGGGGCACACGCATCGGAGGGGCAGCATCGTGCGCTGGCCGCTCCGCAATAGAAGGCTTCCACTCGTGTGTCGCTGCCGAGAGCCAACAAACTTGCTGCGACGACAATCCAAGCTGCGTGTCTCATCGATACGGTCCTTGTCCCTGTCTATACGGCGAACTCAAGTGGTCAATCACGGAGGCACTCAAGGTGCGCGCAGCAGCCGGTTTCGTCTCCTCAGAGATCGACCGTTCCACCCACACAACTTGAGACAAAATGCGCACCAACGCGCACCGCGATCCGTCGCACATGTTCTCCGTCGGCCCGTCACAGGGGCCGGTATTTGATCGAAGTAGCCTTCGAGTGATCCGCTTGAGGATCCAAGTACGGTCACTTGCGAAGCTATTTCTGCCGTGATCTTCATCGGTCGAGTTCTCCAATCGTCTTCGCAGTATTTAGCCACGACTTTGCTCAACGCGCACAACTCCTAGGCTGCCAGTGGGCCTCGGCGGTAGGAATCGCCATCATCGATTCAACCGGCAAAAACAGCCGGAGAGCGTGCAAGAGATCACCGCCGGTTCGTTTTGAGCGGTCGGCTCGACTTGTCGTCGAGAACACTTCACGATGTTTCGCGACGTTGAAGATGTTGAGACCGAACGTACCTGTGCGGGAGTTGCCATCGTGAAGTTTGCGATCTGTCAGGAATTGTTCGTCGATTGGGAATGGGAACGCCAGTGTCGATTCATCGCGGAGACCGGTTACACGGGCATTGAACTCGCGCCATTCACACTCGCGCCCCGCATCACCGATGTCAGCGCCGCGCGGCGTTGCGAGTTACGGACGGTTGCCGAATCACACGGCCTGACAATCTGTGGTCTGCATTGGTTGCTCGCGAAGACCGAAGGACTGCATCTCACCACCGCCGACGCCGACGTGCGCCGCGCGACGGCTCAGTATCTGAGAGACCTCGGCAGCGCTTGCGGTGATCTCGGCGGGACATTCATGGTCTTCGGTTCGCCGATGCAGCGCAGTCTGATGGAGGGAACCTCGCGCGAGCAGGCAATGGATCGCGCGGCTGAAGTCTTTCGCGCGGCGATGCCCATCTTGGCCGATCGTGGCGTGACGATTGTCATGGAGCCGCTCACGACCAAGGAGACGAACTTCATCAATAAGTGTGCCGATGCAGTCGAGTTGATGACGCTGGTCGATCATCCGAATTTCGTGCTGCATCAGGACGTGAAGGCCATGCTCAGCGAACCGACACCGATTCCCGAATTGATCGCGCAGTACGCCAACGTGACCGGACACTTTCACGTCAACGATGACAACCTACTCGGCCCCGGCATGGGACGCACGGACTATCACCCAATCTTCGAGGCATTGCTGCAAACAGAGTACTCGGGATGGGTGTCAGTCGAAGTCTTCGACTACTCACCGGGCGCTGAGCACATCGCGCAGGTCAGCATGCGTTACATGCGCGATGTGCTGCGAGAACTTGGTGCGTGATGCACGAGTTGATGCCCATCATGTTGATTGGAGCCACTGACCGCAGCCCCGCGCGGCCACAGTCACTTCTGCCGCAGTTGCGCGCACGTTGATTGTGTGAGTCGCGAGTCATCGAGGTCGGCGCTCTGCGGCGCGCTCTGTCGTTCTGAGATGTCATTGCACGAGAGTGACACATGCGTGTGGAGTGCGCGGCATGACTTTTACTTCGACCACGCGCTCGCGGCGCGAGTCCTTGAACACTTGTTCGGCACTCCAGTTCGCGCTGCGCATCGGTGTCACCAGTTCATCTGTTTCATGCCGTAGACCTTGATGCGCAGCGCGGAGTCGGCCAGCGGGCATCGCGAGAAACAGCCTGTTTCATAGGTTAAACGAGTCGTTCACGGCATGGCTCGCAATCCATCAAATGCTCTCGTCGCGCAGTGTGCTCGTCGTGAACGCGAGGTCTCATCGCGCCTTGTTCGCGCGACATCAGTGGGTATCGAACCGTCTGTCGCGCGCGATCATTCCATCGTTCATCGTGAGTGAGTTCATCTCATGCGCTGCGCGCGCTGGGTCTTCGCGAAGGCGCAGCGCGCGCACCATCACATCGAGCCGCGCGCGAACTTCTGCAAAATGAGTTTTTTCTTGTCATCCACGCGCAGAATTGCCTTGAAGTATTCTTCGGAATACGTAGGATGTCGCCCAGTTTGGTGTCTGGGGTCTTGGATCATTTACTGTCAAGTCAACGTCCACGAATTGCTGCCGCGATGAGTGACGCACGAGATGGTGAACAAGCTCTCAGACACGCGGCTTGTCAGGGTTGACAGGCCGAATGGATTCGGACGGTGTGACTCGTTGAGATCGATCTGCTTAGCCCGGTGCGCCAGCGGTTGAGACAGTCACGCAAAAGACTCTTGGAAGGAGTACATGCAAGTGGCAAAGAAGAAGGCAGTAGCGAAGAAGGCAGTAGCGAAGAAGGCCGTCGCCAAGAAGGCGGTCGCCAAGAAGGCGGTCGCCAAGAAGGCAACGAAGAAGGCCGCCGCCGCGCCGACTCCCTGAATGATCGGCCTCACGGCCTGATCTCGCTTGCTACAACGAAGAAGAGAGGCGGTTGGTTATCCAACCGCCTCTCTTCTTTCTTTGGCATCGCTGTTTTCGCGATACAAGCAACAGCGTCGTCCTCCCACACTCACTTGGGTGAGCATCAGAATTGATGATGCTCGAACACGGTCAGTCACACTTGCACTCGTGCGGACTCGGTCGGCATCTCGCCGAATGGCTCTTCTTCTGCGACGGGTTCTAACGTAACAACGGGCACAGACTGAGCGGCTAGCATCGACTCAACCACGGCGACAGACTCGATGGCTGACAGCGCTGCATCGGTAGGTAACACGGTGCTGCTTGCGAACGGCGGCTCCTGTCCCTGGAGTTGGCACAGGGCATTCTCGGCCGCTCGTTGTTCGGCTTCCTTCTTGTTCGGTCCCCATGCAGGAGCATACGAGTCGCCGTTGACGAGAACCGCGACAAGGAAGCACTTCGAGTGATCCGGCCCTTTCTCGTCGAGTACTTGGTAGACCGGCGTTCCCCGGTTGTTCTTTTGCACGAGTTGTTGGAGCAGGCTCTTGTAGTTCTTGCCGTGACTGGTCTCGACCGTTCGTTCGATCTCGGGAGCCATCAGGCGGCGAACGAGAACGCGGGCCGCATCGAAGCCACCGTCGAGATACACGCCTGCAACAATGGACTCAAACACGGCGGCCATGATCGAAGCGGGCAGATTGTCCGGGTCGGCCAAGCCTTTGCCGAGTTGCACGCAGTAGTGAAGTCCCAAGTCTGAGCTGATCTTGGCGCAAGTTGTCCGGCTCACGATCACCGACTTGACGCGCGTCAAATCCCCCTCGGTCTTGCTGGGATACAACTCGAAGAGCTGCTCGCAGACGACCGCACCCATGATGGCATCGCCGAGAAACTCCAACCGCTCGTTGGACTCCAATCGCGTCCGAGCAATTGAAGCATGCGTCAGGCACAGCGCGAGCAATTGGCGATCGCGAAACCGATATTCGAGCGATGCCTCGCAGTGGTCGAGGGTTTGGCTCATCGCATCCGACTCAGGCAGGTCCGTCATCCGGTCAGATCCTTGATTGTCACGGTGGCGACCAGCCGCAAAACAATAGGGCTGGAGTTGGGTTGCTTCTATATTTCGTGAGTGCCGCAGTGTCAATCCGCTGCCAAGCGGTGGGCCGACTCATCAACCGCACTTATCGCTTCGCGTTCAACACGACAGTGACGCGCGCCTGGAACTGCTTCAGATCGACTTGCTGGCCGTCTTTCGGGAACGGGTGCGTGGTGAGGAACCACTCTTCGGTGAACGAGGCCGACTCACCTGGCTTCAGTCGTTCGCGCGGGCCGATTGGTTCGAGTTCGATACGAGGTCCGGTGGGATACCAGACGGACAACGTGAGTCCGGCGGCTTCGCTGTAGACGCGGTCGGGGTGCGTGGCGAAGCGTTTCACGAAGAGCGTGTCGTTCGGCATGAGATAGCCGAGCCATCCGGCGTAGGAGTCGAAGCCGAGTTTCGGCTTGCGCGGCGGGGCGAGGATTTCGAGAAAGCCGTCTCGCTCGCGGATCAAATCGTCCTTGTTGCGGACGTTGATGATCGCGCCGTCCTCGTACATCGTGTACTTCGATGGAAAGCGACTCGGTCGGTCGCCGAGCGGGACCAGGCAGATGCCGCCGCCGGGTGAGAACGAGCGGCCCCAATGACAGACCTCCTGCACCTTGTTCGAGATGTTGAGGATCGTCTGCTTGCAGATCAGGCTCGGCGCGAGGACCTTGCCGTCCACGAGGGCTTCCGCAGTGAGCGAGAACTCGCGCACGAGTTGAATCCCGGCCACTTCGTCGCGCGGGCTGGTCAGCTTCGCCGCGCACGGCCCGACGATCTCACCGGTCCAATCGCCCGACCAAAGCTTCTGATGCGGAGTCGTCACCAACTCGGGGCCATAGTCAAACCGACCCGCCGAGCTGGCTCCAGCCTTGCCCGGTTGCCATTCCTTCTCCTGCTCATCGAGATACATCGCCCCTTTGCCATCAACCGAGAAGTCGAGTACGCGACCACCCGCCTCCGGGCAGAGAATGGCGTGTGCCGTTCCCCGTTTCAGTGCGATGGCCTGCGTGTAGTTGAAGTGCTTGACGACTTGAGCTGATCCGGCCACGGGGCGCGGTTCCAGTTGCTGTGCAAGGCTGTGCTTCACCGAGACAGACACAACGAGGGACAGAATCAACAATCGAATTGAGCGTTGCATCAGTAGTCTCCGAAGAAATTACGCACGATGGCTGAGAAAGCCCCCTCGTCTCACACGTCCAAATCTTTCACGTCGAGGGCGTGCTTCTCGATGAACTCGCGGCGGGGTTCGACGGCGTCGCCCATGAGAACGCGGAACATTTCATCGGCGGCGGCGGCATCGGCCATCGTGACCTTGAGCAGCGTACGAACGGCCGGGTCCATCGTGGTGTCCCACAATTCTTCCGCGTCCATTTCGCCGAGGCCCTTGAAGCGCGTGACCTTCATGCCCCGTTCGCCGAGGTCTCGCAGTTGCGGTAGCAGCTCGCGCAGGCTGGTCAGCCGCACGGAGTGATCGTCCTGCACGATCTTGAACGGGAAAAACGTTTCGCCGTCTTTGTTTCCCGCCGGGTAGAGGTCGGGGAGGCGGATGCCGAAGCTCTTGAGTTCGATCAGGCCGTTGTTGATCGTGCGGATTTCGTGGAGATCGATGACTTGCAGCAACTCGTCCTTCACGGATGCGGCTGGCGCAGTGGCACCATTGGCAGGAACGGCAACGGGAGCGGAGCCGGTCTCGACAGGATCCGCTTCCGCAACGACGGGCCGCACCGCAGTGGCACCGGCAACCGTCAGTTCTCGGCCCAGACGCTGCTCTTCGCGCTGCACGAACAGGCGGACCTCTTCGCGATCGAAGAACCAGTGTTCTTGCTTGCCGAGGAAGACACGGTACTCGGGCAACTTGTCGCCATCGCCGATGCGCACGTGCATGTGCTTCAGCGTGACGCCGCGTCGTTCGAGCAACTCGAATGGCTCGTCGAGTCGTTGCATCTGCTTGACGATCCGTGCGAGGTGTTCGCCCGCCAGTTCATCACCGTTCGGGAAGACGAGTCGGCTGCCGTTGAGACCTAGCTCGATCAGTTCCGTCACCATCCGATCGTGCGTCTGGACGTAGCGCGTCTTGTTACGTTGAGTCACTTTGTAGAGCGGCGGTTGGGCGATGTAGATGCAGCCGTGTTCGACCAGCCCGCGCATGTGGCGGAAGATGAACGTGAGGAGCAGCGTGCGAATGTGACTGCCGTCGATGTCGGCATCGGTCATCAGGATGATCTTGCCATAGCGCCGCTTGGTGATGTCCTCGGTCTCGGCCATCGGCGGAATGCCGATCCCCTTGAAGAGGTTCGAGATTTCGGCGTTGTCTAAAATTTTGACGAGCTGCGCCTTCTCGACGTTCAGAATCTTGCCTCGCAGCGGCAGGATGGCCTGAATGTTGGAGTCGCGTCCGGTGTCGGCCGAGCCGCCAGCCGAGTCACCTTCCACGAGGTACAGCTCGGTGATGTCGAGTTCGCGGCTGCGGCAATCGCGCAGCTTGTCGGGGAGTCCGCCCGACGTGAGTGCCCCTTTGCGACGGACCATCTCGCGCTGCTTGCGTGCCGCCTCACGAGCCTCCGCCGCGAGCGATGCCTTCTGGCAGATGCGTTTGGCATGAGCCGGATGTTCTTCGAGGTACTTCGTGAGGATCTCATACGTGACGCTCGACACGGCCCCTTCGACCTCGACGTTCAGCAGCTTGGTCTTGTTCTGCGATTGGAACTGCGGGTCGGGGATGTTGACGTTGATGACGGCGGTCAGTCCTTCACGGAAGTCATCTCCGGTCGGTTCGAGGTCTTTATAGAGACCCTCTTTCTTGCCGTAGTTGTTCAGGGCGCGCGTGACTGCCGAGCGGAAGCCTGACAGATGCGTCCCGCCGTCCGGGTTCGGGATGTTTTTGTTCGTGAAGCAGCGGACGTTTTCGTTGTAGCCGTCGTTGTATTGCAGCGCGACGCCGACTTCGGTGATGTCCAACTCGCCGTTGACGAGGATCACTTCGGGGGTGAGCGCCGTCTCGGTGCGGTTGAGGAACGTGACGAACTCAACCAAGCCCCCTTCGTAGCAGTACTCCTCGGACTGACCGGTTCGTTCGTCGACAATTTTCAGCGCGACGCCCGAGTTGAGAAACGCCAGTTCTTGCAGCCGCTTTTGCAGTGTGTCGAAGCTGTACTTGGTGTCAGAGAAAATTTCCGAGTCGGGCTTGAACGTCATTCGCGTCCCGGTTTCGGTCGATGTCCCGAGCTTGCGCAGCGGACTGGTGACGCCTCCGCGCGAGAACTCCATCTGCCAGACATGCCCCTCGCGCCGGACCTCGACTTCCAACCATTCGCTCAGCGCATTGACCGCCTTGATCCCGACGCCGTGCAGTCCGCCGGTCCCTTTTTTATAGCCACCCTCGCGGTTGAACTTGCCCCCCGCGTGAGTGCTCGTCAGCACGACTTCGAGTGCGGGCTTGTTTCCCTGGTCTGGCATCGGGCCGACCGGGATGCCTCGCCCCTGATCGCACGTCGTCACGCTGCCGTCGAGATTGACCTGCACCGTAATGAGCTTGCCGTATCCGCTGAGAGCCTCGTCGATGCAATTATCGACGACCTCAAAGACGAGATGATGCAGCCCGCGCGGCCCGGTATCGCCGATATACATCGCGGGCCGGGTGCGAATCCCCTCGATATTGGTGAGGGCTTTGATCTGATCTGCGCCGTACAGCGCGGGTTCCACTGCTACTACGTTCGGGTCGGACAACGGACGATTCTCCAGAGGACTCGAAACCAAAAAACTGCGAGGACGAAATCAACGTAGGGTAAGCGTCTCGCTTGCCCGTTCTTCTGCTTTCACACCAGCAAGTTTTCACGCGGGCAAGCGAGACGCTCACCCTACGCTGTCACATCCCACTCAATCGAAACTTCAACCGCTTCACATTCAAGTGCGGAAACTGCTGCTTCAACCGACCGAGCAATTCGGCCGACTGAAACGACACCAATTCATTCAACAAGGGAGCCGTCTCCACCGAGACGGTCAACGTGCCGCGTATGACTTGCGTCGGCCGGGTCTGTCCGGCATGAGTCTCGCCCACGATGCTCTTCCAAGCCGTTTGCAACTCGTCATCACTACGGACTCGCGCGAAACCTCGCAGGGCAATCAACTCGGCCAGAGCGAACGAGAGCTGCTGAGGATCGCGTGAGCCAGTCATGGCAAATTCTCTTCTTCCACTTCTTCTGAGCGGGGGACGTGAGTCCCTCGGTTCTTCTGTTTCGTGGAGCTGGGGTTGGGTGTTCAAATTTCAAAATTGGCCATGCGAGCGGCTTGGTGTGTCAGACAAACTCCCCGGCCAATTTTGAAATTTGAACGCCCGACCCCTGGATATAAAACGGGCAAGCGAGACGCTTACCCTACGGCATCACCGATCGCGCGACAGCGGCATGATGACGTAGGTGTAGTTGTCTTCCGTGGCGAACACGGCCGGGTCTTCGTGCGTGCTGAGTTGGCAGCGGAACTGCGAACCGCTGTCGAGTGACTTCAGGAAGTCGGCGACGTAGCGCGGGTCGAAGGTGATCTTGATCTCATCGCCATCGAACGGGATCGGCAGTTCGATCTTCGACTGACCGATGTCGGCCGCTTGGCTGTTCAGTTTGAGCGTCCCCTTGCCGAACGTGAAATCGACGCCGCGACTCTCTTCGCTCGTCACGATCTGTGCCTGCCGGATCGCGGCGTAGAACGGAGCGACCACCATGTCGATCGTCGCCTTGAACGAGTTCGGAACGACCTTGCGCCAATCGGGGAAACGGCCTTGAACGAGTTGGCTCGTGATCGTCGTCCCTTCACAGCGGACGGCGATGTCGTTGGCATGAATGGCAATGTGAACTTCCGCCTCGCCATTGGTCAGGCTCCGTTCGAGCAGCGTCATCGCCTTCGAGGGAACGACGGGAGGCGTGGCGGGCTTCTCGGGTGATCCGACCGTGCGGCAATCTCCCGCGACGACGGCCAGCCGGCGGCTGTCGGTCGCGGCGAAGGTCGCTCGGTCGGAAGTCAGCTCGACCTGCACGCCGCCGAGGGCATAGCGGGTGCTTTCGGTGTCGGTGGCGAAGATCGTCCGGTGGATCAACTGCTTCAGCGTCGCGGCCTTCACGACGAAGTACTCTTCGTCCTCAAACGTCGCGACGTTTGGGAAGTCGGCGGGGTCTTCGGCCGAGAGGCGGAACTCGCTGTACCCGCAACGAATCCAGATCGCGTCGCCGGTGATCTCCAGCTTCACCACGTCGTCGGTCAGCTCGCGCAGTACAGACAGGACGCGGGCGGTTGGGAGCAACGCCTCGCCGCTGGAGTCGGCTTCGATGTCGGGCAAGTTGCAGCGGATACCGATCTCACTGTCGTTGCCGATCAGGGTCGCTTTGCCCCCCGCGACGATCAGCTTGATGTTCTTGAGAATGTCCTTCGTGGTACGGCTCGGCACGACACCGGCCACGGTTTGAAAGGCGTTGGTGAGCGACACTCGTTGACAGATGATTTGCATGGCGAAACGGTCTTTTCGAGAGAGAAAGAGCCAGCCCTCGGATCGGACTTCACAGTGAAGGGGTGCTGGCGGAAAGGGTCGCTTTTCGTGGGCGGATTGTAGCCAAGTCCGCCCCAAAACGCAGCCGTGCGAGGCCCGTCAAAACCAACCCGCAGCGTGAGCAAGGACGGGCGTTCCCAGACAGTGCCAACCGCAGGGTTTTGAGCCACACGTCCTCGCTCACGCTGCGGGTTGGTGTGTACTCATGTCCCAATCACCTGCCGTCAATCGACCATCGTGCAGAGCCGATGCGACCAAGACTTGCTGAACACCCGAAGCTCGCCAGCCGATCACGTCTTCAACGCCACGAACGCCGCCGCCACAGGTCAAATGGACATGTGGGAACTCATCCAAAATCGACCGGCAGAGCGAGCCTGTTCGCGAGCCGCATCCCATCCCGACATCCGCGAGGTCGAGCACGATCAGCCGCGCGATCCTGCAACCGACCGCTTGGCGAACGATCTCGCGCGGGTCTCGACTCCAATCGCTCGCCGACTCCGTCAACATCGGCTCGCCGTTTTGCAGGTCGAGGCTAAACGTGACCGACTCACACGCCGCGACCATTGTGGCGAGGTCGCTCGGCGAGCGACACGACTCCAAGCCGATGACGACTTCGCAGCCGAGTGAACTCCACCGTTGAACGTCCTCCGCCGTCTCGATGCCTCCGTCCACGAGCAGCTTGAAACCGTCTTCGACAAGCCGCCGCGCGACACCCCAGTTCGGACGCCGATGGACGATGCCATCCAGATCAGCAACATACAGCCGTTCCAAACCGAACTCACTCCGCAGCGCACGAGCCACGTCGAGCGGCACGGCGGACGACGTGAGCCGACTCCGAATCGGCAGGTACTCGGCCCGTCTTCCCGCCACGCCACGCACGACCACTCCACCGAGCAAGTCCAGAACCGGCAGCACGAACGAATCGCGCGACTGCGGCGGCATTGAAGCTGAGAAGGCGAGGTCGGTCATCAGGAAAGCTCGAAGTGGATGGCCATGTGGACAGAGACCAAAACAGGCGGTGATACTATCCGCCCCTCGTAGGGTAAGCGTCTCGCTTGCCTGTTTTCTCTCGGCCGTGGCGTTTGTTCCTGAACCTGCTGGGCAAGCGAGACGCTTACCCTACGTTTGCCGAATCCTGATGACTCATTGCGAGGCTTCACATGCCTGAACCAGCTCCCGACTCGGTGACTCCCGCATCTCCCGACACCACCAAACGCAAAGCGACCTCGCTGACATGGCGGCTCTTCATCTCATCACTGCGGATTGCGCTGCTGTTGCTCATCATGATTGCGTGGCTCCAACGTTCGCTGATTTACCATCCGGCCAAGGTCAAAGAGTTGCCCGCGTCGGGAAGTCCTCTCGCGCACGCCGTCTTCGATGTCACCGTGAATTCGCACGATGAACTGACCCTGAACGGTTGGCTGATGCTGGCCGGACAACCCCAGTCCGAGCTGCCCGTCGATCCGAAGCCGCTGCTGAAAAAGGGGCGACCGCTGGTGATCGTCTTCCCCGGCAACGCCGGTCATCGCGCGTACCGGTCTCACTTGCTCCACACGTTTGGAGAACTCGGGGTCGATGCGATGATCTTCGACTACCGAGGCTACGGCGAGAACCCCGGCAAGCCGTCCGAAGCAAACTTCCGGCGCGACGCGCGGGCCGTGTGGGACTACGCGACCAAAACGCTGGGAGTCTCACCCCAGCAGATCGTGCTGTACGGCGAGTCACTCGGTGGCGGATCGGCCGTGCGACTGGCGAGCGATCTCTGTCGCGAGGGGATCGAGCCGGGCGGTCTGATCGTGCAGTCCACGTTCAATTCGCTGGCAGCAGCGGGTGGCCATCACTTCCCGATCCTGCCGGTCAGCTTGATCCTGATCGACCGGTTCGAGTCCTCGCGCCACATCACCGCCGTGACCTGCCCGATCCTCCAACTGCACGGCGTGCGCGACCGCGTCGTCCCGGTGTCTCTCGGCCAGAAGCTGTTCGACGTCACACCGGCTCAGTCATCGCGCAAGAATCTCAAGCAACTGGTCCTCCTGCCCAACTCCGATCACAACGATGTCTACGGCCCCGACCTGCCGCTCGTCGTCGATGCCTTGCGCGCGTTCCTGAAGCAAGTCGCCACGCACGCCGCTCGCTGAATCAACCGCCGCGCTATCAGAACTCACCCAAGATTGCCCGCACGAGAATTCCGTAAGCCGGATGAAGAGATTCGACCACAGATTGCACTGATGGGCACGGATTAGGCGAAGAAGGAACCGTACGAGGTTGCGATCGTGTTCCAGTCCTCCGGCGATGGGACACGGTTGCAACATGCAAGACGCATTCGCCGTTGAGTCTTATCCGCGTCCATCAGTGCAATCAGTGGTCAATATCTCTTCTCTCCGAATTTGCGTGTCTCTCGCGTCGGAGAATCCGTGGATGCACTTGATCCTTCTCGCTGCGATGTTCAAGCCATTGACGTTCGATGTGGATTCACCCATAGTTCCGCCCCGCCTGAAACGGCAGAAAACCCCTATTTCACAGACAGAAACTGCGAATCATGTCCGACACCCCCGATCGTTTGGAAGCCGCCCGTCTCGACAAGCTCGCGAAGATCGAAGCTCTGGGTCTCGACCCGTGGGGCCAGCGGTTTGATGGGCACATCGCGATCGAAGAGGCTCGCGAAAAGTGTCCGGCCGAAGCGGGGACGGAAGGTCCGGTCGTGCGCGTCGCCGGACGCATCCTCCGCTGGAACGACAAGGGCAAGCTCCACTTCATTCACATCCAAGATTACACCGGTCGCATCCAGTTGATGCTCTCCAAAAAGGACGCCAGCGAGGCCATGTGGTCGCTGTTGGAGTGCCTCGATCTGGGAGATTTGATCGGCGTCGATGGAACGACGCGCGTGTCGAACACCGGTGAGAAGACGATCCTCGTGACGGGCCTCACGATCCTCTGCAAGTCGCTCGCGCAGCCGCCTGAAAAGTTCCACGGCCTGCAAGACAAAGAGCTGCTGCTCCGTCAGCGCTACGTCGATCTGATCTACACCGAGGGCGTGCTCGACCGCATGTTCAAGCGGCTGCGAATCATCGACTCGATCCGCCAGACGCTGCGAAACGAAAAATTCTTCGAGGTCGAGACGCCAGTCCTGCACGCGATCGCCGGTGGCGCGGCGGCGCGTCCGTTCACGACGCATCACAACGCACTCGACATCCCGCTCTTCCTGCGGATCGCACTCGAACTGCATCTCAAGCGGCTGATGGTCGGCGGGGTCGAGCGGGTCTACGAAATGGGTCGCGTCTTCCGGAATGAGGGGGTCGATGGGACGCATAACCCCGAGTTCACGATGATCGAGCTGTATCAGGCGTACGCCAACTACGAAGTGATGATGGAGCTTGCCGAGAAGCTAATCTCCAACGCCGCCATCGCCGCGAACGGAACGGCCGTGCTGCCGTGGGGCGACAAGACCGTGGACTTCACGCCACCGTTCCAACGAGCCAAGTACGGCGACCTCTTCCGCGAACACGCCGGCTGCGACATGCACGACCCCGAAGGAGTCATCGCCGTCGCGAAGACGCTCCACATCGAAACGGCCAATCGGCATCACGATGTGATCGTCAACGATGTCTTTGAAGCGACGGTCGAAGACAAGCTGGTCGGCCCGATTTTCGTCTACGACTATCCGGCGTCGATGTGTCCGCTGACGAAACGAAAGAAGTCCGACCCGGCCATCGCCGAACGGTTCGAGATGTTCGTGGACGGCATGGAACTGGCCAACGCCTACACCGAACTGAACGACCCGCGCCTGCAAGAGGAACTGTTCCGCACGCAGCTCCAAGGGCTGGCCGAAGAGGACTCGATGGCCAAGATGGACCACGACTTCGTCCGCGCCCTCAAGGTCGGCATGCCCGCCGCCGGAGGCATGGGGATCGGTATCGACCGCCTCGTGATGCTGCTGACCAACACCACGAGTATTCGCGACGTGATCTTCTTCCCACTCCTTAAGCCGGAGCATTCGGCGTAGGGACGTTGTTGATGCCCAAACCTTACGACGCGACAGCCAAACTGTTGCTCGAAGAGAACCCGGCTGCTTGGCTGCGGTTGGCGGGGATCGAGGTCTCGTCGCCGATCACGCTGTTGGAATCGGACCTCTCCACGATCACGACCGATGCCGACAAGCTGTTCCGCGTGGAGGCCGATGATCCGTGGATCGTGCATCTCGAACTTCAGTCGGGGCACGACAGCCAGTTGCCGTTGCGAGGTGCCCGGTACGGCGTACTGGCTGACTACGCCTATGGCCTGCCGGTGCAGACGGTCTTCGTTCTGCTACGCCCCGCCGCCGATTCTCCCTCGTTCACGGGTGAGCTTCGGCGTTGTCTTCCGGACGGTTTCTGTTATCTCTCGTTTCACTATCGCGTGGTGCGAGTTTGGGAATTGCCGGTCGAGACACTGTTAATCGGTGAACTGGCGACGCTGCCGTTGGCTCCCATCGCAGCGGCGACAGAAGACCAAATCCCCGAGATCATCCGGCAAATGCAAACTCGGCTGGACAGCGAAGCGACAACCGAACAAGCTCGTTCGCTGTGGACGGCCACTTACATTCTGATGGGCCTGAAATTTCCCGCTGACTTCCTGATGAATCAGCTTCGAGGAGTGAACAACATGAAAGAGTCCGTTTCCTACCAAGCCATCATTGAGGAAGGTGTTGCCAAGGGTCTCGCCAAGGGTCGGTCAGAAGGACGGTCAGAAGGTCGGTCGGAAGGGAGCCTGCTCGAAGCCCGGCGGTTGCTCGTTCAATTCGGACAGCGTCGATTTGGTGTTCCCAGCGTGACGGTTCGCGAACGAATTGACTCGATCGACAATCTCGATCGTCTCGAACACTTGCTCCTCCACGTTGTCGATTTCGACGTGGCAACCACGTGGGACGAACTCTTGGACGGATCGAACTGACTCGTTGAGCGGCCCCGTCACTCGATCAGCCGGTGAGATACCAACCCGAAGTGTGAACGAGGGTGGCGACGGACTTCTCCCTCTTTCACGCCTCTTCGCCCGCGTCCTCGTTCACACTTCGGGTTGGTATGTCGGGTTAATCCATTTCTTGCCGGTCGCCTGACTGCAAGCAGCCCTTCCCGCAAACAGCCATCTCGACCACAATCGCCGCACGAACCGGCAAACCCTCGAATGAGACGACCGACGGAACGAACGCGGCAGGCGGCAAACGCCTCGCGACCAACAGCCAAAGGACTGGCCCATGTACAAATTGATTCTCTGCCAGCGCTATCTGCGGACGCGCTACATTGCTCTGGCCAGCGTCATCAGCGTGACGCTCGGCGTGGCGACGATGATCGTCGTGAACTCGGTCATGGCGGGGTTTAGCGGCGAGATGCGGGAACGCATCAAGGGCGTTCTCGCCGATGTTGTCATCGAAACCCGCAGCACCGATGGCGAGCCGGACGCGGAGTCTCACAAGGCTCTCGTCCGTGAGCTGGTCGGCAAGTACGTGGCGGGTGTCACGGCGACGGTCGAGATGTACGGGATGCTCAGCTTCGAGTACGGCGGGCAATACATTCCGCATCCCGTCACGCTGATCGGCATCGACCCCGAGAGCAAATCCGAAGTCGGCCCGCTGGTCGATTACTTGCAGAGCTATCACGCTCAGCACGATGGCAAGGATGTCACTCCCGCCGAGCGGCCTCTCGACCAGAAGCCGGGCTGGGAATTGACGGCCTCGGCGACCGAACGACGGCAGCGCGTTGCGGAGATCACCCACCAACGCGCCCAGCTATTGAGGGAACTCAAGAAACAGCGGCATGGCGAAGCGGGGCATCACGAACTCGCCCCGCGCGGCGCGGCGGATGACCCGTTCGCAGAACTCGATGGCGCTCTCCAAAACCTCGCGACGCAAGATGTCGCCGCGATCG
Source organism: Schlesneria sp. (assembly GCA_043721755.1). GTDB lineage: Bacteria > Planctomycetota > Planctomycetia > Planctomycetales > Planctomycetaceae > Schlesneria. The sequence goes on from JAYSQC010000466.1 coordinate 21,864, forward strand.
CTCAGCCGCAGGCCGGGCGCGTCTACATCGGCGCGGGACTCATCAGCTTTCCACACAAGGACGAACAATCGGGTGAGATGCGGACCGTGTTCATGGTTCGTCCCGGCAACGATGTGAAGATCACCACGGCGACGGCGGGAATCCCCACGGGAGCCTACTTCGACGCGACCGTCGTCGATGTCTTCCAAAGTGGTATGAGTGAGTACGACTCGAACTTCGTCTTCTGCAACCTCGAACATTTGCAGAAGGTTCGCAAGATGATCCGGACCAACGAAGACGGCTCCGAATCGCGCGCGATCACCTCCGTCCAGATCCGTCTCAAGGACTATCGCGACTCGGACAAGGTGGTCGAACTGCTGCGAACCGAGTTCACACCCGATCGCTACACCGTGCGAACGTGGGAGCAAAAACAGGGGCCGCTCTTGGCGGCAGTCGATGTCGAATCGTCGATCCTGAACATCCTGCTGTTCCTGATCATCGCCGTCGCGGGCTTCGGCATCTTGGCGATCTTCTTCATGATCGTGGTCGAGAAGACGCGCGACATCGGCATCTTGAAGGCGCTCGGGGCCAGCTCCTCCGGCGTGATGTCGATCTTCCTGAGCTACGGTCTGTCGCTGGGAATGGTTGGCAGCGGCGTGGGCGTGATCGCGGGGCTGCTCTTCGTTCACTACATCAATCAAATCGAAGGGATCATCACGATCATCACCGGCCACAAGGTGTTCGACGAACGAATCTATTACTTCAAAGAAATTCCGACTCATGTGGACCCGTTCACCGTCTGTTGGGTCGCGCTGGGGGCGATCACCATCGCTGTCGTGGCGAGCATCCTTCCCGCTCGTCGCGCCGCACGACTGCAACCGGTACAAGCGCTGAGGCACGAGTAAACTCGGCCACGAGCAGACAGCCGAGTGAGCTGTGCCACTGCTTCGGAGTCTTCGGAGAAGCAGTGCCGATTGAGAACCGACCTCGCGAAGAACACTGCTTCTCCGAAGACTCCGAAGCAGTGGCATTTGACGCACTCAACGGACCAGCCTCATCGGCCAGGAACGGAAACCATGCCCACCGCCAGCGCGACCTTTCATCCGTCTTCCACTCTGTCCACTTCCACGGCCCCAGCTCGCGAGAAGCCACTCATGCTCGAACCGCAGATTGCGGCGATTGCCGTCGAGAAGGCGTACCGCAAGGGAGACCACCAAGTCCCCGTGTTGCACGGCGTGGACATCTCGGTCCACAAAGGTGAGTTCCTTTCGATCGTCGGCCAGTCGGGGTCAGGCAAGAGCACGTTGCTGCATCTGCTCGGTCTGCTCGACGCGCCCGACGTGGGCGAAGTGCAACTCGACGGCCAGCGGATCGACGACCTGTCCGAACGGACACGCGACGAATTGCGGAACCGCGTCTTCGGCTTCGTCTTCCAGTTCTATCATCTGCTCCCCGAACTGAGCCTCATGGAAAACGTGCTGGCTCCGCTGATGATCCGCCACTCGATCTGGGGCTACTGGCAGCGGCGGCGCGAGTACCAGGATCGCGCTCGCGAAATGATCGACCGCGTGGGACTGGGCCATCGCCTGACACACCGTCCATCCGAGTTGTCCGGGGGTGAGATGCAACGCGCCGCCATCGCCCGCTCGCTCGTGGCTCGCCCCGAAATCCTGCTCGCCGATGAACCAACCGGCAACCTCGATCAAAGCACTGGTCGAGGCATCATCGAACTGATAGCCAAGTTGAACGAGCAGGAACGCCTCACTATTATCATGGTCACACACGACCAACTCATCGCGGCGGAAGCGCATCGCACGGTGAAACTGCGCGAAGGACGAATCGAACCGGCATGAAGCTGAAGGAAGGCAATTGCAAATTGATCATTGGTAATTTCTAAATGCAAAATGGAAGAATGGACTGCTCACCGCGAGTCTCTTCCATTTATCAATTTGCAATTACCAATTTGCATTGAGCAATTTCTTCCCCACCGTGCCGAGTCCTCGATTCACATTGAGTCCTCAGCTCCTAGATCGTCCACTCAAAATCACGCCTCGCAGCCCGGCCTTGTGCCGGGCTGCTTCATCACGGGAACCCTTTCGATGGCCTTGAAGATTTTCCTCGGCGGCAAGTTGGTGGACGAAGCTGATGCCAAGATCAGCGTGTTCGATCACGGGCTGCTCTACGGCGACGGCGTGTTCGAGGGGATTCGCGTGTATGGCGGCAAGGTCTTCCTCCACCAGCAGCACATCGACCGACTGTTCGAGAGTGCGAAGGCCATTCGACTCGTCATCCCGATGACGCCCGAACAGGTGATCGACGCGGTCGAACAAACGGTCAAGGCCAACAACCTCGGCGACGGCTACGTCCGCTTAGTCGTGACGCGCGGAGCGGGCAGCCTCGGCTTGGACATTCGTCGGACCAGCAACCCGCAAGTCATCGTCATTGCCGACACGATCACGCTCTATCCGCCCGAGACCTACACCAAGGGAATGAACCTCGTCACGGCCAGCACCATCCGCAACCATCCCGGTGCGCTGAGTGCCCGGATCAAGTCGCTCAACTACCTGAACAACATCCTCGCGCGGATCGAGGGGACTGACGCTGGCATGGTCGAAGCGTTGATGCTCAACCACAAAGGTGAAGTGGCCGAATGCACCGGCGACAACATCTTCCTCGTGAAGCACGGTGTCGTACGCACGCCCGGTCCCGACGCGGGCATCCTCGAAGGGATCACGCGCAACGCGGTCATGCAGCTCGCGACGGAAGCGGGCTATCGCGTCGAAGAATGCTCGCTGACTCGTCACGATCTGTATGTCTCCGACGAAATGTTTCTCACGGGAACGGCTGCGGAAGTCGTGGCCGTGGTCAGCCTCGACGGTCGCAAGATTGGATCGGGCGAACCCGGCCCCATCACCCGCGACCTCCTCGCCCGCTTCCAAGCATTGACCCGCTCGGGAGCGTGATCGCCGAGTGATGACGCAGAAGTTCGACCACTGATTTCACAGATGGGCACAGATAAAGAAGCAGACCGAAAAGAATCATTGGTCCTCGTCTTATCCGTGTATTCAGTGTCATCCGTGGTTGAATCTCTTGACCTTGGTTGCCGATCAGAACGGAGTCGCCATGAAAATTGCTTGGTTGTCGGTGTTGTTCGTGGTGGCATGGCTTCCGATCAGTAGCGTGTTCGGAGCGGACGAGGCCGCGCGCGTGGTGGCCAACGTGAATGGCAAGGCGATCACGGCGGGAGATGTCGAGTTCGCGGCGGTCACTCAGCAGGTGAAGCCGGAAGACCGAGCGGCTCGCGAAGCACAGCTCATCGAACGCTTGATCGAACGACAGCTCGTCCGTGAGTTCTTGGCGAAGAGAAAAATTCAGGCACCGGCTGACGACGTGCAGTTCCAGATTCAACACGCTGAGTCGGTCCTCAAGAAACTGGGCGAAGACCCCGAGGCATTCTTGGCGAAACTCGGCTACACGAGTGAACGCCTCAAGCAGGAACTCAGCCTACCGCTTGCGTGGCAGGTCTATGTGCGTCAGACCGTGACCACGCCGCAGGTGCGCGAGTTCTTCGAGCAACATCGGGCCGAGTTCGACGGGACTCAGCTCCGCGCCCGGCAAGTCTTCCTCAAACGCGACGCCGCTAAAATCGATGCCAGTGCGAGCGAAGCCGATGTCGCCGCCTTGGTCGCACGGTTGAAAGAACTTCGTGGCCAAATCGTCTCGGGCAAGCTGTCGTTCCCCGACGCGGCCAAACAATTTTCGGAAGCCCCCAGCCGCGAACAGGGTGGCGACGTGGGCCGCTTCGGTTATCGAGGCAAACTCCCCGCGCCCGTCGCTCAAGCCGCGTTCGCTCTCAAGGTCAACGACATCAGCGAACCGGTGGTCTCCACGTTCGGAGTCCATCTGATCCAAGTGACCGAACGCCACGCGGGAGACCTCAGCTTGGAAGACGTTCGTCCGCAAGTTGTCGAACGTCTCGCCGATCAGCTCTGGCAAGCGACCATCACGCGAGAACGCGCGACCGCGAAGATCGAGTCCCCCGCGAAGTAAGCCTCGACCCGTAGGATGGACGCCTCGTCCGTCCGAGTCGGCTGCTTGGGACGGACGGACGAGGCGTCCATCCTACGGGTGAGTCTGCAATCGCCTGCCATTCGCCGACGCAGTCGGCTGGAGTGTCAAACAGCGTGACGATCAGCTCATCGTTGTCTCTGGTGTCTCTCGTTTCCCCTGCCGCCGCCGCATGATCCGCCAAACACCCATCAACCACAGCAGCGGGAAGCCGATGAGCAGCGTGGCCAGCAGCCACGGTGTGGTCATGCAGGAATTCGAGACCTGCCGTTCGCCGTCGGGACGAACCTCGAACAGTTCCTGGTTGACCAGCGTCGAGGCGGCGACGAACCCCGGCAGCGGGCGATTGGCGTGCAGTGGCTCGGCGTAGAGAAACGTCCGACGGAGTTGGCTCATCCATTCCTCGACCGAGATCGACGACCGGGACTGAAACCGTTCGGCGGGAGTCATGATCGACGCGGGGACTTGATCGCGGGCCGAATTCATCCACTGAATCGTCTGAAACAGGCTCTCGGCATGTTGCAGACGAGGCGTCCCACCGATCTTCTGAAAGAAGACCTGGCAATCTTCCTGGGTGAACTTTCGCAGGACACCGTTCTGTTCGATCAGCGCGGGATGGCCCAGTCGTACGGTCAGGGCGGGCACCCACGTCACGTTTTGTGCGGGAGTCAACACGACCGTGTCACGGAGATAGACGTGACTGGGAGGCAGCAAGCCGAAGGTGCGACCGGTCCCGGAACTCGTCATGGAAAAGAAGAGGCGCAGACCGTCGCCCTTGGCTGCGATCGTCTCCGTCGATTCATCGTAGACCTGATAGTCCGACGGCCCGAACGGGATCACGTACAGGGTGAGCGTCAGCAGGAACAGCACGACGCACAGCACCGACCACAGCGCCGTTCGCCCCAGCGTCGCCAACCAGCGCCGCACCGATTGGCTCCATTGACCTCCGAGTAATCGGCCCAGATCGGTCTCGGGCCACGGTGTGGTGGCGAACGATTCTTTCACCGACGGGGCGTGTTGCCAGAGGAGCGTGATGACGCTCAGCGGGATTCGGAGGAAGGCTCCGAACGACACCGGAAGCAGCCCGATGACCAAGGCACCTCGCACATGATTGAAGTTTTGGCGGACGTAGATGCAGTGGCCGACTGCCAGTGACAGCAGACTCATCGCCAGCGACGACACGGCCATCAGAAACGCGATTGGCACTTCATCGTGCTGTAGCCGCCAACTGAACATCGATAGCAGCATCGTTGTAAGAACCGTGGCAGCGATCAGCTCAAACCCACCGGCGAAACACCACGCAATGGCGATCAACAGCCGGTTCCGTTCGGCCGATTCGAGGTCGAACACGTTTCCCATCGCCTCGCCCAAACGTTGCAGCGCACCGGCCAAGGGGCGAAAGATCGAGTTCACCCGTGCCATGAGTGAGCGTGAGGCCGTCCCGATATCAATGCGAGTCGCCGCTTCATCGGACACCGTGACAGGTGGCTGATTCTCGGAGCGGGCGTAATGCGTCGCGACTCGCCACACGACGATGGCGATGATCGCGGCGACCAGAATGTTGTTCACGATCAGCAGTGCGACGAAGGCCGCCAGCATCGCGAGGCTCTCGGGGGGAAGACGCCAGACGGGATGAGTCCGACCACCTTGAGTGTGGTCAGTCCGTTGAGCAGCATCGCCCGAAGAACTCGCTGTCCAAGGAGCCGGTTTGTTGACGTTGGCCCAGACGAAACGAACCAGCGCCGCGAGGAGCAATCCCCAAAAGCAAACGAACATCCCCCCCAAGACACTCACCAGCAGAGCCTCTTCGATCCCCATGCGGTTGGCGCGTGCCATCGCGAACACGCCCGTCATTCCCGTCAACAGGAAGAACAACAGCCAACGGGCTGAGATCGGCTGAAAGAAGATCGTTGAGGCGTAGAAATTGTCGGTGGATTTTGGGTTCGGGAGCCGAGTGGATGAGGGGATCCCGAAGAACTCGCTGATGAGGGCCGCGTTGCGAGGCCGCTTCTCGGCGGTTTCCTCGGCGACAGAGATCGGCCTCGGGACAACGGACGGTTGTTGGACGTGAGCCAACCATTTCTCCAGCACTTCAGCGACGGACTTCGCGGTTTGGAAGCGCGCGTCGCGGTCTTTCGACAGCAGCTTCATGATGATCGCGCACAGCCACTCGGGGATGTCGGGGTTGAGTTCCTGAATCGGCCGCGCGGGGTCGTGGCAGACGCGCTTGAGGACTCCCATCGTTGTGCTGGCGCGGAATGGCGAGTGGCCGACGCACATCGCGTACATCACGCTGCCCAGACTGAACAGGTCGGCGCGGTGATCGACCGCGTCGCCGTTCGCCTGTTCCGGAGCCATGTACTGCGGAGTCCCGGCGATCACGCCGCTCTGCGTCAGGCTGGCATCATCGACCGCCCGGGCGAGGCCGAAGTCGGTCAGCTTCACGCGCTGAATGCCGTTTTCCAACAGGATGTTTGACGGCTTTACATCGCGATGGACGAGACCTTGGGCATGCGCCGCCGCGAGCCCCGACGCGGTCTGCATCCCGATCCGCAGAATCTCTTTCAGGTCGAGCGATCCGTCCGCATCGAGCTTCTCCTGCAACGACCTCCCCGCGATGAACTGCATCACGATCTTGGGCTGCTCGGCCGATTCGTCGATCGCGTGGATCGTGATGACGTGATCGTGACACACGGCGGCGATGGCCTGCGCCTCGCGAATGAATCGTTTGCGAGCCTGCGGATTGTGAGCCAGATACGGCGCGAGCACCTTCACGGCGACGACGCGATGCAGTGACGGATCGAACGCCTTCAGTACGACCCCCATGCCGCCTCGCCCGACCACTTCCGAGACCTCGTACACACCGAGCTTCCCAATGGAACCGAGCTGGTCCGAAGGCTCCAAGAAATCGAGCGGCTTCACTGAGGAGTGCGCTGACTCGCTCGCCTGCTGCCACGCGGCATCGACGAACTCATCCCGCTTCATCTGTTGAAGCGCGTCAGCCAGAACCGGCCCGTCGGGCTGAGGCGTCTCGTCCCGCAAGTGCCCGACCGCCGCATCCCACGACTCGCTCCCGGCCACCAGCCGTTCGAGCGCCGCCTGACACGCGAGACATCCGTCCACATGCCCCTGCATCGCGGTCTGCTCCGGCTCGGTCAGCGATCCGTCGAGTAGCGACTTCAGTTGGTCCGAAGTCAGACAGATGTTGAGTGATTCGATCATGATGCAATTCCTCAGTCGTAGGGTAAGCGTCTCGCTTGCCCGTCCTGTTCATCGCTTTAGTTCGGGCATTCATCGAGCGACATTTCAAAGCGTCAACGAATCAGTCCCCGTCGTCGGTCCAGAAGACCGGTTTCTCGATCACACGGTCTTTCATTCGCGCTCCCCTCAATTCGCGCGGAAATGATTCCGCGCGAATTGAGGGGAGCGCGAATGAAAGGCACGAGCAACGCCCGCCCGGAACGGTTGATGCTCTTTGACTCACCCCTCACCCACCAACAGCTTCACCTGCTCCTTCAACCGCGTCATGACCCGCCCCTTGGCGAGGTACACCGCCGCGACGGTCATTCCCAATTCGTCGGCGACTTCTTGACCGGCTCGTCCCTCGACGCCCGACTTCCAAAACGCTTGCCACGTTGAATCCGTGAAGTCCTGCTTCACGATGTTGGCTGCGTACTGGAAGAGCTGTCGTTCATAGTCGGCGTCCCACTGCGCGCTCGCGTCGAGACCGCCCGGCTGTGGGACTTCGTTCAATTGTTGTTGAGCATCCGTGTCACCGGCCCCTCGCTCGCGCCGGCCCTCGCGCCGCCTGTGATCGGTCAGCCGGTTCTGCACGACGGTGAACAGCCAGCCTCGGAAAGAGCCTCGCTGCGGGTCGTACTCCAAACTGTGAACCGCCGTCGCCACCTGCCGCATCACATCCTGAGTCAGATCGGCCGCATCGGCATCCTGCAGCCCGCGCTTGTGGAGAAACCCATAGACCAGCGGTCCATACAGATCGACGAACCGCCCCCACGCCTCTTGATCGCGAGCATCGCGAATGCGAACCAGCAATGTCGGTCGTGTCGGCGGAACGCTGTCCATGAGTGCCTCTGGAGAGAGATACGAAGGCCGCGCGAAAATCTATCGCGAAAACGGGAAAGGATTTTCCCCGCTCGTAATGGCAAGAAAAACCCGACCTATCGAAGCCTGAAGCGCAAGCGAAGGATGCTCGGTAACGTCCTCTTCGCTTGCGCTTCAGGCTTCGATTCTTCGGGCGACAGATCGGTCGCCTTACAAACTAAACCGACCTCAATCGAGCGACGAGAGGTCGTACACCTGGAACGTCTCGTTGCGGTAGACCGGTTCGAGTTCCAGCGGTCCCAGCCGGTCGGTCAGCAGGTGCGTGATGCCCGTCGCGCGACGCAAGCTGCGCAGTTCCTCCGCCGAATAGAACTGATCGACGTACTGGTCCTCGTACCACCTCTTCAGGAAGATCAGCCGGCGGTTCCATTCGACGATTCCGGCGGCGTCCTGCGGGCAGTCCTTGAACGCGACATATTCGGCGCGCCGGGCAAACCACTTGAAGGCCCAGCCGTTATGGGGAGCCTGCACGACCGCCTCGTCGGGAAGATGTCCGTCGATCCACTGACACGCCGCGATCCAGTCGGCTCGCAGTTCGCCCGAGTAGCGGTTGGTCTCAACGACCGAGTGTGCTCGCGCGAGAGCCAGCACGAACAGCACTGCGCCCAGCCACCACTTCATCGTAGGCCGCGATCGTCGCTCCCACGCTCCGACAAGCACGACGCTCACCGCCAGCGGCACGAGGACATCGGCCAATCGAAACGGATAGAACTTGAGCAGCGTCGCCCGTTCCATGAACCACGGCATCGTTGCCGCCGGGCGAGTCCCCGCTCCCACGAGCAGCCCCGCCAAGGCAAACACCACCGACCACGCGACCACGCGATCAAACAGCCGCCTCGCCTCCGAACGAGACTCGCGTCTCAATCCGATCAGCCACAACAGCAGCAGGGCGGCGTAACTCACATACGCCCGCATCGGGAACAGCATCGGGTCGAGATGATGGGCGAGTCGGTAGTAAACCTGAATGTACGTCGCGGCGCGCTTCGTCTCGCCAGAAGCTGATTCCAGCAACAACTGCACGACGGGGATGAGTCCCGGAAGCGCGAGCACGATGAGCAGCGCGAGCGAGAGCAGTCCGGAGTACGGCGGACGAAGTACGGAGTGCCATCGAACGGCGAAAGACTCTTTCATTCCGCGCTGCTTCCCGCGCACTCTGTACTCGCAAAGCCTCGCTCCCGCGAACGCCAGCACACCCCACGCGCCGACCACCGGATGAAACGCGATGGCTAGTCCGGCCAAGGCTCCCGCGCGAACGACCCGCGCAGGTGATCGGCCTTCCACACCAACCCGCAGCGTCAGCGAGGATGCAATCCAGCGCGTCAGCCAGGATGCCGTCTCCTTCCGCGCGGAATCGTTCTCGATCACGTCCTCGCTGACGCTGCGGGTTAGTGATGGGAAATCGCCTCTCAACAACTGACCGAGCGCCGCAAACAGCAGTCCGTAGGCGATGACCTTCCCTTCGATCCCGCCGACGAGCCATTCCCCCGACAAGTTGCCGCACGATTGAAAGGCCAGAAAGACCCAACACGCGAGCAGCGGAGACGCGCGCCGCGGCAACATCGTTGAGACCAAACTGATCCAACCGACTGCCAACACGAGCATCGTCACCGCGCGTCCGACCCACGCGGTCTGCTCGAACGACAGCCACTGCGTCAGCCAACCCGTTGTTGCGAAGAAGACCGTGTGCGCGTTGGGTGACGCGAGAAAGAAGTCGTTCGCACACCATTCGGGCTGCCAGAAGTGGCGGGCTTTCGTGAGATAGTGCGGTTCGTTCACAGCCGGGATTGGTGCGGCGATCGCTCCGTACACGAGTAGGCTCAACCAGACGGCGACGATCAGCGGCCAGTCCCACGCCGGGGTTCGGACGGACTCGGCGTTGACTTCGGCGGCGGGCATCTCAGTCCCCAAGCGTTTCTTCTGTGGTGCATTCGCTCCGCGAATGCCCGTAGGAGTTCAGGGCTCACCCGGTCTTCTCGACGCCCACGAATATCCGGCACAGCGGCGCGATCCGGGGGGGGCGGGTCCATGTCGGCAGGCATTCGCGGAGCGAATGCACCACAGAAGACCGAGTCCACTCAACGAAAAACCCCCGTAGGAACGGGGGCTTCTCTTCGAGCAAAGGGGCGGTGCGAAATTACTTCTTCTTCGCTGCTTTCTTCGTGGCCTTCTTCACAGGCTGGGCGGCGGCCGGTTCGGCGGCAGCGACCACGGGGTTGGCAGCGGCCTTCGCGGCGGCAGTCTTCTTCTTCTTGTCGCCGAAAATGGCGTCGTAGTTCTTCCAAAATTCCGGGGTCGTCCCCGTTCGCACGATTGGTCCGCTCATGTCGTCTTTCCTCTGTCGAAATCGAAGTCCGGGTAAAGCTGCCGTCGGATGCGACGGTCCAGCGTGGCAAGTTCAAGTGAATGCTCGACACGAACTCTCTTGAAGAGCGGCTGATTCTTCTGGCAGAGCCGGGGACTGTCAAGCAGGTGCAACACGGCTCACCCATTCCCCAACAGAGAGAAGTCCGGCTGAGCTTTGTTAGCCGGACTTCCTGCTGTACCAACGATCTCCCAAAGGAGTTTGCTTCGGAAAGAAGTCCGGCTTTCAGAAAAGCCGGACTTCGAAGGTTAGTCCTCACCGCGCTGTACAGGGGACTTCACTTGTGTTCGCCCGGAGCATCGACTCAACTGGTCCGCGTCTTCGCGGGGAAGTTCGGTTCGTTCGTGTGATCTGTGATTCGGGGAGTCTTCACCGTGTTTCCAGTCGATGGTTTTGGCAATGAGCGTCGGTTTCGAGCGGCCTGGGACGCGGTCGAAATCGTCCGGCCCGTGCGGTACTCGCTCTTCACGTTCGGGGCTTCGGACCTGCCGTATTTCCTCGTCCTATCGGGACTGGGTGCAGACAAGACGGTCAGCATCACGAAGGGCGAGGTCAAGATCACGCGGCCGATGATCATCACGCCCGACAACGCGCGGCCCGAGTTCCAAGACTTCTTTGAGGACGCCGAAGACGAAGACCTCGCACAATTCATTCTTGCGCGGTCGGCGTCGTTCTCGAACCTCAAGCTGCAAAACCAAAGCGGTCCCAAGCGGATCGTCAGCGACAGCGTGGAAGAGGTCGTGGCGAAGCTCAACAAGCAACTCGACGATGAAGAAGAGGAACACGTCGCGATCCTGACGGCTCCCCAACCGCTGGCCGGCTTCGCTGTCCTCCGCTACGCCAGCGATCGCATCATGCAGAGCGCGCCGGACAACATTCAGGAACTGCGCGAACGCGGGTTCCTGCCGTAGCGCGTGTTGTAGGCCGGACCCCGAGGTCCGGACGAGGCATCAAGTCGTCTCGGCCGGACAAAACGAGCACATTTCAAAACAAGCCCGACGCGCAAGCGAGGGCTGGACCTTCGATGACGGTGAAGCCCTCGCTTGCGCGTCGGGCTTGTGGTCCGGCCTGCAATCTGACGACTCATTCGCCCTTCGGCAGTTCAAACACCAGCACCTTGCGGTAGCTGATCCCGCCCGCCACTCCGTCCAGCACGACGTGGCCCCGCTCGGGAACATCCTTGTCGAGCGTCGCCTTCAGCACGTCCTTGCCGTTGATCGCGACCTGCGTCTTGTCGCCTCGCACACGGATGCGGAGCGTGTTCCATTTGCCTTCGGGCAAGCTCGCGTTCAATAGCGGCGGGTCTGAACCGAACAACGATCCGGTCGAATACTGATCGACGTTTTTCTGGGCGAGGTCATTCGCCAGATGAATCTTCGCCCCGTTCTCGAAGGGGTTCCCACGACCATCGTAGCGCAGGTAGACGCCACCCATCGCCGTCGGACCTGTCACCTTCCATTCGCACGTCACCTCAAAGTTTCCGTACTGCTGGTCCGACTTCAGGTACGAGCCATTCGACCGCACGTCATCCGCGAGGAACTCACCCAATTCACCGCGCTTCCATTTTCGTTTGCCAACTTGTTCCCATTGGAGTTTGTCGTAGAGCATTTCCTTTTCCTTCGCGGCTTGCTTCCCGGAATCGGACGTGGGCGCGACGGCGATGGCTTCGTCGAGGAAGCCGATCCCGTCCGAAATTTTCTGGCGGGCGATCTCCTGCTGACCTTGGATGAGCGACCGCGCGGCGAGCCGTGCGACGAAGCTCTCGCCTTCGCTCGCAGCCCGCTTCAACCAGCTTTCCGTGACCTTGTCGAACAGCTTGCCTTGAAAGTGGAGATAGATTCCGCACCGCAACGCCTTCGCCGCGTCCCCCTTCTCCGGTCCCGAGTCCGCCAGCACGACGAGATCACCAGGCGCGAGGTCGCCAATTTGTTTGACGACCTCTTTCTCCTTCAATTTGAGATGCAGTTCGTCTCCGTCACGGCGGTCGAAGTCGTAACGAGTCCCTCCGACGCGGACGGTCGCTCCCGGCTTGAGTGCCGCGACGGCGCGAGTCACATCGCGCTGAAACTCGGCCATGTGTTCGGCCACTTCGATGTCCCACGTCACCAGCGTGCGGTCCTGTGCGAGAGCCGCGTTGCCCAACGCTTGCTGAGCCAGCGCGAGGGCCGCATCCCCGTCACCCGCCGCCAACCGTTTCGACAACGCGGTCCAGTGAGTCGTGTAGGGGAGCGGCAACGTCAGCGGATCGACGGGCGCTGCGACCGGCTTGGCCATCTTGGCCGGACCCTCGACTGGCTCCGGTTCAGCGGACTTCGCGACGACAGCCTTCGCGGCGATCGACTTGCCAACGAACGACCTGCCCCACGCGGGACCGTCGTTCAATCGCACGAGGAACAAGTCACCTCCCGCGCGAGGGTCGTCGCAGTAGAACAGCCACTGCTCGTCGTCTGTCACCCAGAACTGCCGGTGCCGCGTACTGACCTTGTAGTTGTTGAGCGTCAACTCGCCGATGACTTCGGGCGGACCAAACGACTGTTTGATCGAACCACGTCTCGCCCGAGTCAGCTTCGTTCCATCAAACGCAAAGTGACGCAGTCCATCCGACGACAGATGCGGGTGATGATCGGGCAGTTCAAACTTCAAGGTCTTGCCGAACAGTTTGCGACTCGACGCCCGCACCGCCGCGCGCGACAGCAGCTCGTCACCTCCTTCTTCGGTCCAATAGAGCCGCAGACCATCGGTGGAAACTTGCGACGAACGCCACGCCCGGTCGGTCTTTTCATCGGTGCGGATGATCTCCTTCTTCTTGAACGGCGCGGTGTTGTCGGTGCGAGTCAGTTGCCAGAGCCGAGCCTTTTCGGGAACGGTGTACACGAGCATCAAGCCGTCCGCCGTGACCGACGGCGATGCGGGGAGATCGGCTCCGCTCGATTCGCCCACCAGTTGCGGTGCCTCGAAATCGTGATAGGGCGACAAGCGAGTCGCCACATAAACGCCACGCAATCCGCCGCGATCGCTCACAAACCAAATCGTCTTGCCGTCCGCTTCGACAAACGGATCGAAGTCTTTCTCGGGCGAGTTGAGCGATTTCAATTCGAGCGACCGGCCGACAGCGGCTTCAAAATACGGCGTGTTGAGCAGCGGCGTCTCGGCCAGCACGTCGCCCTCATCGAGCGGCGTCTCCACGTCAAACTCGACCTCGTCCACGACGGGGACTTCCACCTCGCGCGAGGCCCGCCGTCCGCCCGGCTTCTCGACCGAGATGACCACGCGCCCGCGCGGCACTTGGACCTCAATCGGAGTCTGCGCGAGCGTCTCTCCGTCACCGCGCACCACATCGGTCCCCACAAACACGAGGCAACCGGGTGGAGTCGAATAGACCTTCAACGTCACGAGCAGATTGTCGCGTCTCGGTGGAATGTCGCGCGGATTGACGACCGGCGAGCCGGCCGGTTCCGTGGACGCCACCGATTGGCCATCGGCCCCGCCATTCTCGACCACCGGCGTGGCCGATGAACCGCAGCCGGACACGCCGAACCAGAGCATCGCGGCCACACAGGCTTGCAATCGAGAGTTCGCTGGGACAAGTCGGGAGCCAATCGAAACGCGGTACATAAACGGATTGAACCT
>JAYSQC010000467.1:0-30335 GCA_043721755.1 Schlesneria sp.
GGTGGAATCCGCTGGCATTCCGAGAGCCTTTCCACACCTTTGATTAGCGGAGGGATTTGGATATCTCCGATTTCATTGCGGCGATTAATCGGTAAAGCGGAGTGGGGCTGGAGGTGGGCTGGCTTCGACTTCGGAGTGGTGATAATTGAGGGGCGAATATCCTCAGTTAGAAGATCCGATTTTTGCATCGTCCCCTACTGGTCACTCGTCCTCCCGCTGACTCTGCTCTCGGCGTGGCTGATCCTCGTGAAGGCTCGGAATGAGAAGCGAACTCAGGCCTCAATTGACTCGCGATCTCAAGAAGGTCAGTGATGCCGGCGGAGTCGCTCAACAAGCACTGCACTGCCTCACGTCTCCTATCTGCTGGTGTGCCACACGTTGACCACTCATTCACAAAATCGCACTAGTACCTTCCCGCCGTTGAAGTTCTCTGGGACGTTGCGGCCTTCACAACGTGAGGCGGTGGAGATCGCGCGGCGTAAGTTGGAGGAAGGGCATCGGCGGTTGCACATTGTTGCGCCGCCCGGTTCGGGGAAGACGATCCTTGGGCTGTATTTGTGGGCTGAGTTTGTGAAGCGGCCCGCGCTGGTGCTGTCGCCCAATTCGGCCATTCAGGCGCAGTGGGCGAATAAGGCGGCGGGGTTTGCGGTTCGCGATGACCGTGGCGACGGAAAGTCGATCGAAGACCCCCTCACCCCCGGCCCCTCTCCCCGCAAGGCCGGGGCGAGGGGTGAATGAGCGCCGCCGCTCAATCGGGCGAGGGGTGAAAGAGCAACAACGTCCGACGGAGTGAAGTCTCCATACAACCTCAACGTCGTGTGATCGTCGTTCGGCAAGACCCAATTCAGCAGCGCGGCGTAGCGTTCGGCGGGAGGCAGCGCGCGGGTTTGGACCAGCACCTGGTCGATGCTCGCGGCGGCGTACTTGTCCTCGAAGGCTCGGCCGAGGCGAAGGCGTTCGTCGGCGGTCGGCGGTTGAAGGGGAGCGGTCAGGTTGGCAAGGACTTCCGGCGTGAGGCTCTTCGGCCAGTCTCCGGTCAGCACGACATTGCGGACGCGCGCGGCGGTGGTGTGCTTGTCGTGATAGAGGCCGAATTGGCGGTCGTTGTCTGGTTCGAGCGTCCGCTCGTAGATCGGCGTGTCATTCAACGAGACTGTGACGACATCGCCCTTCAATGTCAGCGAAACGCTGTTCCAGTCACGCTCCTTCAGTGGCAACGGTCCCGCGCCGCGCCGACCGGCGGCGTCATCCAAGAGGTTGTCGTTTGGCAGTCCCGCCGTCGAGCCGCCGTCGTTCGAGTCGGTCATCCAGTGCAGCTTCACGCCGTCGGGGTCGAGGATCATCGCCAGCCGGTCGAGGGCCGGATGCACGTGCGTCTCGGCGGCTCCCGGTTCGTACCAGAACTCGTATCGCAGCGTGTCGCCACTGTTGAGCGGACGGCAGTAGTGCAGACGGCTCTGCATCACGGGAGGCTTCGCCAAACTGGACGACGAGATGCGGCGGCCGTGAATCTCACCATCGACCGCCCACCAGTCGGACTCGACCACAGGTTGCGGATTCCCCGACTGTGAGACCGCATCATCCGTGCCTTCGCCGCCGGTCTTGAAGTGCGGAGCCTGTTTCTCACCATAGAAACCCGCTGACCAACCCAGCAGTGACGAGCCGTCCGTCAGCTTCACTTCGGCGGGAATCTCGGGCGTCCCCGTGATGCGCAAATCGCGGTACGCCGTCTGCCAGACTCGATCGCATTGCAGCAACAGCCAGGGGCTGGTCGCTGCGCCGGTGGTCTTCTCGTCATGGATCAGCACGCCGTTGACGAGGTGCTGCACCCGGCCCGGCTGCACGCGGATCGTGATGCGGTTGAAGTGATTCTGGCTCTCCATCGGATCGGGCTTGTTCAGCGAGTTACCCCGGTTGCCGATCGGATAGATGCGCGTGCCGGCCCCCAGATTGAGGGCGTCGAAGATGAGACCGCCATAGCCGGCATTCCCCTCGGCCCAGCCTCCCAACCACGCCTCACACGAGAACTCGAACGTGCCGGTCAGCGGTGCGTTGAAGAAGAGGTGGCTTTGATCGGGGCCGCAGACGTGCTGGATCATCCCGTCATGCGTCAGCCACCACGAGGGGACGGAGCCGCCAGTGACATACGAAGCCGGAGCAAACGCGCCGCCGGTCCAATGCGCGAGTCCCACGTCGTGCGGCGCGGAGTCGATCTGCGCGGCACGGGCCTCGCCGACGACGGTCGCGTTGTAGAGGTGACGCATCGCGGCCATGTGCAGATGGTCCTGGAACGTGGACCAGCGCAGGAACTGATGCACGGTCAGAGCCAGCCCCGCGTCGCGCGTCGCCTCGCGCGCGACGGCGGCTTGGGCGAGGATCGCATTCGACAGATCGGGGCGCTGCCGCGAACGGTTGCTGTTGGTGTTCTTGGCCGCTTCGGCGTCGGCCTTCTTCTGGACCTCGATGTCGGCCAGCAGATCGGCCGAAACCTTCGTGTCGTCGGGTTGCGCGAGTCGCGTCAGGAGCAACAGGAACTTCGCGTTCTCGACGTTCTGCTCGGCGTGCGGCTCCAGTTCCCGTTGCAGTTCGTTCAGCTTGTCGGTCGCGGCGGCGGCTCCCACGAGCAGATCGGCCGTGCCGAGAAACTGCGTTTGCCGCGCGGCGCGCGGAGTCGCACCGCGCGCCGCATCGAAGGCCGTCGGGGCCTTGTCTCCCGCGACCAGCGCCGCGATGAACCTCACCGACAGACGGTCCTTCGTCGGCAGCGACCACGCCTTGAGCAGGTCGTACCGTTCGGTTGGCTGGAGGACCGCGAGGCCGTTCAGCAGCGCGGCTCCCTCCTGACCGGGACCGCCGACCTGATAGTCGCGGCTGGTCGTGGCATCGGCGAACCGGCCGAACATCTCGAGCGACTCGGCCTTGAGTCCCGCGCGGGCCAATTCACCCGCGACCTTCAGCATCGCCAGTTTGCGTTGATAGGCGGGATAGTCACCGCCGTGGTTGGCCCACATCGGGCCTTGCAGCGTGAGATACGAATCGAGCAGTTTCTTGCCCTCGCCGTTCTTGCCTTGCTGGAAATGCAGGCTCGCCAGCCGGAAGGTGAGCGACGTGACCGGCTCCTGCTGACCGCCGCCGTTGCGTGAAGTCTGGATCGACTTGTGGAGCCGATCGACGGCCTGCGCGACCAACTCGATGGCGATGGGCGGAGCGTCGGGAAGCGTGATCGCGGGGAGAGCGACGTGGCACGCGAGTTCGCTCGTGTTTTGCAGCGAGTCGAGCTTGAGCCGCTCAGACAACAGCGTGAGTTGCTCCTGAGTGGCGGCCGCATCGCGCGTGGCCAACGCCAACTGACCGAGCAGCACGCGCGCGGCCAGTTCACCGAGAGGCTGCTTCAGCCGCGACTCACACAGCGATTTGAAGTCGTCCGTTTTCTTCGCCCGCACGGCCGCCCGCACGAGCAGTGCGCCGACGCTCTGCGGCTGATGGCCGGGACTGCTGGCGAGTGGCTGCGTGTAGAGAAAGGCTTCCAGCGGCCGAGACTCGGGAAAGACCGTGCCGCGCAGCAGGGCATAGATGGCGTCGTCGCTCACACCCTTCTGTCGCAGCGTCTGTTCGAGCATCGCCAACTGCTGCTGCACCTTGATGGTGGCCTGCGAGTTGTTGTTCACCTGCTGCGGCTGACCGAACGGATTGTTCGGGTTCGCCTCCTGCATGGCCTCCAGCGGCGGCCCGCCATGCAGCGCCTTGGTGAGCGCGGTGAGAGCCAACTCCGTCAGCCCGTTGTCCGCCGCCAGCTTCGCGATCTGCGCCGCCTGCTCGAACTGAGCGAGCGTCACCGCGCCTCCCTTACCACCCGCCACCGGCGTCGCCGGACGAGCCGCCGGTGCAGCCAAGATGTTGATCTGCCCGACCAACGCCGGAGCGAGCATCAGTTCCCAGCGCGACATCGCGCGCGGTTGTCTCTGCCGCACACGGTCGATCTCGCCAGCCCCAACAACGATGTCATCCCCGCTGTCCACATCATCTCTGAGCGGGGCGGCGTCAGCCCCCTGGCTCTTGGGCGTCAGCCCGTTCGGTGCGACATCGAAGAACCGGGGGGCTGACGCCGCCCCGCTCGGAGATTCCACAACGTTTGCCACATGGGAGCTAACGCCCAAGACAATGCGGCTCATGCCCGGATTGTCGCTCGTAGTTCCCGTAGGCCCACCATCTTTGCTGGCACCACTTCGGGGAATCATTGCACCGTCATGGTGGGCCGGCGCGGCGAAACGCCGCTGGTCCCACCCTACGTTGCCCGACAATCGCGATTCGTTCTTCAATCTGGTGGGCACAGCCCACCCTACTTTCTCGCCCTCGGCCTTCGCCCCTCCGCCCTCCGCCTTCTTCTTCTCGACCGGTTTGGGCAACACCATCTCCAGCATCTCGCCCCACAGGCGTTCGGCCGTCGGTTTGTCTCCCGCTTGCAGGGCGAGTTGTCCCCATTCGCGGAGGATCGCCAGCGCGTAGGCGTTGTCGGTTTGACGCTTCGCCGCGAGCAGCGCGTGCTGCGCCAGGGTCTCACCCGCCGCGCGCAGCGGTTCGTGTTTCAAGCAGTCTCGCGCGATGAGCCAGAGCTGGACCTGCTGCATTGCGGCGGTTTTTTGCTTGGCGGTGAACGTCCCCTTGTCCGACGGAGCCTCCAGCGGGAAACGGTTGGTGAGGGCGACGAGTTCTTCGACGCGCGCCTTTTTCGCGGCCTCGTCCTTCCCAGACAGAGCCATCTGAGTGGCGAGGATCGCCGCGCCGAAGTCGTCGGGCCGTTTGGTCCGGACCTCCGCCAGCGCCACCTTCGCCTGATCGAGCATCGCCGGTTGAGCGGCCATGCCCGCGATGAGGTTGCCGAGGGCACTCGACATCTTCGTCTTGTCGAGCTCGCGCGAATCGAGCAGCAGGATCAGATCGACCGCATCGGGATCGACGGCCACCTCCTCGACCTTTGGTTGCGGTTGGCGCGGACGTTGATTGTTCGCGGGCTTCGCGACCGCCTTGGGCTTTGGCGTGGGAGCCAGCAGTTCGGCGAGCGACTCGGGCTTGAGTTCGGCCAGCGACTTCTTCAGGCCATCGTGCAACTGCTGCTTGTACTGTCCGCCGCCGTACTGCTGGGATTGCTGGAGGTCGTCGGAGCTGGACAGGGCGCGTTGGTAAATCTTGATCGCGTCGGCGGGATAGCCCAACTCCTTGAATTCCTTGCCGATCGAGACGGCCTGCGACACGCGGCGATAGGCCGCGTACTGCGGGCCGTTACCGCCGTCCTCGCGCGGGTTCGTCCCGTCGATCAGCACCTGCCGGGCCTCCGCCTTGCGCCCCTGTTTCTTGAGCAGCACCATCAGCGGCTTGCCCGCCGTGTACTGGAACTCGTTCTGGTTCCGGTCGTTCTGCAGGGCCAGTTCAAAGTACTTGATCGCCAGATCGGCGCACGAATCGTGAGCCATCAATTCCTGACCGATCTCGCGCGTCGCGGCAACGGCGTAGTACACGTCGTTGCCGGACAGGTTGTCGAACGTCGGCAGCATCGCGGTCAACGCGGCCTTGGCCTCGTCGATGCGGCCCCGGCGGAGATCGATCATCGCGGCGAAAACCTTGCCGCCGGTCCACGTCGGCATCTTCTTGATCGCCGCCGCGACATCCTCACCCAGCGGGTCGAGCTTCTTCTGTGCGACACTCATGTCGAGGATGCGGGTGTAAATCGTGGTGATCTTCCCGTCTTGTCCGTACGAGTACGAGGTGCCGAAGCCCTGGAAGCGGTTGCTCTGCACGCCCAGTTCCGTCGGGATGACCCCTTCGCGTGCGTAGTCGTAGATTTCGGGCAGCTTCCAAAACTTCTCGTCGTGCATGTTGCCCAGCAACTGGTTGCGGGCTTCGGGCAGTTCCTTCCACGCCTTCTTGAACAGCGTCAGCGCGCGATCCTTGGTCTGTTCGCGGTACATCATGTTGCTGATGGCGTTCGTCACGACGTGCGGGTTCTGGCGGAAAACCTTCAGGTCGATCGACTCGTACAACGCCGCGAGGTCTTCCATCTTGTTGGCATTTTGGTACTTGTTCTGCCATTCGTAGTAGTTGTTCATCGCCAGACGTGGCTCTTTCTCGAAGACGAGCTTGAGGTGTTCGTTCGCCTCCTTCGTCTTGCCTGCGTCGAGCAATTTCATCGCGAGTTGGTAGCGGAACGCCGGGTTGTCGATCTTCGACTCGGACAGCTTCGCGTTCAGTTCCTCGACCTGTTTGTCGTTCCCCGCCGCGACGTGGTATTCGAGCAGCGTCTCCAGCAGCCGCTGCGACTTGGGCGAGTTCTTCAGTTGCGACTCGACCTTCGCGATCATCTCGGGCAGCTTGCCGGAGCGGTTCAAGACTTGAAGGGCCTGCGTGCGCGTCGGATCGGTCCCGTCGTTGTTGCGTTGGCGCTGCATCTGCACCGCGTTGCCGCTCGGCTTGGAACGACGCAACAGTTGATGGGCGATCTGCACCGCGACTTCGTTCTTGCCCGTCGAGGCGTACTGTTCCATCAGGCTGCTGAGGACATCGGTCTTGTTCCCCGCCTGACGACCAGCCCGTGCGAGGACGGCTTCCGCCTGCTCGTGCATCCCGAGTTGGTGCATCTGCTTGGCGAGCGCCATCTGCAACGTGGAGTCGAGCCGCAGACCGAACAGCCGGTCGGCAGCGGCTCGGGCGCGGTCGATGTCGCCGCTGTTGACCGCCAGTCGCAGGGCCATGACCTCGCGCTTTTGCAGCTCGACCTGATCGCTCGGAGTCAGAGCGTCGATCAGGGTGAGGGCCTCGGAAAACTCTCGGCGCTTCTCGTGCAGTCGGGCCAGCTCGAACTTGAACTCGGTGTTCTCGGGCACTTTTTGGATGGCGTCGCTGAGTGTGGCCAGGGCCTCGTCCTTCTCATCGTTCCACCAGTGGAGGTAGCCGATGCAGAACTGCCACACCTGACGTTGGGCCGCCGGAGTCTGCGGATCCTTCAGCGCGGCGGCGAACGCTTCGGTGAGGGCCGGTCCCTGCTCAGTCTCGCGGTGGAGCGAGAACATTTGTCGGAGCATCTGGATCGTCGCCTGGTCGCAAACATCGTTCGGCTGCGGGAAGTCGAGCTGCTCACCGTTCTGCTGCCCGTTGAGGCGCCAGACGGTGTAGTAGTTCTGGTTGCCGTAGGGATTCACGGCGCGGGCCTTCTTCGCGGCGGGCGTCTGGGCCAAGGGAGCCGCGTTGCGAGCGACGACCAAGTTGAGATACCGCTGCCAGAGCGGGAAGACGCCATCCAGCACGTCATCTCGTTTGGCTTTCTGATTCGCGCGGACCCGTTTCGACATCAACTGGCCCAGAATCTGAGACTGATACTGCGGCGTCGAGACGTACTGTGCGTAGTTAAAATTGCCCGCTGCCGTGGTCGTCGATTGCGTTCCCGGTTTGGCGGCGAGTTCTGCAAGACGGTCGAGCAGTTTCAGAGCCGTTTCAAAGTCGCCGCGCTGCATGGTGCCGTGCAGGATCGAAGCGATCTCGGTCGGCTCCTTCGCCTTGGCCAGCGCGTCGGCGTACATCTTTTCGGCTTCGTCCTTGCGACCGGAACGCTTCAGTTCCGTCGCGATCAGTTCGAGCGACGTGCCGACGCCATAGTTGTGCTGGCCCAGCTCCGTCAGCGATTCGGCTTCCTTCGCGATGGCGATCACATGTTCCAACTCATCCTTGTCGAGCGGCGCGAGCTTGACGCGGCGACCGTTGCCATCGGTCTCTTCGTCAGCAGCCTCGTCCGCGGCCGCAGCCTCGGCGACGGCCGCGTCACCTTCCGCCGGACCGCGCTGTGCCAATGAGTAGAGGTACGTCTGCTTGATCTCACGATCGGCGTCCGGTCGCAGTGAGAGTTGCTTGAGCACGCGGTACTGCTCCTTGCCGTCGTGCTTGAGCGACGCGAGGTAGTACCAGTCGATCAGGTCGCGCCGGTCGGTGGCCTGCGCGGCCGAGTCCTTGCGCGACTTGATGAACTCGTCCAGCTTGCCGCCGGTTTGCGCGAAGGCCATTTGCCACGCGAACGCCGCCATGCGGACCTGTCCATAATCGGATGGCACCCAAAACGGTTGTTGTTGCTGCCCGCTGTAGTAGTCTTGACCGTCCAAATTCACGGCTCGGCGAATCGTGTGGACGTGCTGGACGCGGTACTGCATCGAGTGCTGCTGCTGCATTGCTGCTTGGCTCATCGCCATCTGACTTCGCGGCGACTTGGCCGCTTTCTTGGCCGCGCTCTTCGCCGCCAGACTCGGTTCTTCGTCCTTCAGCTTCAGAGTGAGAATCGCCTCGAACCGTTGGGCCGCTTCTTCGGGCTTGGCCTTCGCCAGCGCGACGCCCTCACGGTAGAGCAGCTCCCAATTCTTCGGCTGTTCGCGGGTGAGCTTCGAGACGACCGTCAGCGCCTGTTCAAACTGCTTCGTGTTCAGCAGCGAGTCGATCGACTTCAGAACCTGCTCGGGGTCTTTCTCGTCCGCCGTCAGTTGAGCCATCAGTGCGGTGGCCTCCACCGATTCACCCGCCTTCATCAGCAGACCGGCCAGTCGCAGCGTTCCCTCTTTGCCGGGAGTGACCTTGTTGAGTTGTTGCTGGTAGCGCACGGCCACATCCAGATCGCCGTCTGTTTCGCAGAGCTTCACCAACTGAGTCAACAACTGGGTGTCGCGCGTGTCGTCAGTGAGCAGCTTCTCCAACTCCTGCCGCGCGTTGCCGTCGTCGCCCGCCGACTGATACGCCTGCGCGAGGCAGATCGTCATCTCGCGCTGCTGGTTCGGTTCGCGACGTTGTCTTTCGAGCCGTTCGAGCAACCGGTCGAACTGGTTCGTTTGCAGATACAGTTCCGTCAACTTGGGCACTACGCCGAGACGGTCTTCGAGATGGCCCGCCTTCTCGAACGCTCGCCAATAGAGTTCGATCGACTCGCTGGTGCGGAACTGCTCGCCCAGCGCACCGGCCAACAACAACAGGCCCTTCGGTTCGGTCGGGTTCACGCGGACGGAGCGTCGCAACGCTTGCAGGCCCTCTTCGGCCTCACCCAGTTGGAAGCAGAGCTGCGAGAAGAATTCATACAGTTCGGGATTGCCGGGCGCGGCGGCGAGCAAGTCGCGGCCCGCTTGAATCGCCTTGTCGCGGCGACCGAGCTGCATTTCCAGTTGAGCCACCTTCTTGAGGTACTCGGTCCGATACCGCCGATCGACGGCCGCCAGCTTGGTGTTCGTCTCGACCGCGCCGAGGATGTTGTTCTGCGCTTCGAGAATCCGCGCGGACGACATCAGAATCGGAATCGACTGCGGCGCGAGTTCGCTCGCCTTTGTGACCGCCAGCCCGGCCTCCTTCAACTGCCGCTCGGCCTCGTACGCGCGAGCCAACCAGAACAAACGCTCGGCCGGAGGGTGGGCACTCTTGCCCGCCCCGCCTTCGCCTTTGTCCGCCGTCTTCGTCTTGTCTTCCGTCTTGCTCTTGTCCCCCGGCGGGACAGGCAAGAGTGCCCATCCTCCAGCCTCCAACTCTTTTCTTACTTCTTCAATCCGATCCTTCAACTTGTTGATCGCGATCAACTCTTTCAACTCACGCCCCAGCCAGGCCTCATGCTCCTCATCGTTCGCGGCCAGCTTCTTGACCACATCGAGTTGCTTGAGCGCGTCCTCATGCCTGTCGGCCTGAGACAACAGATCGACCTGTTTGATTTGCAGGTTGATCTCCTTCGGGTCGAGCTGGCAGGCTTCGGCGTTGGTCTCGACCGCTTCGGTGAGGTATCCGAACCCAGAGAGGACTTCGGCGAGACGAGCCACGTTCGCGGCGGTCTTTGCTTTCCCGTCGGCCATGAGCCGCCAGGTGGCCATCGCCTCGTCCTTGCGCTTCAGCGAGTGGTAGTACTCGCCGAGGTACTCTTTGTACTGAGCCGCCTCCGGCGCGAGAGCCATCGCCTGTTGATACAGCTCGAGCGCCTCGTCGGTCATCTCGACCGACCGGAACAATTCGGCGACCTGCGACGCGACGAGCGGGTCGCGCGGCTTGGCCGCCGTCAGCCGACGCCACACGGCGGCAGCGTCTTTCTTGCGAGTCGCCTCATCGCGGGCCGTGTCCTTGAGGATCACACGGCCCCAGTCGCGCAGCGTGTCGGGGTTGTTCGGCTCGTGCTTGTCGAGTTGCTCGTACTGCGCGATCGCCTCGACGTGTTTTTGTTCGTACAGCAACTGGCCGATCAGCGAATGACGCAACTCTTTCTTCGTGGGCGCAGACTTCAGCGCCCTCTCCAGCCACTGCTGAGCCTCCGGCCCGCGACCCAATCCCGCCAGCAATCGCGACAGCCGTGAGATCGCTTCCAAGTCCTCGGGGTTTTTCTTCATCCAGCCTTCGTAGTAGGCAATCAATCCCGCCTGATCGTCGGTGCGTAGAAAAATATTCTCGATGCGGCGACGGACTTCGCGGAACAACCAGTTGTCGGGGTTGAGCTGCCCGAGCAGTTGCTCGAACTCGCGATTGGCGTCGTCTCCCTTCCCGAGTCGGACCTTGATCTCGGCCGCTTCCATCTGGAACAGCGACTGCCGGTACTTGTCCTTCGTCAGCTTGGCGAGGTTCTCGAAGCGGGGCAGGGCGGCGGCGAACTCGCCCTCTTCCAGCAGCGTCGTCGCGATCTGTTCCTGCACCCGCGCGTCGTTCGGGAATTGCTTCTCCAGCCGGTTCCAAACTTCGAGGGCCTTGTCCGACTTCTGTGCCCGTTGATAGACGCGGCCCAGCGCTTGGAAGACATCAAGCTGATCGGCCTGAGCCGGTTTCCGCTGCGTGGCTCGTTCAAGAGCCTCCGCCGCCTTGTCCGGTTGCCCGATCAAGACCTGCGACAGACCGAGGTAATACGACGCCAGATAGCTCGCCGGGTCGAGTGTCTCGGCCTCCCCAAACGCCTTCACGGCCATCGCGTCCTGCCCGCGCAACGACTCCATCAACCCCACAACCATCCAAGCCCCGGCCGCTTCGAGCTTGTCCGCCTTCGCGGCCTTGTCGCGATACGTCTTGATGACGCCATCCAAGGAACCCCGCTCGACGTGATAGCCATAGACCTTGTCGAGCGCCGTCCCGCGCCGAGGGTTCTTGTCGAGCACTGTCACAAAGCGATCAATGATCGCCTTCTCCTTGGCCTCCTCGGGATCGACCTCTTGAGACAGAAGCGGAAACGAAACCGCCAGTCCCAGCGTCACACAGGCCACAGCCAGACCACGCAGCCAGAGAGAAGAAAGCGAGCTCATGCGAGAAGCCTCCGAAAGGATTGTCCTTCGTTTACTTCATACCCTGCTGTTCCAAAAAGATTTGAATTTGAACAGAGGACAACGAAGCAAACGAAGATGAGAAGTTGATCCGACAAGTGACAGGCATTCTGTCTGCGATTCCTTGCGTTGTGAAGTAAGCACGGGCAGAATCTCGCCGCCGTCCCCCGACATCATTTCGTTTGCACCACAACTTTCTTCGCAAGGAGTATCGCCGCATGACGACGACCGCCGAGACGCAGCAGCAGTGCGAGCAGTTCCGCCAAGATTTTCAAAAGCTTCGGGACGAGATCGGCAAGGTGATCGTCGGCCAGAGCGACATCGTGCAGGGAACGTTGACCTGCCTGATCGGCGGCGGACATGTCTTGCTGGAAGGTGTGCCGGGGCTGGGCAAGACGATGCTCGTGCGAACGCTCGCCGACGCGCTGCACTTGAAGTTCAGCCGAGTCCAGTTCACGCCGGACCTCATGCCGGCCGACTTGCTCGGCACGAACGTCGTTCTCGAAACGCCGGACAAACAAAAGAAGTTTGAGTTCCAGCAGGGACCAATCTTCACCAATATTTTGTTGGCCGACGAAATCAACCGCGCGACGCCGAAGACTCAGTCAGCGCTGCTCGAAGCGATGCAGGAGCACACCGTCACCATCGCCGGTCACACGTACAAGCTGCCCGAGCCGTTCTTCGTTCTCGCCACGCAGAACCCGTTGGAAATGGAGGGGACGTATCCGCTGCCCGAAGCGCAGCTCGACCGCTTCTTCAGCAAGTTGCTCGTCCCGTTCCCGTCTCTCAGTGAGTTGGAACTGATCCTCGACCGGACCACGGAGGCACAGTCTCCCAAGGCCGAGCCGGTGCTGACGGGAGAGCGCGTCCTTGCGATGCACAGACTCACGCGACAGATTCCGATTGCCGAGGACGTGCGCCGCTACGGCATCACGCTGATCCTGGCGACTCACCCCGACAACGCCGCCGCCCCCGAGATCACCAAGCGTTTCGTCCGCTACGGCAGCAGCCCGCGCGGTGCGCAGGCACTGATCCTCGCTGCCAAAATCCTCGCGATCCTCGACGGTCGCTACCACGTCGCCCGCGACGACCTGAAGGCCGTCGCCCCGGCAGTCCTCCGCCACCGCATCCTCCTCAACTTTGAAGGGCAAGCGGAAGGAGTCCTGACCGATACGGTGGTCGAGGGGATTTTGAAAGCGGTGCAGGGGTGAGATTGCTTGGACAGGTGTTGCTTCGAGACGATCGAGGTGACGTTTGCCCTATCTCTTCTCTCTTCAACAGGAGTTCGCCATGACAACCGCAACGCTTTCAACGACGCCCGTACTCCACGAGTCCCCGCCGCTCATTCCAGACGACGAATGGGAAGTGGAAGAAGTAGTCGGTTGGACGGCCGTCGATCTCGCCGCTCGTTTCGGTGCGATGCCGCTCCACCGCATCTGCTTCGATCCAGCACCGGGCACGGCCACGGAAGCGGACGTGATTGCGTGGGAAGCGCGCTCCAACCGGCTGTTCGAGTTAATCGACGGAGTCTTGGTGGAGAAGACGATGAACAGCTACGAGTCTTTTTTGGCAATGACAATCGGTACGCTTCTGAACATCTATGTTCAGCCGCGAAAACTCGGAGTGGTCTTGGGGTCGGATGGCATGTTGAAGATCATGCCAGACATGATTCGCATCCCGGATGTCTGTTTCATTGCGAAAGAGAAACTGCCCGGCAAGTTCTCGGTCCAGATCCCGGTTGCCAGTTTAATTCCAGATATTGCTGTCGAAGTCCTGTGCCGTGGCAACACGCATCAAGAAATGGACGCGAAGCTAGACGATTATTTTGAGGTCGGTGTACGAGAAGTCTGGTATGTCGATCCGCGTGTCAAGCAGGTGAAGGTCTACGAGTCTCGAACGAGCATGCGTGAACTATCGGAAACAGACACGCTGGACTCGCGAGTCGCTCTGCCGGGGTTCTCGCTGTCGTTGAAAGAATTGTTTGCCGATCCGGTCGGTGGATGAGATCGGTTGCTCAGGGTTGATTGTTTCAACCACCGGACGATCGACAATTTTGACGCAGGCAAGATCGGCTCTGTCCGACGTGATGACGCGATGATCAACACAATCGAACCCTGAACGGGAGGAGAAGAGCAAATGTCAGCAGTTGTGACACCAGCGGTCCCCGAGTTGCAAACTCTGGCCGAAATCGAATCCACCGCGCTGAAGTTGGATGCCGCCGAGCGAGCGGAACTCGTGAGATGTCTCGCGGTCAGTCTCGACCAATCCGGTGAGGCCGACGGAGAAATGACCGCAGAGGACCGACGCTGGTTGGCGGAAATCGAACGGCGAGTTCAAGAGGTGAGGGATGGGAAGGTTGTCTTGCGGGACGGTCCGACGGTCATGCGGGAACTCCTGGCGAAGTTCTCATGAAGCCGTTCGAGTTTCACGACGAGGCCCGAGCCGAATTGGACGCCGCGGCAGGCTACTACGACGCACAGGCACCGGGGACTGGAAAACGCTTCCTCCTGGCCGCCGATACGGCGATTCAGCGCTTGCTCTACGATCCGTCAGCTCGTCCCGTGGCAGTGGGGAATGTTCGACGACAACCCGTGGAGGATTTCCCTTATGACATTCTGTTTGTCGATGAACCTCATCGCGTCTGGATCGTGGCCGCAGTTCACTACAGCCGACGAACGGCGTACTGGCGCAATCGTCTTTGACAGCCTTCAAGATTGAGAGTGCCCTCATGCTCTTCGACGGCGGTTTTTTGAAGAAGCTGGAATATCTGTCGCTGATTTCGCGGCGGGTCTTTCGCGGGTCGTTGCTGGCTCAGCGGCGCACGAAGCAGATGGGGGGCGGGATCGAGTTCGCCGACCATCGCGAGTACACGCCCGGCGACGACTTCCGGCATCTCGACTGGAACGTCTACGCGCGGCATGGCGATCTGCTGCTGAAGCGGTTTCAGGAGGAGGAGGACTTGCACGTCTACTTCCTGCTCGACTGTTCGCGCAGCATGGCGTTTGGCCATCCGGCGAAGTTCGACCTCGCACGGCAGGTGACGGCGGCGCTGGCGTACATCGCGCTGGCGGACCTCGACCGCGTGTCGGTCGTCGCGTACTCGCAGGAGATTCTCGGCGATTTTCCACTCACGCGCGGCAAGGACCGCATCCTGTCGCTGCTGCGCTTCTTGGAAAAGCTCGAACCGCAGGGGACCGACACCAACCTCGGCCGCATCGTCAACAGCTTCGTCTTGCGACCGCAGCGCCGCGGACTGGCGGTCGTGGTGAGCGACCTGTTCGACCCGAGCGGCTACGAGCGGGGACTCGACCTGCTGCGGCATCGGACCTACGAACCGCACCTCATCCAAATCCACGACCCGGCCGAAGCGCGACCCAACCTGCTCGGCGAGATCGAACTCGTCGATGTCGAGACCGACTCCGTGCGCAAGGTCACGATCACCGAACGAGCCTTGCGCGACTACCGCCGCGTCTTCCACGACTTCCAAACCGGAGTCGCCGCCTACGGCAAGAAGTACGGGCTGGGATGTACTCAAACGACGAACGACGTGAACTTTGAAGACCTCGTCCTGCGCATGATGCGGACGGCGGGGGCGGTGAGTTAGGAATTTGAAATGGCAGAAAGATGAATGGCAAAAACATGGCCGACGAACATCGAAATGATGCCGCTCAATCCCATCTTTCTACCAAACATCTTTTTGCCAGCTCCGTTTTGTGGTGATGCAACATGACATTTGATTCGCCAAGTTCGTTGTTCTGGTTGGCTCTCGCGGTGCCGATCGTGGTCTTCTACATCTTGAAGATCAGGCTGCGTCGTCAGCCGGTCTCGACGGTGATGTTCTGGAAACAGGTGCTGGACGAGCAGAATCCGCGCTCGATCTGGCAGCGGTTGCGGCACCTCGTTTCCCTGTTGCTGCAACTGGCGATGCTCGCGTTTTTGGCGCTGGCGGTGGCCGATCCGTACTTCTTTTGGGAGGTGCGGGCGGCGCGGCGGATCGTGGTCGTCGTGGACAACTCGGCCAGCATGAATGCGACCGACGCGAAGCCGACGCGACTCGCCGAGGCCAAGCGGCAGGTGGGACGGATCATCGCCGGGATGAGGCACCGCGATGAAGTGGCGCTGGTGACGGCGGGGACTCAACCGCAGGTCGTTGTCGGATTCACGGGTCGTCAGAAAACGGTGAGCAATGCGCTGGAGGCCGTTCCCGCGACAGACGGTCCGTCGCACGTCGCCGAAGCGGTGGCGCTCGGTCAGCGGTTACTAGGCGAGCGGCAGGATGGCAAGCAGCCCGAGGTCGTGGTCTTCAGCGACGGGCGGTTTGAAGGGGTGGAAGCGCTTGTCTCCTCCAGTGACTTTCGGAGCGGGGGGCGTGAGCCCCCTGGTTCTTCGGACGTCAGTCCCTCTTCACCCGAAAGCCCCTCTCACCCTAACCCTCTTCCCCCCAAAGCGGGGGGCGAGGGGACAAAGCCAGAGGACGGAATCGCCCCCGTCAAACTGCATGTCATCGGTGAGCGAACGGCCAACGTGGGGATCGTGCAGTTTCAGGTCCGGCGGTCGCTCGTCGATCCGCTCGGTTATGAGATTCTCGCCGAGGTCCGCAATGCTTCCGACCAGCCGGTGGAATGTCGGTTTGAGGTTGAACTGAACGACGAGCCAATCGACGTGGTGCCGCTCAAGTTGGAGGCGGGGGGCAAGTGGAGTCAGGTGTTTGAGAAGACCTCCGCCGAGGGAGGCCATCTGATCGCGACGCTGACCCACCACGACGCGCTCGCCGCCGACAACACCGCGCGGGCCGTGTTGCCTCGACGCGAGATTCAGCCGGTGTTGCTGGTCACGTCGGGCAACCTGTTCCTGCAAAAAGTGTTCGAGGTCAATCCGCTCGTGAAGCTGACGGTGGCCTCGGAAACGCCAGCCACGCTCCCCGCCGGAACGGTCGTCGTGTTTCATCGCGTCGTGCCTGAAAAGATTCCCGCCGGACAGGTCTTCATCATCGACCCGGCCAACGCCAGCGACCTCTACACGGTGGGCGAACCGATCGCGAACCCGATCGTGACGAAGCAGGACAAGGACAGCCCGTTGATGGCGCATGTCCGCCTCGACAACGTCCTCATGCCCGAGGCCCGCGCGCTGACACCGACTCGCCCCGACGAGACAAAAATCCTCGCCGAGGCGGTCACGAAGGAACCGATCTTCTTCGCCGTCAACCGACCGGAAGGGAAGGTACTCGTGCTGACAGTGAACCTCGACAAGGGCGACCTTCCGCTGCGCACGGCCTTCCCGATCACGGTGGCTAACGCGCTGCATTGGTTCGCGGGGAACAAGGGCGACCTGCGCGAGTCTCTTCCCGCAGGATCGTTCGCCACCGTGACGGCCGCCGATTTTGCACGGCCCTCGAAGGGTGAGCCGCTCGCGCTCCGCAGCCCAACCGGTGAGTTGAAGCCGCTGCCGGCGAACGTCGAGAAGCTGATCGTCGGGCCGCTCGATCAGTGCGGCGTGTGGAGCATTGTGGTGGCGGGGCAAGGGCTGAGGGCTGAGGGGCAAGGGACGGAAAAGACCAACGCGGCGTCTACGTCCGAATCTTCTCTGTCGCTCGCCCCTCAGCCCTCGCCCCTCAGCCCTCTTTTAGAAATCGCCTGCAACCTGGCGAGTGCCGCCGAGTCCGACATTCGGCCTCCCGAGGAGTTGCTGGAGACCAAGGGAACCGTCTCGCCCGTGCTGGCCGGTCTCGGTTCGAGGCCGATGTGGTTCTGGTTGCTGCTGGCGGGACTCGTGCTGACGACGGTCGAGTGGTGTCTGTACCAGAGGCGAGTGATTAGCTGAGACTGTTTGAAGCGGCAACGAGTGGCTGGCAAGCAAACCCAAAGAGAGAGGGACTCGAAATGAACGTGATGCTGACACCCGCCGAGATGGCGGACATGCGAAATGGGATGCCGGTGCGCGGGGTCGTGGCGGAATCGGGCGAGGACGTGATGATCGTTCGCGCGTCGGACTATGTGAAATTCACAGATTGGTTGCGGGACGAACAGCAAGACCGCCAAGTGCGGGAGGCTTGGCTGAAGTCGTCGTCTCGTGCCCGCACTCGAATGTTGGAGACCGAGCCGTGATCCGTCCTGGTGAGATTTACATGGCCGATCTGCCAGAGGCCGGACGGCATCCTGTGATCATTGTCAGTCGTGCCGAGTTGAATCGGGGCGATGTCGTTTCGGCGGTGCTCGTAACATCGGCACACTTCCGCATTCGCTCGAAGCTCGCCAACAGCGTTCCATTCTCAGCGGGCGAGTTCGGTTTGATTCGAGATTGTGTGGCTCAGTGTGAAAGCGTTGGCCCGATTCTGGTCTCGCAACTTGATCTGGCGGATGGTCCGATCGGTCTCCTCGACGAATTGGCCCTGCGCGATGTGGTCAGGGCCATTGGATACGTCATCGAATCTGAGTGCGAGCCGGTGTAACCCTCATTCTGACTGAGACACATGTTCATGTTCGACAGCTTTCAACTCGACCTGACGCATCCGTGGTGGCTGGCTTCGCTGGTGATCGTGGTGCCGGTGTTGGTGTGGTACTTCAAACGGTCGCTGTCGGACTTTCCTCCGAGGCAGATTCTGGTGTCGCTGCTGACGCGCTGTGTGATCGTCGCGCTGCTGGCGTTGGCGATGAGTGGTCTGTCGCTGCTGCGGCCGACATCGCAGCAGTTCATCATCGTGGCGATTGACCAGAGCCTCAGTGTGGCCGGTGACGAGGAGGGCATTCCGGTCGTGACGGGGGACGCGGCAAAGCAGCCGGTTGAGGCGAAGAAGAGTCAGGTGGATGAGTATCTCGACAGGGTGTTGGCCGACTCGGGGCGGGTGGGTGAGAACAAGGTGATGTTTCTGCCGTTTGCCTCGCAGGCGGGGTCGCTGGCGAAGGAACGGCCTACTGCGGCGAAGGGGAACGGCAAAGAAGCCGGACTTCGCTCTGGAAGTCCGGCTTCTGGTGGCGCGAGTGCTGGCAGCGGAGAAGTCCGGCTTGACCGCAATGCGACCGACATTGCCGCCGCGATTCGGTCGGCGGCGGGGGCGATGCCGCCTGATTATGTGCCGCGCATCGTGTTGCTGAGTGATGGGAACCAGACGGCGGGCGATGCGTTGCAAGCGGCGCTGGGGACGGCGTTGGGGGGGCGGCAAGCAGGCGGAAACGTGGCTGTTGCTGATGGGACTCATGCGACTGATGGGACGAAGACGGTCGGAACTAAGGAGACTGTCGCGACAGCACCGTCCCATCAGTCGCATACTTCTCATCAATCCCATCGAACAACATCCACCAGCCTGATCCCCATCGATACCGTGCCGCTGAAGGTGCGAGACACTCCCGAAGTGCAGGTCGCCGCGGTTGAAGTTCCCGCACAGGTGCGGGAAGGCGAACCGTTCTACGTCGAAGTCGTCATCAACTCGAACCACGAGGACGAGGGGTTGGTCGAGGTCTTTCGGGGTGCTCACAAGGTGCTCAGTGAGACTCGCCAATTAAAGCCGGGTGAGAACCGGTTCCGCTTTCAGCAGTCGATCACGGGCGAGCGGTTGGCTCAATACACGGTGAAGGTCGGCGGGTTGAAGACCGACACGCTGCTCGACAACAACACCGAATCGGGGCTCGTCTTCACGACGGGCAAGCCGCGTGTGCTCTTGATTGAGAGCGATCCGAAGCTGGCGCAGCAACTCGTCTGGGCGCTGCAGCAAGAGGAGATCGAGGTCGATGTGCGGCCAGTCGAGGGGATGCCCGAGTCGCTGGCGGACCTGCAAAATTACGAGTTGCTCGCGCTGTCGAATGTTCCGGCGACGGCGCTGACGCAACGGCAGATGGAACTGGCGCGGACCTATGTGCAGGACTTGGGGGGCGGGTTCATGATGCTCGGCGGCGATCAGTCGTTCGGGCTGGGGGGCTACTACAAAACGGTGCTCGAAGAAATCCTGCCGGTCCGGTCGGACTTCGAGAAGGAAAAGGAAAAGCCCTCGCTGGGAATGGTGCTCGTCATCGACAAGTCCGGCTCGATGGGCGGCGACAAGATCGAGATGGCCAAGGAGGCGGCGAAGAGTGCGGCGGAGTTGCTCGGCCCGCGAGACCAGCTTGGCGTGATCGCGTTCGACGGCGACTTCTTCGTGGTGAGCGATTTCCAATCGGCGTCGAACAAGGCCCGCATCATCGACGACATCAGCCGCATCGAGGCCGGTGGCGGGACGACGATGTATCCCGCGATGGAAGAGGCGTACAACATCCTCCAAGGGTCAACGGCCAAGCTGAAGCACGTCATCATGCTGACCGACGGCATCAGTTCACCGGGTGACTTCGAGGGGATGGCTCAACAAATGGTGTCGGCGCGCATGACCTGCACGACCGTCGCGGTGGGCGAAGGAAGCGACACGAACCTGCTGGAAGAGATTGCTCGCGTCGGGCAGGGGCGGTTCTTCTCGGCGACCGACCCGGCGACGCTGCCTCAGATCTTCGCGAAGGAGACGATGACGGCGAGCAAGTCGGCGATTAACGAACAACCGTTCGTGCCGCAGGTGATCCGACCGACTGGCGCGCTGGCCGGCATCGATTTTGAAACGGCTCCGTTCCTGCTGGGCTATGTCGTCACACGACCGAAGGCGACGTGCGAGTTCATCCTCGCCACGGAAGCGGGCGACCCGCTGTTGTGCTGGTGGCGGTACGGCCTCGGGACGACGGTCGCCTTCACGTCGGATGCGAAGAGCCGCTGGGGGGCCGAGTGGCTGACATGGCCCGGCTACAGCAAGTTTTGGGCGCAGGTCGTTCGCCATTCGATGCGGAAGAACGACGTGAAGGGCGTGATTGTGGACGTGAAGCAGGAGCGGCGTCGCGCGACGGTGACGCTCGACGCGATTGACCCGACGGGCAAATTTCTCAACCAGGCCGAGACTGAAGTGACGGTGATCGATCCGCAGTTGGGACAACGCAAGCTGGAGATGAAGCAGACCGCGCCGGGCCGTTACGTGGCCGAGTTCGACACGCCCGCCTCGGGTGCGTACCACATGAATCTCTCGCAGAAGACGGCGGGCGGCACGCTGCTCCATCAACAAACGCGCGGCCTGATCGTGGGCTATCCCGACGAACTCCGCCTCCGCCCGACCAACGAGGAACTCTTGAAGTCGCTCGCCGCAGTCACGGGAGGCCGTTTCAATCCAAGTCCCGAAGACTTGTTCACAGAACCAGCATCAGCCACCGCCTCACCGGGCCTCGATACGACGACCGCGAACGCCCCGCGAACGGTCCCGCGCTCCACGCCGCTCTGGCCGTATTTGGTCTCGGCCGCGATCCTGCTGTTCGTGCTGGACGTGGCCTTGCGGCGCATCGACTTCAGCCTGTGGTGGCCTCGCCGCCTGAATTTTGGAAGAAACTAAACTTGCTGAGCCGATCTTTGAGCGGTAGCTTGCCAGACGATTTGTCTGTGACCTGGCCCGTAAAAGTGATTTGCGACTTGTAGGATGGGCACTCTTGCCCGTCCGCTCTTCAACATCCAAACCGGACGGGCAAGAGTGCCCATCCTACGGAGACATGAAATGACCGAGACTCTGCGTTCGAGACTTCAACCGGTACAGCGTCGTCAGGTGTGGCAGACCATTGCGGTCTGGGTGGTGGGCGGGCTGTTGGTTGGCTCGGCAGTGGGACTCGGGTGCGGGGTGGCTCGCGTGGCGACGGGTTGGGCGGACGGGGGCTTCGCGGCGACGATCGCGTTGCTGGCGGGACCGGTTGTCGGAGCCGTGGCCGCGCTGGCTTGGCTGTTGCCCCGACCGAACTGGATCGCGGCGGCTCGGGCGGTGGATCGGCACTATCAATTGAAAGATCGCACCGAGTCGGCACTCGACTTCGCGCGGAAGCAGGTTCACGCCGACAAGGCTGCGTTTGCCGAACTGCAACTGGCCGATGCGATGTCGCATCTCAGTCGTGTCGAACCGCAGGCCGTCGCGCCGTATCAGGCTCCTCGTTTGTTGCCCGGTGCGATTTTGGCGGCTGCGTTGGCGGTGGTCTTGTCGCTGGTGCCACTCAAGCAGGACGAAGCCGCTGCGTCGCCGTCCGCTCCCGATGAGAACATCGTCGCTCAGGCGGAAGACATTGCGGACAGCTTGAAAGAGCTGGAAGAAGAGCTGAACAAGGATGTCGATCCTCAGTTGGAAGCGCTCCTGAAGGAACTCAAGGAGAAGGCCGAGGAGTTGAAGGAGCCGGGCGTCGATGTGAAGGAGGCCCTCGCGAAAATCTCCGAGATGCAGGCGGCGATCCAATCGGCGCAGAGTCAGGCCAGCTTGGAGCAGGTTGACCAGCAGTT
Organism: Schlesneria sp.; assembly: GCA_043721755.1. Classification (GTDB taxonomy): domain Bacteria; phylum Planctomycetota; class Planctomycetia; order Planctomycetales; family Planctomycetaceae; genus Schlesneria. Next base: position 21,609 of record JAYSQC010000467.1, read on the forward strand.
GCAGGAGATTGGCGAGGCGATGGCGTCGGCGAAGGCTCTCGAAGGAGCGGGTCAAGCTCTGGCCGAGGGGAAGTACGACAAGGCGATGAAGGAGTTGACCGATCTCGGTGACATCGAACTCGAACGGAATGAGGCGCGCAACACGGCCGAGAAGTTGAAGAAGGCTGCCAAGCGGGCGATGGGCGATGCGGGCGACGGCTCGATCAGCGACGCGGCCAACGAGATGGCGGAAGGGATCGAAGACGGGGATGCTCAGAAGGTGAAGGGAGCCGCGAAGCAACTCGGTGAGAAGGCGAAGGGACAGGCTCGCAAGAAGAAGATCAACGACTTGCTGAACGCCGAATTGGTGTCGCTCTGTGAGTGCAAAGGGAACTGCCAGAAGAACAGCACCGCGAAAGGGAAGAAGAAGCAGAAGTCCAATTCGCCATCACAGAGTTGGGGCATGAGTGAGAGCGGCAACATCGACGGTGACGCGACGAACCTCGCCGCCAACCTGAACAAGGAACAAGTCACCGGACAGGCAGGTGAGGGCGTGTCCGAGTTTGAAACGAGTTCCTCATCCGAGGGCCGTCAGGAAGCGCAGCGCGGCTACAAAGAGGTCTATCAGAAGTACAAGAAGCTGAGCGACGCGGTCTTGGAGAGCGAGAACATTCCGCTTGGACACCGCCAGACGATCCGCAAGTACTTTGAGTCGATCCGGCCTCAACAGGCGGAAGAGGCGGCGGCTAAGAAGAGTGAGTGACGTAGCTCGCGTTGGTTGAGCGACGTGGAATCATGGCCTCGGCGGAGTCAGCTCCGACCGAGGCTTTTTTGTGGGGTGGGCGTGGGGCAGACAACTCTGCTCGGTCTCGATGATACCTCACGCAGTCCGTAGCGAGACATCTGAGCGGAGCGGCGTCAGCCCCCGGTTCTTGGGCGTAAGCCCGCTGGGGAAGAACCGGGGGGCTGACGCCGCCCCGCTCAGAAACCTCTCAGTTTGTGCCGCGTGAGGTGTAACACTCGTCCTTGCTGACGCTGCGAGTTGGTGTTGGAGGGCGAGCAAGACGAAGAAAGTTGAGGGGCGGTAGCGATTCGGCCAAAGATCCGGATTGTGACTGCCGATCCTTTCCTGTGGATGGCACGAGGCACGTTGCCAAGGATGCCTTCCCGTTTGGACCAAGTGAGGTTCAAGGGTGAGGTTGGCAGGAAGTGAGTTGTCGGGAGATCGGTTGGAACGCAGTGTTCGCCGAGTTCCTCGAAAGGAATCTGACATGACGCGGAACGTGAACCGTGGTTGGCGCGGGGTGATGCTGGTCGGCTGTCTGTCGCTGTCGGCCGTTTCGACCGGTTGCTTTCAAACGACCGTCGGCGGACAGACGCTCCCCTCGGCGTACTACCTCGACGACGACGTGCAGTACTTCCCCACCGGGCCTGAGCAGAAGCTCTCCAACCAGATCCGGGCGATGGAACGCTACAAGGCTGAGCAACAGCAAGGTGCGAGCGAGCAGACTGGCTACTGACTCTTCTGTCCCGGTTATCCAAATGTAGGGTGGGCTGTGCCCACCAACATGCGATGGATTGTGGTGGGCACAGCCCACCCTACGGAACTGTTTAGAGGGCATTTCAAAACCTGTTTTTGCCTCGAAAAACTAGCCCGACGCGCAAGCGAGGGCTGGGCATTCGATGATGGTGAAGCCCTCGCTTGCGCGTCGGGCTAGTTTTGAAATGCCCTCTACTGATCTGCTGTGGGGGCAGCACGGCCACGAATCCGTCGTTACGACCGGCATCGCGGTCAGTGTTTTCCAAGTGGGTTGGGCGGAGACCACTCGCGACGCAAGTCGTCTGGGCTAGGTTCGATTGTTTGGTGAGGCGTCTCTGTGCCGCATCCTGTCTGGGTGCGGGCCGTCGTCTCGAAGACCACAATCGTTATGAACCACGCCACACCTCAGAAGAACGCCGCCGATTCGGGAAGTGATTCCTGTCGGGCTGGTTCGTTCGCTGATTTCGACCGCCCAGAGCAGGACGTGGATCCGCACGCACCTGCTTTCGCGCCCACTTCTCAAGAGACCTCCCGCCTCGCTCATTGGGCAGGCCCTGGATTGCTGTTGCTGATCGGGCTGATCGCCGGAGCTTGGAGCCACTTCAGTCTGTCGCGTGCGGAGGTCGATGCGATTCAGCAGTTGACGCAGGCCGAATCGACGGCGACTGCGGCACAACTCACCGCTCACATCCACTCGCGACTCCGTGCCTTGGACCTGATGGCGGCCCGTCATGCGCGTGCCAGCCAGATGTACCGCATGACATTCGAGGCCGACGTGTTGTCGAAGGTGCGGGATTTCCCAGACATCCGCTCGATCAGTTGGACCGATGCGACGGGGGAGATTCGGATGGTCTTCCCCACCTTGGGAAATGAAAAAGTGGTGGGGATGCGTCCGTGGGATGACCCGGATCGGGCGAAGACGCTGAAAGAAGCCCTGCGGTTCGGGATGCTACGGACGACGCGCGTCGTCGATCTGCGGCAGGGCGGTCGAGGCGTGATTGCGATCTGCCCGATCACCGGGTCTGAAGGTTATCGAGGAACACTCGGGGCGGTGTTCGGGGTGGGCGACTTGTGTCGGATCGGTCTCGCCGACTTTCCCGCCGGGTTTGAAATGCGTGTGACGGAAGAGGGCCGCAGCGAGTTCGAGAGCCGGCCGATTTCCAGCGACGTTTGGAAACAGTGGGGTCAGAAATCGAAAGTGTCGCTGCCGGGATCGTCGTGGGAGTTGTCGGTCACTCCGACTCCCGAGACCCTCGCCAAGTCACTCACTGGGATGCCACTGCTGGCGGGGTTGTCGTGCGTCACGGTTTCGATCTTTCTGGCGGGGTTGGTTTACTTCTGGCGAACGGCGCACGAACAGTCGCTGCGGTTGCGAGAAGCCAATCATTTCCTCGAACGGGAGATCGTCACGCGGGCCGCCCTGTCCGAAGAACTGCGTGCTGCCAGGGAACGGGCGGAAAGCGCCAACCGGGCGAAGGGGCAATTTCTGGCGAACATCAGCCACGAGATTCGGACTCCGATGAACGGCATTATTGGGATGAGTCAGCTCGCGTTGGAGTTGGATACTGGCCCCGAGGTCGCTCACCATCTGACGCTCATCCAGCAGTCGGCCGATTCACTACTGAGTCTCGTCAACGACGTACTCGACTTTTCCAAGATCGAGGCTGGCAAACTCGAACTGCGTCCGGTCGAGTTCTCACTCCGGGCGTCGCTGGCCAAGACGCTCGAACCGCTCCGCTTCCTGGCCGAACGCAAGGGTGTGTCGCTGGTGTGGGCTGTCGCCACGAATGTCACCGATTACCTTCAAGCCGATGTGGGGCGAGTCCAGCAGATCCTCATCAATCTCGTGGGCAACGCGATCAAGTTCACGGATCGAGGCCGTGTGGGCATCCGTGTCGAACTGCGGAACGAGAGCGATGACAAGTTCGAGTTGCAGGTCTCGGTGGCCGACTCGGGAGTCGGTATTCCCGCCGACAAGCTGCAAATGATCTTCGCGCCGTTCGAGCAACTCGACGGTTCGACGACTCGCAAGTACGGCGGCACCGGGCTTGGTCTGGCCATTGTGGCGAAGCTGGTCGAGTTGATGGGGGGCACGGTGTGGGTCCAGAGTGAAGTCGGGCAGGGCAGCCGTTTCCACTTCACGTTCTCCTGTCGCCGGGCCAAATCGGTTGTCGCCCCCGTGCTGGCCAATGCCCTGTCGGAAATGCCCGCGTTGACTCGTCCCCTGCGCGTGCTGGTGGCCGAAGACTACAAGGTCAACCAGTTGATCGTGCAGCGCATCCTCGAAAAGCGGGGGCACTGTGTCACGCTGGTGGAAGACGGACAGGCCGCCGTCGATGCGGTCTCGCGCGAGACATTCGACATCGTGCTGATGGACATCCAGATGCCGGTACTCGGCGGTCTTGAAGCCACACAGGAAATCCGCCGCCGTGAGGTAGGCACTCTCCGGCGCGTTCCGATCATCGCGCTCACGGCCAACGTGTCGGATTGTGATCGCGAGTTATGCTTGGCCGCAGGCGTGGGCGACTACATCACGAAGCCGTTTCAACCACGATCGTTGCTCGCCACGATCGAGCAAGCCGTTGCGCACCGCGAAGCCGAAATCCTCGAACTGGCCGCGAGTCACGCGGATAACAGCACCGCAGAGTCGTGCAATCCGTTGGTTTGTGTTTGAACCCGGCTTTGCCTGTGGTCACGACCTCAGGGGTGCGATTCGTAAGACAGATATACCTCACGCGGGACAAAGTGAGAGGTTTGCTTCGTTTAACCGCGTGGGCAACGCCCCGCGCGTCGAGCGACGTTGGAAGTCGTTTTGCCGCATTCGCGCGGGGCGTTGCCCACGCGGTTAAACGAAGCAGTCTTGCCCGTGCGAGGTAAAACAAAGCACCGCCAAGCTGATCTTGCCCGATTCCATTGGTGCGGCTATTCCACCGCACGGATCGGCGGCAGATTTTGCCGATCATTCAAGGACGAGCCGGATCGGAACTCATGAATCGTCACGCGGACAGGATGTCGCCAGCGTCACGCACCGTGTTGTGGTGTGGGCTGATTTCGTGCGCGCTCGTTTGCTGGCTGAGCCTGCTGGACGTTTCGCCGGCGTGTGCGGCAGAGGAAGTGGAACGAAGCCGCTTGCGCGCGCCGGCGGTTGGACTGCCATTGCCTCCGCGCGCGAATGGTCGTGAGGGTGTGACCGACGGGCGACCTCGTTCCACTTCCAGCAGTGCGAGCATTTGGACGACCGTCCTCGCGCTGGGAAGTATTGTCGGCGTGTTGACACTCGTCGGTCGGTGGCTCAAGCCGTACGTCGGCGCGCCGCGCGGTCTGCCGATGGAGGCTCTCGAACTGCTCGGCCGACGCCAAATCGAGCCGAAAGTCGCCGTCCATCTGGTCCGCTGCGGAGGCCGAGTGCTGGTCCTCGGAGTCTCAGCCGATGGCGTGCGGACTCTCGCCGAGATCACCGATCCGAGCGAAGTGGAGCGGCTGACGGAGACCTGTTTGAGCGAGCGCGATGTGCGTCGCTCCGCGTTCTCTGCTTCGGTGCGAGCCGTCTCACCGCGCGAGACTGCGGCTCATCCGAGTGTTGCCCGCCCGCCAGACCCGCGGCTCGCGACGTTCGGTCGTGGTAGGGAGGCTCACCATGACTGAGAGCTGTGTCCAATGCCTGTTGAAAGACGTAGAGCCGCCTGTGCTACGGCCATTCCCCAAGGCTGTTATCTCTCGCGTGGTCCGTGATGAGACCTCTGAGCGGGGCGGCGTCAGCCCCCCGGTTCTTGGGCGTCAGCCCGCTGTGGAAGAACCGGGGGGCTTACGCCGCCCCGCTCGAAAGCCTCTCACTTTGTGGCGTGTGAGGGACAACATTCGGGGTTGTCAGGCGGTGCTTCTCTGCGGCGCTGTGATGCTGTTCGGTGGCATTCACGCCTTCGGTCAGGAGCGGTTGGAAACTCGTCCGAATGCCGCACGTCCGCGCGGCGGTGCTGTGCCGTCTGGAATTGTTCAACCGGCCGCATTCGAGCCCCCTGCCGCTGGGGCCGCACCCGCACCCCTTCCGAACGTGTTCGATCCGGCGGCCATCGTCTCACCCTCCGGGATCGGCACATCGCTGAAGATGCTGGTGCTGATGACGGTCCTTGGGTTGGTTCCGTCGATCCTGCTGATGACGACGTGCTTCGTGCGGTTTTCCGTTGTGCTCACGCTGCTGCGACAGGCCATTGGTTCGCAGCAGGCTCCGCCCAATCAAGTTCTCACGGCGCTCAGTCTCTTCCTGACGTTTCTCGTGATGGCTCCCGTCTGGCAGCGTTGTTACGACGAGGGAATTCGCCCGTACTCGCAACCGGCTGTTGGCGAGGCGGCGCTCGACGACGTGACCGCGTTCCAGCGCACGGCGGCTCCGTTGAGGCAGTTCATGTCGCAACAAATCGACCGGGCTGGAAATGCCGATGCGGTGTGGATGCTGCTCGATTTTCAACGACCGGCCGAGAACACGCTCGCCGCCTCGCGCTGGCGCGAGCCATTGAGCTATGACGACGTGCCACTGACGGTCCTCGCTCCCGCGTACTTACTCAGTGAGTTGAAGGTCGCGTTTCTAATCGGCTTCCAAATCTTTTTGCCGTTCCTCGTGATCGACCTCGTGGTCGCTTCGATCCTGACCAGTCTCGGCCTGACGATGCTGCCCCCCTCGCTGATCTCGCTGCCGTTCAAGCTGCTGCTGTTTGTCTTGATCGACGGTTGGTTTCTGACGGTCGGGATGCTGCTGGAAAGCGTGCGTGTTGTTTAATTCGACTGTAGGACTTCTCGTAGGGTGGGCTGCGCCCACCACAATCGGCTGCGGAATGGTGGGCACAGCCCACCCTACAACTGACTCCAACGTCACACGACGCGCGGGGCGTTGCCCACGCGGTTAAACGAGGCGAACCCTGGTTTCGCAACTCACTTTCACTTCGGCTTCACTCTCATGACCACCGACACCGCCATCGAACTCTGTCGCTCTGCCACGCTGCTCGCGTTGACGTTGTGTGGGCCGCCGTTGTTGGTCGCGCTGGCGCTGGGACTGGTGATCGGCCTCGTCCAGGCGATGACACAGTTGCAGGACCAGTCGCTGACGTTTGCTCCGAAGTTGGCCGCGCTGACGTGTGTCGTATTGCTCCTGCTGCCGTGGGGATTGGGCCTGTTGACCGAGTACTCGATCGACCTGATTCGCCGCATCCCGGACACGTTCTAATGCACGACTTCTTTAACCAACTCCTCCGCGATCCGTGGGGGCGGCTGTTGATTCAGTTCGCTTTCGACGATGGGTTGGCCCGCGCGGGGCTGTCATTGCTGGTGGTCGCCCGATTGGCGGGACTGCTGGGCGTGGGGCTGTTTCTAGGACGGACGCTGCTGACGTGGCAGGTGCGAGTTGGCTTGATCGTGCTGCTGACGCTGGTTGTGGTGCCGACGTTGCCACTCGCGCGGGAGACCGTTTCCCAAGTACAGCTCGTCGGACATGCGGGCGAAGCGTCGGCGCGGTCGGTGACTCAAGCGGGCAGTGCGGTGCGCGACGCGATCACGTCGCCTGTCGATTTCGTCGCGGCCCTGTTGTGTGAATTGGGACTCGGTGCCGTGCTGGGACTCGGCCTAGCGATCGTGTTGTCGGGATTGAAGCTCGGGGGCGAGTGGCTGGATCGGCACAGCGGGTTGGGGATGGGCAGCGTTCTCAATCCCGAGTATCTGTCGGAAGGATCGGTCTCCGCCGAAATGCTGCTGTTGTTGGGCATCGCCTCGATCCTGTTGATGGAGCCGGTCGGCGGGCACCTGTTGTTCGCACGCACGATCCTCGAATCGTTTCACGCGCTGCCTGTCGCGGAGGCGAGTCACTGGCCGTCGTTGTTCGATTTGCTGGGCGCGTTGCTGCGGCAATCGCTGGTGTTGGGGTTGCGGGTGGCGATGCCGCTCGTGGTGGCGATGTCTCTGATCGACATGACGCTCGGGTTCGTCAGCCGCTCATCCCGCTGGTCGCTCCTTCCGGCTCTGACGGCGTTACGAATGGCCGCCGCACTGTTAATTCTCGCCGCAACTTTGCCGGGGATTGCTGAGGCCGTCACGACGACCGTACTCGAATCGTGGCGACTCTCCCGCGAAGGGCTGCTGGCGGGGGGCGTGACGCCATGAGTGACTTCGGTGATCGCACGCATCCGCCGACCGACCGTCGCCGTCGGGAGTCTCGTGCGCGCGGTGAGGTGGCTCGCAGCGCGGACCTTGTTGCCGCGTGCGTGCTGCTCACGACGATGGCCGCGCTGTGGTGGCTCGGCCCCGGTGTTGCGCAGCATCTGGCCGGGACGGTGCGCGGTGGAGTGTCGTCTGCCTCCTCGTTGCCACTCACGCCCGAGTCGGCGACGCGCGTCATGACACTGCTGGTACTGAAACTCGCCGTTGCTGCGGGGCCGTTGCTGCTGATCGCGACGAGCGCGGCGGCACTGGGGAGTTTGGTTCAGACAGGCTTTCTGTGGACGCCGTCGGTGGTGCTGCCGAAGTTCGAGCGACTCGATCCCACTGCGGGACTTGGGCGTTGGATGAGTCTGAACACGGGGGTCGCGCTGGCTGCGGGCCTCCTCAAACTCGTGGCATTACTCAGCGTGTTGGTCGCCTTCGTGCGCGTGCGGCTTCCGGCGTTGGGAGCCTTCGCGCAAGGGGAACCTTCCGAGATGTTGAGCCTCGCCGCACGGTGCCTCGGTGAACTCGGGCTACTGCTGGCGCTGACGTTGTTCGCGCTGGCACTGCTCGACTACGGCTTCCAATTCTGGCGGCATGAACAGAGCCTGCGGATGACCGCCGAAGAATTGAAACGCGAACAGCAGGAAGAGGAACTCGATCCGCGCTTCAAACGCCGTCGCCAAGAACTGGCCGCCACCGCCACGTCTCGCGTGAATGCGCCGTGAACGCAGGCCGGTTTGAATCCCGTGAGACCTTGGCGAGCCGACTGGCGCCAGGCTGCGGGTTCTTGATCGTCACCGGAGACCTCGCGCGGCAGAGAGCGCGACGGTTCGCGGCGGAGAGTGAGAGGTTTCTGAGCGGGGCGGCGTCAGCCCCCTGATTCTTTGAAAACGGGCTGACACCCAAGAATCAGGGGGCTGACGCCCAATGGCACTGACTTTACCCCAGTAACCCGCAGCGTAAGCGAGGGAAACAAAGGGAAACGCCTCTTGTCATCGCCCTCGCTTACGCTGCGGGTT
>JAYSQC010000468.1:0-28591 GCA_043721755.1 Schlesneria sp.
GCGCTTCGCCGCCCCCAGCGAAGCGGGACACGCTCGCGTCTGGGGGCGGCGAAGCGCCGACCCCAACCACACCGTCGTTTAACCGCGTGGGCAACGCCCCGCGCGTCGTGAGACAGAACAGACATCCAACGCCGCTCGTCGCGCGGGGCGTTGCCCACGCGGTTAAACGATCTGAGATCACGACCGCTCTCACTCGCTAACACTGAGACGAACGATTCGCTTCTTACCCGCCTTCACGAGCATGTCTGACTCCAGCGCGACCGGCATTTTCGGGTCTGAGACGGGTGACGTTTGATCGCCGCGAATGATCGAGATGCTGCCCTGTTGGATCAGCCGCGCCGCTTCACTCGTTGACGCGGTGAGGCCCAGCGCTTTGAGCAACTGCGGTGCAACCAGTCGGCTCCCACGCGAGATTAAATAATGTCTTCGTTCCCCATTGGGAGCGATCTCCGTAACAGCACCACTCGCACGACCCGCTTCTTGCCTACCTTCACGAGCATCCCGTCATCGAGTGAGACCGGCGTCTTGATGTCGGAGACGGGCGACGTTTCATCGTTTCGGATAATCGAAACGCTTCCCTGTTGGATCAGTCGTGATGCTTCGCTCGTGGAGGGAGTCATCCCAAGACTTTTGAGTAATTGTGCCGGAGCGAGATGGTCACCCAAGAGATCGCCAGCACAGTGCGGTAGCTCTGCGGCGAGAGCCTTCAATTCAAGAATGACCGTCGGAATCTCTGACGGCAACTCGCCGCCGCTCACTTCGCGCTGCCAGCGACCGGCCGCTTCGTTCGCTTGCTCGGCCGAGTGGTATCCCGCGATGACCGCCTTCGCGAGGCGGACCTTCGCTTCCTTCGGATGACCCGCGAGGATCGTCTCGACTTCAGCCAGTGGGATCGCGGTGAGCAACTCGAAGTACATCTTCATTACGGCGTCGGGGACCTGCATGAACTTCTTCATCATGTCGTAGGGCGACTCGGCGATGCCGATGTAGTTGCCGAGACTCTTGCCCATGCGCCGCACGCCGTCCAGCCCAACAAGGATCGGCGACATCACGCCGATCTGCTGTGGCAGGTGCTGATCGCGTTGCAGATCGCGGGCGAGCATGAAGCTGTAAAGCTGCTCGGTCCCGCCGAGTTCGATGTCCGACTTGATCTCGACCGAGTCCCACGCCTGCATCATTGGGTAGAGACACTCGTGCAGAAAGATCGGGGTCGAGGCGGCGTACCGCTTGGCAAAGTCGTCGCGCGTCAGCATCTGCGCGACAGTCACTTTGCCGCAGAGTTGGATCACGTCGGCAAAACTCATCTTGCCGAACCAGTCGCCGTTGCGATGGACCTCGGCCCGCGACAGGTCGATCACCTTGCCAACTTGATGGAGGTAGTCCTTCGCGTTGGCTTCCACTTCCTCAGCGGTCAGCTTCTTGCTCCGCGCGTGATCGCGCCCGCTCGGGTCTCCCACCAGAGCCGTGTAGTTGCCAATGATGATCACCGCTTGATGGCCCAGCTCTTGGAACTGCCGCAGTTTTCGCAGCGGAACCGTGTGACCGAGATGCACATCAATGCCCGTCGGGTCAATGCCATATTTGACTCGTAATGGCTGGCCAGTCTCACGGCTCTTGGCCAACTTCGCAGCCAATTCCTCTTCAGGCACGATCTTCTCGACACCACGCCGGATGATGGCCAACTGTTCGTCAACTGGTAGAAAACTCATGGGCGAAGGGCTCGAAGAAAGGACTCAAGGGAAACGGGGCGGGCTCTCCGCCGTTTAACCGCGTGGGCAACGCCCCGCGCGTCGAGCGACGTTGTGACCCGTTTCGACATTCAACACGCGGGGCGTTGCCCACGCGGTTAAACAACCGAACTACTTCACCGTCAGTAACGACAGGGCGAGCATGGTAGCGTTGAACAGGCCGTGAATCACGACCACGGTGGCATAGCTGTGGCGTCGCTCGAAGACGCCGCCGAGGACCAGTGACAGCGGCAGCAATGCGGGGCCATCCACCGGTCCATGAATCGCCGCGAAGCTGACCGCGACGAACGGAATCGCCCACCGCGCGGGCAGCACGGTCCTCAACCAGCCCTGCAAGATGACTCGGAAAATCAGCTCCTCCGACAGCGGTGCGATCACGACCGCGATGAGCACGACCAAGGCAATCGTGACCGGGTCCAGATTGTCGGCCAACAGCGTCAGCAACGGGTTCTGCGTGTCGCGCGTGCGGAAGGGAGCCATCACCACCATCGCGACGGCCATCGGCAGAATCGCCAATTGAAAACCGAACCATCCGTCGCGCAGAGGACTCGCCAGCGGTCGTCCTTTCAAACCGAACTGTCTCGCCGAATGCCAGTCGGTTCCCAGCAGCAGCGCGATCAGCAGCAACGTCGTTCCGCCGCTGAGTGCCACGACGGACCACAACGCGGCGTGCGTGATCCCGCGCGGTTTTGAAGCGACCTCGGGCGCGATCTTCGAGGCGAGATGCAGCCCGAACCAGAGCCACGCTAATAGCAGAGCCAACCGCTCGGAACCGCCAGTCCAAGCCGCGCGAGACTCATCACAGCGCTCGAGCCACGGGAGTCGCTGGCCTCGCCGCTGCCAAACTTTCAACCACACCGAGACGCCACCGTACAAGAGTGACAGCAGCAGCCAAGCGGCCAACACATGGCGCGGATCGGTGGGGGAAAAGGGCGTGGGGGGCACTGGCGGTTCAAACCTCGCACGGCGTGGAAGCGTCTCATCTGTCGTCGCGCGGAGTATAGCAGCCGGTTGAAAGACGTAGGGTCAGCGTCTCGGCTCCGGTTGTCATCGCAACGAAGCCAACCAATCAACGGCGGAGCCGGATCACCAAGCTTCCATCATGTTGACGATGCGCCGGGCGAGTTGCTCAACGGAATCCTGCGTTCCGGTCGCCAGAGACTGGCCGACTTCGGGGGCGAACTCCGCCTGCGAGCTGAGTGGGATCGCATTCGGCGACAGCGGGACTTCCTGCTGCGCGAGAACTTCGCCCGTTCGTAAATTTTCCCATTTCGTAACGATCATCAGCGAAACTTGCAGGTCGCGCGGGTCGTCGAATCGGTTCTCGCCAAGAACATCCTTGCGAGTCTGCACGATCTTGCCCGTCAGCCGTGTGTCCGCATCAAGTCCTTTGGCGAGCCGATAAGGGGTTCGCTTGGAAATCTCTTTCTGCACGGCCTCGGTCAATTGGACCTCGATCCCGCGCCGGAAGGTGTCGTTCTCGAAGATCGGCACTGAAACCGTGCGAATCTCGGGATTGAAGCCGTTGCCAACCGTGTAGCCGCAACCGGAGAGCATGGGAACCGCGAGCAGCAGCAGCAGCGCGCGGAGAGCGACAGCGCGACTCATGACCGGCTTCACGAACATCCAGCCACCGCGTGGCCCGCGCGGTGCGGATGAGTTCGTGTGTGGAGAGGTGCGGTGCAACATGTCGTCCAGAATTCAGTCACAACAATGTTCGAATCACACCAACCCACGGTGTGAAACCCAACTACGGGGACATAGAAGCCTGACGCGGGAGCTTCAATCTCCTGCGCTTCGTTGTCCGAACCAGCAGGCAGTCGGCGCGGAGGCGACCACGGGAGCCAACCGCGTTTCTTAGCGGGGTCGTTCGTTCCGGAGGCATCTCCGCCACGAGCGTCCTCGTCGCGGACTTCCATGTCTTCGGCGGCTTCTTCAAACGGGTCGGTCATTTTTGGTGACCGCTTGAACGGGTTGCCTGACCAGCGCGCAGGAGCTTCCTCGGCAGCCGCTTCCGGTGAGTAATCCTGTTTGACTGAAGCCGATTTGACGGACTTCGAGGAGGTCTGCGGGATCACTTGTCCGAAGAGCGGCTTCTTGGGGGGATCAGCCGGTGCGAGCAGGACTGCGCCGCTGGCGTACTCGGGGCCGAGTTCTTCCAGTTGCCGTCGTGCCTTCTCCGCGAACGGAGACTTAGGGAAGCGGGCGATCACTTGGTTGCAGTAGACGGCGGCCGCCCGCTTCTCGCCCTTCCTCATCCAAAACTGGACCTGTGCCCATTCGCGTTCCGCTTTGGCTTCGTCGATCTGAGCGAGTTCCTGCTTCAGTCGATCTTTGTCTGCGATGTTGGGATACAGCCGCAGCGTGCTCTCCTTCAAAAGCTCGGCTTCGGTCAACGTCTTCCCTTCGTACTCGGCACCTTGGTACGACATCAGTTTGACGTGCGAACCAAGTAGGAACGCCTCTTGCAAGTGCGGACTGTTCGGGAAGGTCTCACGCAGCATTTGGAAGAACCGGTCGGACTCGACGAAGTTCCCTTGGCGGGCGTGATGACTCGCCACGAGCATCATCGCGTCATCGGCCAGCGGTCCCGTCGGATCGTTCATCCAGATCGCCTGCAACGCGGCAACACCATTGCCTCGCGTGTCGAACAGTGGCTCAGCCTTGTTCGTGAAATTCGGAATATACATCGGCTTGCCACTCGGAGCGGCAGGCTCTTCCGCCGGAAGCTTGTGCTTCGGGTCGTCGTAATTGACCTGCTGAACCTCGCCCAGCTTGGCGACCTCGGGGAAGCTCAGCCAGACGCGGCCGATCTTGAAGAGACGTTCGGAAACGACATCGAGATGCCGCGTCGAAGGATATTCCTTGAGCAGCATCGCGTAGACATCGTGGGCCTTCGCGTAGTGGTCCTGTTGATAAGCGGCCTCGGCCTGCATGAACAGCGCGTCCTCGCGGATGTCGCTTTTCTTATACTTCTTGGCGACCTTCTTGAATGCCTTCTGCGCTTCGGCAAACCGCTCGTCTTTATAGATGTCGGTCGCGGCGACGTAATCGTCCGTCCCCGCGAGCGGCTTGAGTGAGTCTGAGTCGCTGCCGTCGTCATTCTCACGGTCGCGCAGCCACATCAGGTTTCGCAGGCGTCGCTCAGTCGGCCCCTGCACCTTAGTGATGTTCGGCGTGTTGTCCTTCAGCAGCGCCGACTTCTCCCACGGAGTGACGCAACCCCCGAGGAGCGGGAGCAGACACCAAACCACGACGACACCCAGAGCCATCGGCCCGCGCTGACATCGTGATCGTTCATATTGTGACGTGTGCTGCATGGTCATCCATGACCGTGTGAGGAAGCGACCGGAGAACCGGGACGCTCGTTGAACCGCGTGGGCAACGCCCCGCGCAATCGTAGGGTAAGCCTCCGGCTTGCCCTTTTCTTAGAACTCACGCGGCACAAAACGAGAGGTTTCCGAGCGGGGCGGCGTCAGCCCTCCGGTTCTTGCAAAGAGGGCTTACGCCCAAGAACCGGGGGGCTGACGCCACCTCGCTCAGATGTCTCACTACTGCCCGCGCGAGGTATAGCGACGAAGACGGGCAAGCGGGACGCTTACCCTACGTTCTAACCGAGGTACTTCAACATTTTTGGCCGCTTGCCCAAGGTGTGCGACAGAGCGGCCGTCGTGACGTGTTTTGCTTCTTTATATTGCTGCGGCGTCAGGTTGAGCTGTCGCCACGCTTCCTCATCTTCGTCGGAGATCACTCGCAACACGGCGGCCGTGCCCGCGTGGATCGAGAGTTGTGTGTATTCCTCTTTCTGACAGTCCGGGCAGATCAGGCCCCCCTGTGAAACCCAGAACCCGAACGTTCGTCCTTCCGTCAGCCGAGTGCCGCACGCGACACACGATTCAAAGTCGGGAAGCTGTCCAATTTCTCGCAGCACTACCAATTCAAATCTCAGGATGCCGAGGCGTGTGGTTTCCGTGGTCGCGAACGAAGCGAGAGCTTCCTGCGCGGCCGAATAAAGTTCGAGATGGGGGTCGTAATCTTCGGTCAGCCCGAGCAACAATTCGGCGACGTAATAGCCCGCATAGAGGCAGACCAAGTCTCGCTCTTGCGGATGAAATCGGGTGACGAGTTTGGATTCGGTGAGGAGATCGAGGCCAGATGTGTGCTTGCGGAGGAACACTATCTGACACGTCGCGAGCAGGTCAAGAGCGGATTCAAACGGCCCCTTGAGCCTCCGCCCCCCCTTGGCCAAGGCCGAAATCTTGCCGAATTCCCGCGTGAACAGCACGACGATGCGGCTGGTCTCACTGAAGTCGGTCACGCGCAGAATCAGTCCTTCCGCCTTCTCAGCAGACATGCGTCAGCATCCTTCGGAGCGGGGACGTGAGTCCCCTGGATCGGCATCAATCAACGTCGCGCGGCCAAGTGTGAGATATTTCTGAGCGGGGCGGCGTCAGCCCCCTAGTTCTTGGGCGTCAGCCCGCTTCTCAAGAATCGGGGGGCTGACGCCGCCCCGCTCAGAGGTCTCATCAACGACCGCGCGAGGTATTAACGTTTTCGCCGGATTCAGGGGACTCACGTCCCCCGCTCCGAAAGACCCGTGAAGGGCTATCGCCCCAAGAGTTGTCTGCTTCGACCGCGATCTTCAACTCGCGCCGCTCTCGTCGGTGATGTCCTGGCTGCTGAACTCAACATCGACCAGCGTCGTCACGCCGTTCCGCGACTTGGGGTGATAGCCCTTGCGAAAGTGGAAACGCCACACGAGCTCACCGTTCAACTGGACGGCCTCTTCTTCGGACGGGATGAACGTCAGCCATGACTGACCCGGTGCGACTTGTTCGTCCAGCTTTTGATCGGCCATGACGAACTCGCTGTAAACGGGATGGTCGTAGACATACAGCAACGTCCCGCCCTGCTTGCGATCGGCCGCCGCTCCCAAAAAGTTGTTGGCGTAGACGGTCTCTCCGAACGACTTGGTTTTGCGTTTGAACATCAACACGGCGTCGAGCGGAGCGAAAGTCTGGTCGCGCGAGACGTTCTCAAACTTCAGCCACAGTTTGAGCAGCGGCTCCGTCGGTGAGCGTGCCTCCGCTCCCTGCTGGCGACCGTGTTCAAACTTCACGCTGCCGCGCGTCACTTTCACTGGCGTCACCTTCACGCTGCCAAACCGCTCCGACTGACCGAGTCGCAGCACGTGCCCCGGTGCGAGATCGTTCTTCGGCGCGTAATACGTCAGCGCGACTTCGCCCCCCTTGCGCGTGGGAACCTTGATATCGGGCAGGCTCTCCAAGGGATGAGCCTTGATGAAGAACAGCAGATAGACCAGCACGATGGTGACGGCACTGGCATAACTCCACACCACCAGCAGCATCAGATCGAGCGACTTCCCGCGGCCATCGGCAGCAACTGAACGCGTGGCCGCCGGTGCCAAGCCGCGCGGAAAATCGCCCGTGATCGTACTCGTCACCGTGTTCCTCTGCGGAGCATGGTCGGCCGGGTGAGAGTCTGCCGCCGCGAACGTCGCTTCGGGCAACGCTCCAAAATGGAATTGCTGCGACGACGACGACCGTGCGAAGTCATCACCGCCCCCGCTGTTCATCTGTGCAACGTTCGAGGCGGCGGCCTCCATCGACGATCCGCCGAACACCATCGTGGGCGACTCCACGTTGGCGGGACTTTCGGTCGGAGGAGTCTCGGCGGTGAACGGGTTTGCAGCGGAAACAAAGTCCACCGCTGGAGCAGAGGCGGCAGGAGGCGGTCCGTCCGGCTGGCGTTTCTCCGTGAAATCCCACGCCCCGGCGGAGACGATGCCAGACGGAGGTACGTCCATGTGAACGGGTGATTCCGCGAACGAGGGAAACGTGGCTGGCGACTGATCGGTCGTTGCGTACTGACCGGGCGATACGGGACTTGATGGCGGTGCCCAGCCCATCAGTGGCGACGTGAAGAGCGCTGGCCGTGGCGCATCGGGTTCTGGCTTGCTCGGTGTCACCGACAGAACCGGCTCGTCTTTGGAGAGGAAGAGATTAGGTGCGCTGTGCCAGCCGAACTCACCCTCAGGTTCCAGAGTCTCGTCGTCGGCAACACTGAAAATGTCGGACGCCCCCGTTGGCGGTTCGTCCGTGACGTTGGGAGACCAGCCCCCCCCCGCGCCAAAATTCAACACGATGTCGCCAGGATCGACATCACCGGTTTTCGCGGTCGCCGCTCCCCTTGCGGGAGGCTCCTCCACGGCCGTGTCTCCTTCGAGGGCATGTTCCAAGAGTTGCGCGGCTTCCAGCGGACTGATCTCAACAGATGAGGCACCCGCACAGGGTGGCCTGTCGAGTGCGGACGGCGGATCTGGAATCAGCTCCGGAGACAGCCGACTTCCCGCGTCGTCCAAAACTTCGGAGGTCTCGGGAGCGGGAATCGACAGGTGGACTCCACAATGGGGGCACGCGACCACGACGCCCGGTGTCTCAATCAGCAAACGACCGTGGCACTGACCGCAACTCACTTCCATCGCTATCACGTCCCTCTCAGATCACTCTCGTGTCACTCATGCCGCATTCCGCCCAAGCAAGCCGCAAGAAATGATTTACCCGAAGACACCAACCCGAAGTGTGAACGAGGGCGAAGTCTATCGGCACCCTCGTTCACACTTCGGGTTGGTGTGGGGCAGACAACTCTTTCCCCTCGCCCAAAGACCGCCAGTCGATTGTGACTGTCCGACCATCGCGTTGCAAACCGGCTGTCGATTGCCATGCGATGACTCCCAACACGGGCACGCCCCCGCGCGCGGCGATCTCCACGGCGTTGTCGGTGGCCAGCGCGAGATCATCGTCGGGACGTGCCTGATTCAACACGATTCCAGCCACGCGCAGTCCACGTCGCTCCGCCGCTTCGATCGTCAGCAACGAATGATTGATCGTGCCGAGTCCGCACCGCGCGACCACGATCAGCGGGTAGCCGAACTCCCGCGCGAGGTCCGCGCCGTTCGTGGTCTCACTGACGGGAGCCAACAGTCCACCCGCTCCCTCGACAACCAACACCTCGGCCAGACTCGACCAATGATCGGCCCCCGACTTCAACAGCGCGAGATCCACCGTCCGCCCTTCCAGTCGCGCGGCCAACGGCGGAGCCAGCGGCGCGAGAAACCTCTGCGGACAGATCGCCTCGTCGGACAGCGTGTCGCCGGACCACTCGCCACGTACCGCCTCGCGCAGCCGCTCGATGTCGTCCCACCGCGCCAGACCACTCGTGTCGAACTCGGCTCCTGAACAGACTGGCTTGTAAACGCCCACGCGCACGCCGCACGAAACCAGTTGTCGCGCGATCATCGACGCGACGTGAGTCTTCCCGATGCCGGTGTCGGTCCCCGTCACAAACAGTCCCGAAGGTGGAACGAGCAGACTCATAGAGACACTTTCACGAGGGAGAGAACGATTCACCGGACAACCGGAGCCAGACACCACGCGGAACAGTTCGCCTGACCGGCACAGCCTCCAACGGGAACAGCCATCGCGACCATCGCTGATTGACCGAGGTTTTTACCGCTCCTACACTGACGCCACGTTGGATGAGCGTCAACGAATGAAGACGCGACCATCGTCGCTTCACCCTCCGACTCCCTCGTCGGACGATTCCACACCGGGCGAAATTCTCTGGAGGAAACTCATGCGATTCTGTGCAAACTCGAATCAATGGCGAACGCTCGGCGGGGTTCAACACGCGACGACGAGTGCGTGGCTGGCTCTCGGACTGTGCGTTGTTTTGGCGACATCGACCCCGGTTTTCGGACAGCCCGCCAAGAAGGCCACTAGCGAAGAAAAGACGCTGCCCACGAAAGACAACGCCAACGTCGCCATCACCTACTTTAAGGCGACCGGCGGGCAAGACACTCCCGTGGTGGTCATGCTCCACGGCAAGGGAAGCAGCCGACAGGTTTGGAAGGCGTACGCGGAAGCCTTGCAGAAGGCCGACTTCGCCGTGGTGACAGTCGATCTGCGCGGACACGGTGAAAGCACCGACGGCGGTGGTGCGGCAGCCACCGGCAAGAAGGCCGACACCGGTGCTCCGGGAAAACGTGAGTACACCGCGATGGTCGCAGGGGACATGGAGGCCGTTAAGAGTTTCCTGCGCGAGGAACACCAACTGAAGCAGCTCAATATGAACAAGCTGGCGATCGTCGCCGCCGACATGAGTACTCCCGTCGCGATCGCTTACACCGAACTCGATTGGAAAAAGACTCCCTACGACGATGCTCCGACCCTTGCGCAAAAGACCCCGCGCGGCCAAGACGTGCAGGCCCTCATCCTGTTGTCGCCCGAAGGAACTGCTCCCGGACTGAACACCTCCAAGTCGATCGACTTCATTCGGATCATCGGGCGTCCGGTGCTCATTTGCGTTGGGAACAAGAGCAAGACGGACCTCGCCACCGCCAAAAAGATGCACGACCAACTCGCACCAAAGAAAGACGAGAAGGAGCAGATCATCTACATCGAACAGTACGAATCACCGCTCGGAGGAACTAACCTGCTGAACAAGAACCTCGGCGTCGAGAAACACATGTTCGTGTTCCTCACCAAGCACCTGAAGGACCACAAGAGCGACTGGCGCGATCGCGAGAGCAAGCTCAATAAGTGAATTTCTGACGCAGCCCATCAAAAAATGTGGGGCACGTTTTCACAACGTGCCCCTTTTTGTGAGCCAAAGTGACCCGGACGCTTCGGAGCGTCCGGGTCACTGGTCGAGTGACAAGAGGTCAGAACCCGCGACAAACGGCGGAGTAGCTCTGGCACAGGTTCTCATGAAGCACGATCCGCCATCACGGCACGGTCAGTTCGCTCTTCCCTTCAGCCCCTTCAGTGCCCGTTTCTTTGGCCTTCATTTCGATGGTCACTTCGCTGACCGGCTTGAAGGCGTCGCGGGCTTCCTGAGCGTCCTTGACCTCGCGCGTGATCTTCGCACTCCAGCGCGCGACACCGAACGGCACCTCGGGACTCTTCCAGATCGTCGATTCTTGCACGGTACGACTCGTTGTCCGTTCGATCGAAATCTGGCCTTGCAGTTGCGTTGCCTGCTTAACCGTTTCAATCCCGACCTCGGGATCGACGCTCGCTTCCACGACCTTCAACTCGCGGTAGTAACCGACGAGAATGCCGAGCGGATAAAGCTGAAGAGCCGGCTCGGTCAGCGGCTTCGGATCGGCCTTGCCAACTTTGCGGTAGCCCTTCACCAGCGGCAGAAAGCTGACGGGAATGTTGTTCTGGTCCACGTTGTCCGCGATCACGGACGACTCGGGGATCAAGACTTTGTAAATCTCGGATCCGGTCAGACCGGTGTCGATGTTGCCGTCTTTTTCGCGTCCGCGATCAATCTTGATCTCGATCCACCGGCAGGCGGTCATCTCGCCGCGAAACACGGCCATCTCCGAACCGACCGACTTGATCCAGACCTTCTCGATCCACGGGCTGATGTCGAGTTTCCCCTCGGCCGAGTCCGGCCGAATCTCGCTCTGCGTGTACGAGCCTTCAAACCGCACCCACGTTCCGTCGGGAGGCAATCGGCAGACGACCCCCTGGGAATAGGCCAACGGAGCGAACGCCGCCTGAGCGACCAAACAAACCAGACCCGCGACGAACGCCTTCATTGCAGCCATCCCTTGAACGTTGTTGCCATCCAACCACGGGTCGAAGTCTGGCAGACAGTTGCGGGAGTGACAAGACCGATTCGTCGCGGCCAAGCCGTTCGTGCCATTGGCTCGCACGGTTGTTTCAACCCTGACGAGTTTCGCGCCCACGACACGGCGGCTACGATGACTTCGCCATGGATGACTCACCTTCGTTTAACCGCGTGGGCAACGCCCCGCGCGTCGATGGGCGAAACAGCTTTCCACGTCGCTCAACGCGCGGGGCGTTGCCCACGCGGTTAAACGACGCAGGCATCAATCACGCTCCTCCCACACAGCGACCCCCATTCCAATGACGACCGCCGATCGCTCGACTTCACCGTCGCCGTCCCTCACAGACACCGCCACCCCACGCACCATCGGCAAGGTCTATCTCGTTGGTGGCGGTCCCGGCGATCCCGGTTTGCTGACGCTCAAGGGAGCCGAGTGCCTGCGTCGCGCGGACCTGATCCTGTACGACGGCCTCGTCAATCCCATGCTGCTGCGTCACGGACATGCCGCCGTGGAGAGGACGTGCCGGGCGGAAGGGCCACTCGGTCGGTTGCTCCCGCAGGACGAAATCAATCGCCGACTGATCGCCGCCGCGAAGGAAGGCAAGACCGTCGTGAGGCTCAAAGGGGGCGACCCGTTCATTTTTGGACGCGGCTCCGAAGAGGCGGCGGCACTCGCGGCGGAAGGGATCCCGTTTGAAGTCGTCCCCGGCATCACAGCCGCCACGGCGGCGGCAGTCTATACGGGGATTTCGCTGACGCATCGCGACCATGCGTCGGCGGTCGCCTTCATCACCGGGCACGAAGACCCGACCAAGCCCGCGACAGCACTCGACTACAATTCGCTCGCGCACTTCCCCGGCACGCTCGTCTTTTACATGGGCCTGCATCGGTTGGAGGCGATCACGTCCGCCTTGATCGCGGCGGGCAAACCGGCCGAGACCCCCGCCTGCGTTGTCTGCCGAGCGACTCAACCGCTGCAACGTTCCGTCACGGGGACACTGAGCGACATCACTTCCCTCGCGAAGTCCGCCGGACTGCAACCGCCGTCGCTGGTGATCGTCGGCGACTGCGTGAAGGTCCGCGAACAAGCACGTTGGTTTGAAGATCGACCGTTGTTCGGCCAAGTCATCGGAATCACGCGACCCGAGGAACAAGCCGACGATGCCGCACAGCAGGCTTACGAACTCGGCGCGCTCCCGGTGATGCTCCCGACAATCGAGATCACACCGCCCGACGACTGGTCCGAGGTCGATGCCCTCCTGCCGCGACTCCCCTCGTTCGACTGGATCGTCTTCACCAGCGCGAACGGCGTGCGCGGGTTGCTGAACCGACTGTGGCAGACCGGCGGTGACATGCGATCGCTCGCACAGGCCAAGCTCGCCTGCATCGGTCCCGCCACCGCCGCGGTCCTCGAAGAGTTCTCGCTGCGCGCCGATCTCGTGCCCCACGAGTACCGTGCCGAAGCCCTCGCCGCCGCCCTGCGACCGCACATCGCCAATTGTCGCGTCCTCTGGGCGCGCGCCTCACGCGGGCGCGATGTTCTCCCCACAGAATTGGCTGCCGCCGGAGCCACGCTCGAACAAGTCGTCGTCTACCAGAACCGCGACGTGGCCGAGTTGCCTCGCGCGGAACTCGACCGGCTGGAACGCGGCGACCTCCACTGGATCGGCCTCTCCAGCCCGTCGATCGCCCGCTCGTTCGCACGCCTGCTGACACCCGCCGCGCGACAGCACCTCGGTGTGAAGACCCGGCTCGCCAGCATCAGCCCCGTCACCACCGCCGCCGCCCAAGCCGTCGGCCTCCCCATCGCCGCCGAAGCGACCGAGTTCACTTGGCCCGGCCTCTTCCAAGCCATGATCGCCGCACACCAACCCGAAGCGTGAGCGAGGAAGCGCCAAGGAGAAAGCAAAACCGGAAGCCCACCTCACCACCTCACCTCCACACTCCAATAGAGACTCCGCGCGGTCTGTGATGAGACATCTGAGCGGGGCGGCATCTGCCTCCCGGTTCTTGGGCGTCAGCCCTCGTTGGAAGAACCGGGGAACTGACGCCCAATGGCACTCACTTTGTCCAAATCATCCAGTAACCCGCAGCGTCAGCGAGGGAGTTCTTCGAGTTTCACGGCGTGTTTGACTCCCTCGCTGACGCTACGGGTTACAAAGTGAGTGCCATTGGGCTGACGCCGACCCGCTCGGAAACCTCTCACTTTGTGCCGCGTGAGGTGTAACTTAGCCCACGTCGCCACTCGTGGGAATCGTGATCGACCTCGTTTACACGTTGCCTCGCCCCCGAGTTGGCAGCACGACGGGCGTCGATTAGAACCGCGTCCCTTGCTCCCCTCACTCCCTTGCCCCGCAGGTCGCTCACGGATGTCTTCACCGCCAGAACTCGCACCGCTTCCGCCGCCCAAGGTGCGCAATCTTTTTTGGCGGATCTCACAGTTCTTGATGAGCGGCTTCTTCTTCATCTGGCTCGGCTATCGGGCGCGAGGCCACGAGCGATTGGACGAATCGGAGGGGGGCCTGATCCTCGCCAATCATCAGAGTTTCCTGGACCCGATGCTGATCGGGGTGCCGCTGCGCCGCCCGATCAGTTATCTGGCGCGAGACTCGCTGTTCAAAGTCCCTGTGGTCGGTTGGATCTTGCGTCAAACTTACGTCATGCCGATCCGTCGTGAGGCGGCGAGTTCGGCCAGCCTGCGCGAGACCATCCGGCGGATCCAGCACGGTTTTTTGGTCGGCGTCTTCCCCGAAGGGACTCGCACGGAGACCGGTGTGGTTGGTGAACTGAAGCCGGGATTCGTGGCCATCGTGCGGCGTGCCAAGCGGCCGATCTATCCCGTTGGAATCGCCGGTGCGTTTCAAGCACTGGGCCGCCAGAGTTGGTTTCTCAAGCCAGGACGAGTTCGCGTGGTCGTCGGCGAACCCATCACGGTGGAAGAGATCGCTCGGTTTGAAGGACGCGACAAGGACCAGGCACTGATCGACTTCGTGCGGTCGCGGATTGTGGCCTGTCAGACCGAAGCCGAAGCTTGGCGAGCGGCAGGAGCGACCTGACCGCGTTCAGTGACCCGGACGCTCCGAAGCGTCCGGGTCACTGAACGCGGGTCAGTGGGTAAGCTTTTTCTTGGCGAGCAATGACTGCGGCGAGATAGCCTCCTTTGAAACCGGCGTCGATGTTCACGACCGCCACGTTGGCCGCGCAACTGTTCAGCATCGAGAGCAACGCCGCAAATCCGCCGAGGTTCGCACCGTAACCGACACTCGTCGGCACCGCGATCACCGGGACGGAGACCCAGCCCGCGACCACGGACGGCAACGCCCCCTCCATCCCCGCCACGACCACGAGCGCATCCGCGGCGGCGAAACGATCACGCTGCGCCAACAAACGCTGCGGCCCGGCAACGCCCACATCCACGATCACATCGACCTCGCAACCCATCCAGCGTGCGGTCTCGGCCGCTTCTTCCGCCACCGGCCGATCGCTGGTCCCCGCCGTCACGACGGCCACCTTCCCGCGAACGTCCTGCGCGGTATGGCACAGCGCGAGTGTCCTCGCCACGGCGTTGTGCCGCGCGTCAGGGAACTCTTGGCAGACCAGTTCCACCTGCTCCGAAGTGACCCGCGTGGCGAGCGAGTTCTGTCCCGCTTGTCGCTGCGCACGAAAGACATCCAAGACCGCCGTCGGCGTCTTGCCCGATCCGTAAACCACTTCCGGAAAGCCGCACCGCCGCGCCCGGTCCAAATCGACAAGTGCCTCTGGCGTCGGAGCGGTTCCGCCAAATGTGGCCTGCAATTCCGACTCGACCGTCAGCCAGTCGATCCGACCAGCCTGCCAACCGAGCAACATTTCTTGAAGAGCTTGTGAGTTCATGAAGAGGTCCAATGTTTTCCATTTCGACTGTCTGACTTTTCGTAGGGTGGGCACTGCCCACCACAACCGATTGCGGAATGGTGGGCAGTGCCCACCCTACATCTACTTGGGCGGCCGAGTCTGAACGAACCAAATGATGATGAAGGCGAGTGAGAGTAGGGTGGCAATCAAGCCGGCGAGCCCCCACCTCAACTGAGCAACGACGCGAAACAAGTCCGGCGCGTCCAAATCTCTGTTACGAGGGACGAACATGACGACGAGCAGGGGGACGACGACAAGAAGCACGCTGGTGAAAGCGATCCAGAAATCGGCGCGTGTCGCAGCCCCGGTCAAGTCAGTCAGGATGTTGCACAAGTGACGGCGGACGAACAGTACGACTCCGACAGAAAAGGCCAGTGTCAAGACTTCCGCAATCAGAAAGATCGTCACATCGCTCATGCCGTTCCCCAAATGCCGCCCAACAGTTGAGTAAGCAGACTGCGGGACATTAAGCGATGGCCCGCGCGCCTGCCACGATCGGGAAGTGGTTTTGATCCCGTTGCTGAGTTGTCGCTCACAGTCCCGGCGTCAGCAGCAACTCGGGGAGCGCGGCGGAGCGTGAGTTTGCGAGTGGTGGGTTGTCTCCCGCTCGAAATGTGAACACGACTGAACACTTGGTCTCGTCCGTCACGTTGCGACTCGCGGCGTGCAGTGTCTTGCAATGAAAGAACAGCACGTCGCCCGGCGCCATCTCGACGAACTGCTTCGTGGCCATCAAGGGTTGATTTTCGGGAAGGTCCGGGCGGAAGAACAGGTCGTCGTCGAATCGCGACTGTTCGAGCGGTAGCCGGTGTGAACCGGGGATGACTTGCAGACAGCCGTTCTGTGGCCGTTCTTCGCCGAGGGCGATCCAGACGTTGACGAGTTCCGGCCGCGCGTACGACCAGTAGCGAATGTCCTGGTGCCAGCCGGTCGCACTGCTGAACTGCGGCTGCTTGGTCATGATGCAATTGTGGTGCGCCAGCGGACAGACCACGCTCGGCCCCAGCAACTGTTGCAGCCGCCCGAGGATCGCGGGGCGGAGCATCCATTCGGTGAACAAGAAGTCGCGGCTGTGCGCTTGCTTGAGTCGGCGAATCGTCCGGCCTCCCACAGCATCGAGTGACGCGGGCGAACCGGGATAATGTAGGTCCGCCTCGTACTCAACGGGCGCGATCTCATCCCGCACACCGCGTTCAGTGGTCAGCCGCATCTGCCGCAGATCGGCCTCGCTCACCAAGCCGCTCACCAGGAGAAAACCGTCTCGCTGAAACTGATTGGTTTCCGCCAGCGTGAATTGGGGCAACGGCTCTGCGACGGATTCAGACTTCACGACGAAAGACTCCACTGCACCTAACTCCATTGTGACGCAACTGTTCACAGTGCGACGGTGACGCGACCATCTGGACATCAGCTCTTGATGTCGTATTCCTTGATCTTGCGATACAGCGTTCGTTCGCCGATGGCCAGCAGTTTGGCGGCCTCTTCGCGTTTGCCTTCGGTCAGCTCCAAAGCCCGTTCGATGTAGTACTTTTCGATCTCGGTAAACGGGCGCCCGATCAGAGCGTCTGCGCCGCGCGGGCCGCTTCCCTCGACAGGCACGTCGCTCTCGTGACCAAGCGGAATGACATCATCGGGAAGGTCATCCACATCGAGCCGACCATCGCGGTCGAGGACCACCATTCCTTCCACCGCATTCCGCAACTCGCGCACGTTACCCGGCCACGAGTGAGCGATGAGTGCCTGTTGTGCCTGCTTCGAGACGATCGGGAGCGGTCGGTGATAACGCGCGGCAAGTTGTTTCAGGAAATGATCGATCAGCAGCGGGATGTCGCTACGCCGTTCTGACAGCGGTGGCAGTTCGATCGAAACGACCGACAGTCGGTAGAACAGATCCTTCCGAAACGACCCCTTCTTCACGTTCTCTTGCAGGTCGGCATTCGTGGCGGCGACCAGCCTGACGTTCACTTCAATCTCTTCATTCGTGCCGAGCCGCGTGATCTTGCGATCTTCGAGGACGCGGAGCAGTTTGATCTGCGTCTGCATCGGCATCTCGCCCACTTCATCGAGAAACAGCGTTCCGCCGTTGGCGTACTCGAACTTGCCGATTCGCTTGGAAGCCGCCCCCGTGAACGCCCCCGCTTCGTGGCCGAACAGTTCGCTCTCCAAGATACTTTCGGGAAGGGCGGAGATGTTGAGCGGGACGAACGGTTTGTTTTTGCGGTCGCTGTTGTGGTGGAGTGCCCGCGCGGCGAGTTCCTTTCCCGTGCCGCTCTCGCCCAAGATCAAGACGGTGCTGTCGGTCGGAGCAACGCTGCGGAACTTCTCCATCACGCGGTGCATCGCGAGACTGTTGCCGATCACTCCTTCGTAGCCAAACTTTTCATCGAGACGTTGGCTGAGTTCCGCATTCTTGCGGAGCAGGCGGACTCGCGTGGAAGCTTTCTCCACCGCGTGACGCAACTCAGTGATGTCGAGCGGCTTGGTGAGATACGTGTGAACGCCATGCTGTCCCGCCGCGACGGCCGTCTTGATGGAGGCGTGTCCCGTCAGCAGGATGACCTCGGCGTCGGGCAATTCCTCCTTCGACTTGCGGAGGATTTCGAGGCCGTCCAAATCGTCCATCATCAGGTCGGTGACAACGACATCGTAGGTCTGACTTTCGATCAGCGACGCGGCCCGCGCACCCGAGTTGGCCACGGTGCAGTCGTATCCGACGCGACGCAGGCTCTCGGCCACAGCCTGTGCGTGAGCCTCATCGTCGTCCACGATCAGGACGCGAATCGAGATGCCCAACAGTTCGACCGGTGTGGTCTCTTTCCCCGCCATCCGAGCAG
Organism: Schlesneria sp.; assembly: GCA_043721755.1. Lineage (GTDB taxonomy): Bacteria > Planctomycetota > Planctomycetia > Planctomycetales > Planctomycetaceae > Schlesneria. Next base: position 18,140 of record JAYSQC010000468.1, read on the forward strand.
CCCCGCACGAAACTTCAACAACTCATTCGCGCCCGAGAAAGCCTTGCTTGGCAGATGACCCCGGTGACGCGGGGCGGAAGTTTACCGGTCGATCTCGCGCATTGCACGGCAGGACAGAAACGCCCCGCAGACCGACTCGTAGCGTCAGCAAGGACAAACGTGATCCATTGCACGGCCCACCATGAGACGTTTGCTTCGCTTACTTCCTCCGGCTGTGATCTGACTCGAACAAATGCCCATCCCCAGCGGCGGTCGATCTCCTGACTTCGACCTTCGCACATGAACGTCTGCATTCGTCGTCTCACTCACTTCGTTGGACTCTCAGCTCGACTTTTGCCATCAATTTGGAGTGCGGCAATTGATGGCCGCTTTCCTTTCTGGGTTGATCGGACTTGGGGGACGACACCGTCATCTCCAGGCTCTTCCCAAAAAACGATCACAGCCAGAGAAATGAAAGCGGTGATGAATCTCCGCACTCCAAACATGGCAAAAGTCGAGCTGAGGGCTGTGCAGAATCAATCTCCGAGAGTCTGTGGATCACGATCCTGCCCCTTGTGGAAGCTGGGGTCAGGTGGTTCAAAGTTGACGTGACCGACAGAAGCCCCCGTCGCACGGACGCCTCGTCCGTGCATCTGAAATCGCCCATGACATTCGCGCACGGACGAGGCGTCCGTGCGACGAAACGTTGTCCAAGCGACTTTTGTCGGTCACGTCGGCCACGAAATCTTTCGGGCGCTGAGTGATCTCGGCGGACGCGAAGTGGGCTTTCATCCGGTCGAGCAGCGGGGCGACTTGTCGGACCTCGTTGGCTCGCGGCGTGACCTTGGCGGCGAGGAGGAGTTGCGATTCATCGACCAGAGCTTGGGCGTTGCCGCATTGGTCCCAGCCCTTGTTCGAGGTCTGCCTGATCTTCGAGTCGGGGTCGGTGAAGTGGCGTTGAGCCTTCGGGTCCAGCGGCACGTCCGCGTCCCGGTGGCAGAGCTGAAGATCAGCAGCGTCAGCAGCATTCGCAGATCCGTGTTGTCTCAAACCGCCGGGCGGGTCGCCATGCCGTTCGCGCTCGTAGTACGACGTGATCGCACGGCTGTCGAGCTCCCGCACGGCATCCCTCAGGAAGTCGACCAGAGGCCCCTCTGGCGACCCGTCCTGCGGCGAAGGCGGCAACAACCACGCCTGATCCGGCCGCCACGCCCGCTACGTCTTCGCGCTCACAACCCACCTCCCTGACAACCCCCTACATCCGTTCCCTCGACTCCGAAAAGTCGAGCGGCTCGATAGCAGACTCGGTGGCTGATGACCAAGACAGGCTCCTCGGCTGATCTCCAATACCCCTTCGGGGAAAATCAACAAAGTGTGCAACTTCAAAAAGCGTCAGCGAGGACGTGTGTTGCATCCTCGCTGACGCTTCGGGTTAGTGTGAAATGTGCCGCGCGCGGTATCGCAGCCAGCCAATTTCCGCCGCGTGAGGTCAAGCTCACGCCACTGCGGGTGGTTCATAAAAAAAGCCCGTCAGCACATGGCTGACGGGCTGGGTGTGGCGGAACTGAAACGCAGTGCGCCGTGAATCGACTTCTCGCCGCGCTCCTGTTTCAGACCGGCTGCAAGTGGGCCAGTTCGTCTCGCAACCGGATGCGTGCCGTGTGGAGACGCCGCTTGATTGTGCCGACGGGACTGTTGAATCGGTCACTCATTTCGATCAACGACTGTCCTTCAAAATAGAATGCGACAAGCGTCGTCCGGTCGAGTTCTCTCAACCGTTTCAAGCCACCCTGCAACTGCGCCGCTTGTTCACCACGCATGGCGTGGTCGAGTGGCGACTGGCGGTCACAGTTCACCGCACCGAGGACTTCCGGATCCTGTGTCGCCACGTGCGGACGCCGCACGGCCCGGTTGATCGACAACCGCACGGCAATGCGTCGCAGCCAACCGGGAAACCGCTCGGCCTCACGCAACTGCGGCAACTTCCGCAGCGCTTGGATGAACACATCCTGAGTCAACTCGGCCGCTTCGGCCTGATTGCGGAGCCGTCTCATCGCGATGGAAAACACCGTCGATTCAAACGTTTGAACGAGCTGGCCGAACGCCTCCCGATCTCCAGTCTGAGCCTGCAAAACGAGCGGCAAGAATTCTGCGTTGTCCATGATGCACGTTTCCCAATGCGCACACGGGCGTCGTCGTGACGCGGCGTGCGAAAATCCGGCGAAGTTCAGAATGACGATCACCGGCTGGCGAGAAGTGATGCACGAAGGCAGAACTTCTCGGGCCAAGACTCGGAGTGAACGTCGGGCAGGCGGGCCTTGAGCGGGAGCATGTCAAACGCGTACGAACGCGCGGACACACTCCGCCAGCAGACCGGGCACCACACTTCGGACAGAGAGCAATCCCTGACGATGGTCTCAGCCGCTAATCGAGCGACTGAGTACCAGCATGGCCCACGCGGGAGTCGGTAGTTGATGGCAGGCATCCAACCGCCAACAACTACCGAAGCGTGAACGGAGAGCCTCAGATTCTCTGCCCCGTCCGCGTCCGCGCTCTTGGGTCTCGCGACGCATCTGACTCTGTTTGGAGTCAGCGGAGTCGCTTAGCCGGAGCGTGGAACCTGGCTGGGACGTGGAACACGGAGACCCGAGGTCGGGACGCAGAACGACGCGGTCGGCTACGCAGGGGCGCTCAACGCCGGGGAGATACGACCGATGGGCATTCGCTGCATCCACGACCAGACCGGCTGCAAAGCTGGTGCTGGCGTTGATCATCGAGTTTTTCATGCCTTGTGAATTTGTCATCGGGATACCTCCTGCGGGAACCGCAGTCGTCGGGAAACATTCGTCAAACAACAGTGTTTCGGAAGAAAAATCCGCAATCCTGAGTTGTGCATGGCGTTCGCCCCACACTGGCGGCGGAAGTCACAGGGACTCCGCGATGCACGAAAGACATCGAACCGCCGGGAAAGGTTCGCCCATTTTTCCGTCGGTTCGGGAGATTTGTCCCAAAATGCCGGTGAGCCTGCCAGCCAACGCCTTCTTTATTAGAGGGCATTTCAAAACTGGCCCGACGCGCAAGCGAGGGCTTCACCATCATCGAATGCCCAACCCTCGCTTGCGCGTCGGGCTAATTTTTCTAGGCAAAAACAAGTTTTGAAATTCCCTCTCGGCTTACCAATTAGCGGCACCCGGCACGAAGGGCGATCCATCGCAGTGAGGCCGCGACCGGCGATGTTTGCCGATAATGGGTGGTCTGAGTCTGGAATTCGCGAGGTCAAACTCAATGCCGCCGGAAAAACCGGGAGAATCCGTAAAGTTTGACACTGCGGGCGGTCGATGATCGAGGAGCGGGGCTGTCGTGCTTCGCGAGTCCCTTTTTTGTCGAGACTTCGGGAAAGGATTCCCTCCAAATGAATCTGCGTCGTTGGGCCACACTCAGCAGTTTGTTGCTTCTCTCCACCATTGGTTGCTGCCATTCGCGGTGCGTTTCCTCGGATCCTTGCGATCCCTGTGGTCCCGCCCCCACCTGCGGCCGGTACGTCTCCGGTTGGATGGGGCACAAGGTTCAGTCTTGGCGCATGAGGAACTATGGCTGGGGCTGCGGCTGCGGCTGCGGCGGATGCAATTCGTGTTCGTCCGGCTTCGATGGCGAGATGATCGCGTCGGGATGTGATTCGGGAAATTGTGCCTCTGGAAACTGCGGCGGATCGGTGATGGGTGGCTCGTCCACCGGATGTGCCTGCGGTCAGCAGCACTCCGAATACGCGCCGAGCGTTCCCGGCCCGATGACGGTCCCCGTTCCACACTCCCACGGACCAACTCCAGTCCCGGTAGTCGCTCCACCACAGGTGCCGCTGGACAAGGCTCCGATCGACAGTGAAATCGCGCCTCCTCCCACCGATGCGAACACCACACGACGAAGCTCGTCAGGGCCTCAGCATGTCTCGGTTGAAGAGTTCCACCGGTTGCCCGGAGTTGTCGTCTCAGGTTCGATGAGTCAATCGCCTCAGTCGTCGGTCCCCAGCTTGTCGAGTTCCGCGAACGCGACGCAGCCTGTCCTTGCCGCACCGCAATTGTCGTCGGTCCCCGCTCCAGCGCGAGTCGTTTCGTCCAGTGCTCAGCAAGTGAACTGGGCTCCCACAAAAAGGTGACAGCACCACCTGACGCCTGAAACTTGCCTATTCAAAATGAAGACGCGGCGAGGACTGAAGTCCTCGCCGCGTCTTCGTTGATGTTTTGTGATCGACATCCCAATTGGGCACTGGCCACCGCCCCGCTCGACGAGGCCAGATCACAGGATTTCGAGCGTCGGCATCCTTGGTGTTTCGAGCAGTTGCTTGGCGAGTTGCATCGCCGCCTGTTCGCACATGCCGAGGAGCGGGCCGCGTGAAGGATTGTCTTCCGAGAAGAGGCTCGCGATGCGGCCATCGTCTCCGCGAATCCGAATCCCCGCGTCAATCGGCAGTTCTCCGAGGAAGGGGATCCCCAGCTCCTCGGACTTCTTTCGCACTCCGCCTCGCCCGAAGATCTCACCCGTCATGTTCTCGACGAGACCGAGAATGGGAATCTTCACCTGCCGGAACATGCTGATGGCCTTGATGGCATCGAGCAACGCGACCTGCTGCGGCGTACAAACGACGATCGCTCCCGCCAGCCCCAGCAACTGCGACAGCGTCAGCGTGACATCTCCCGTCCCTGGTGGCAGGTCGATGATGAGATAGTCGAGATCGCCCCAGTCGGTGTCTTTCAGAAACTGCGTAATCGCCCGATGGAGCAGAGGGCCGCGCCAGATCACCGCTTGATCCGGTTTGACGAAGTAGCCCATCGACATCACCTTCATGCCGTCGATCTCGACCGGCTCGATCCGTTCGATTTCCTCACCCGTGGCGGTCGTGTGTTTGACGGCGACCGGCATCCCGTGCGAACCGACCATGTGCGGAATGCTCGGGCCGTACACGTCGGCATCCATCAGTCCCACTTTGCAGCCGAGCGACTTCAACCCAAAGGCCAGCGACGCCGCGACGGTACTCTTGCCGACGCCCCCCTTGCCGCTGCCGACCGCGATCACGTTCTTGGCACGCAAGCCGATCGAACCACCGCTCATCTTGCCGCGCACGTTGGAAATGAAGGAGATTTCGACGGGACCGGCATCGGGGATCGACTCGCGAATTGCGGAGGCCACTGCGGCGGTGATTCGTTCCCGGCGCGGATACGCCGGCGTGGGCAAGTCGATGGTCACGGTGATCGAGTTGCCCTCGCCAACGACCGCACTGCTGAGCATCCCCATCTCGCCGAGCGATCGGCCGATCTCGGGGTCACGGAGGTTGCGGAGTCGTTCCAACACTTGCATCTCAGTCGGCATCTCGTCGTCCAGTTGGGGCAAAGCCAGTTTGTGGTGGTGGTGAGGTTGATTCAGGGGCGAAGGCGACCGGCAAGACTTGTCTGACCCACACCAACCCGAAGCGTGAGCGAGGACGAAGTCGATCGACATCCTCGTTCACACTTCGGGTTGGTGTCTTCGGGGACACCATTGGTTACCGGTCGCCTAAGAACCTGTCCAAGAATGACACCAACCCGAAGCGTGAGCGAGGACGAAGTCGATCGACATGCGACCTCGCTCACACTTCGGGTTGGTGTTGATCGAAACACGGCGTCTTCTTGAACAAGCTCCCAAGGCCGCAGAGTTGTAGCAGTGCCACCTGTGACCGGCAACGACCTGACTCACGCCAGACGCAGTTGTCGCAGGCAGAGTCGAGCCAACTCCGCGCCAGTGATTTCCTCGTTCACAAACGCGATCGCCCCCGCCTCGCGCACCGTCCATTCGAGGTCCGCAAGATCGGCAGAGGCACACGCGATGACCGGCCGCGCGGAAGGCTCACGAATCTGACGGCCCAACCAGCCCAAGCATTCTGCGGGGGCGGAGTCCAAGTCCAGCAGCACGACCGCCCTCGCGACATCATCCGTGGCGGAGTCGAGGTCATGCACACTGCGACATTCCCGCACTTCGACCGGACGATCCGCAAGCTGCCTCTGAAGTTCCGGCCCCAAAAACGGACGCCGTTCAAACACCGCCACGCACCGCGCCGAACGAACCATGACTCCAGACACGATCAGCTCCCTTCAAATGAATGAGTGTTCGGATAACTTGAGATTGTGGGGGGGGATGTCGCGAGGTCCTTGATGAGACCTCTGAGCGGGGCGGCGTCAGCCCCCTGATTCTTGGGCGTAAGCCCTCTTTGGAAGAACCGGGGGGCTAACGCCGCCCCGCTCGGAAACCTCTCACTTAGTGCCCCGTGAGGTATCGATCACGTTGTCAAATGTCGGGATTGAGGATGTGCCGCGCCCACAAGTAGGCGGTCACGTTGAGGACGATCGAGGTGCAGAGAAAGATTTGGCCGAGGACCGTCGTGAAGAGTTTCTCGGTGTTGACCGGGTCCACGACGAAGTAATAGAGGGCCAAGATCACGATGGGAACGAGAGCCATATACAGTGCAGAGGTGCGAGCCTGAGACGTGTCGGCCATGACCTTTCTCTCCAGCCGCTGCATCTCGCGGACGGAGATCGCGATCCGCTCGACAGTCTCGTTCAGCTTGCCGCCGCTGTCGCGACTGGCCTGCATGGCGGCGGCGAAGAGTGCGAAGTTCTCGCTCTTCAACCGGGCACGCGCTTCGTCGAGACATTTTTCTAGCGTCTTCCCCATCTGGTACTCGGCCACGATCTGACCGAATTCCTGACTGATCGGCTTCGGGCTTTGCTTAGCCAAGATTTCCAAAGCCTGTGCCAGCGAAAGTCCCGCCTTGATGGCACTCGATAGCGAGACCATTGAGTCCGCCAATTGGTCTTCGATCATCGCCCGTCGCTGCTCGTTCCAACGCTTCAGCAGGTACCACGGCAGCACGAGCAACAGCAGCGACATCAGCAGCCCGAGGACCGGGATGTCGAACACGAGCGCCATCGTCAAACAGTGAGCGATCACAAACGCCCACCACGCGATGATCGAGGCACGAAGATGCCGGGGATAGACCCTCAACTTCTTCAACTTCTGCCGATGATCGGCCTCAATCCAATCCAGCACCCGCCGCACGAACGGCTCAGCCGCCCACGCGAACAGCGCGACCGCACTGCCGAACAAGATCGAACTGAGAACGACTTCAAACGGGAAAGGCATGGGGTGCCAAGCGATCTGTGGGGCTCGTTGTTTCTCACGGGGGGCGGGCTATCATTCTGCCGCGATTGGTAGCGGTCAACAGTGCGTTGAGAGTATCGACAGAGTTCCTTCCCGAGGCGGTTCGTTCCATGTCAAAAGTGATCGAGTCGAACGTTGCCGCACGGATTGAATCACTGCATGTCAAGAACTTCCGAACGCTGCGCGACATCGAGTTGAAGCTGACTCCGCTGACAGTGCTGCTTGGTCCTAACGGCAGTGGCAAATCGACGGTGTTCGACGTGTTTGCCTTCCTTGCCGAATGCTTTTCCGTCGGACTGAGAAAGGCGTGGGACCGTCGCGGACGGTTCAAGGAACTCCGCAGTCGAGGTTCCAAGGGAACGATTTCGTTCGAGATCAAGTACCGTGAAAAGAATCTCCCCGTCATCACGTATCACTTGGAGATTGATGAGAAGCCCAGCGGGCCGGTCGTGTCGCGGGAATGGCTTCGCTGGACTCGCCAGACCGGCAAGTCGGGACGCCCGTTCAATTTTCTCGACTTCAAGCAAGGTGCTGGAACCGTGATCTCCGGCGTCATGCCCGACGCTGACGATGACCGCATCCCCGAACGCCTCGACTCACCCGACATGTTGGCGGCCAACACCCTCGGACAACTGACCAAGCATCCGCGTGTCAGTTCTCTGCGCCGGTTCATCTCGGGTTGGTATCTGTCGTATCTCACCGCCGATCAGGCGCGTGGCACACCCGAAGCGGGGCCGCAAGAACGCCTGTCCGAAACGGGAGACAACCTTCCGAACGTGATCCAATACTTGGCCGAGAGCCACCCGGTTCAGTTGAAACGTATCCTCGAAACCATGGCCCAGCGAGTCCCGCGATTGGAACGGGTTTCCGCGCAGACGCTGGCCGACGGACGACTGCTGCTGCAATTGAAGGATGCTCCGTTTGAACGACCGATCCTGGCCAAGTGGGCTTCCGACGGGACATTGAAAATGCTGGCCTACCTCACCGTGCTGAACGATCCGTCACCGCCGCCACTGATCGGGATCGAAGAGCCGGAGAACCAACTCCATCCACGACTGCTCGAAGAACTGGCCGAGGAATGTCGCGCGGCTTCGGAGCGGAGTCAGATGATGGTCACGACGCATTCGCCTTTCTTCGTGAACGCGTTGAACGCTGAAGAATTGTGGGTGCTGTTTCGTAACGACGAGGGATTCACGGAAGCCCGCCGTGCGTCGGAGATGCGAGGGATCAATGAGTTCGTCAAAAATGGTGCTCGGCTGGGACAGCTCTGGATGGAAGGGCACTTCGAGGTTGGCGACCCGCTGACAAATAGTGGTGGCGCAAAGCATCGTGCTGTTCCCGCAGCCAAGAAGGGGAAGAGGTAACGAGTCGCCATGCACCTCGAAATCTTGGTCGAAGAACCTTCCGCCGAAGAGGCCCTATCGCTGCTCATCCCGAAGATCGTGGGCGACAAAACCTCGTTCGCAATCCATAGCTTTGGTGACAAGCAGACGCTCCTGCGTGAGATCGGATCGCGTCTCAAAGCCTATGCGCAGTGGATGCCCGCCGACTGGCGAATCGTGGTCCTCGTGGATCGGGACGACGACGATTGCCTGAAGCTCAAAGCCAAGCTCGAACTGGCCGCGAAAGATGCCGGGTTGCCCAGCAAGACGGTTGCCAGCCGTAAGGATCGCGTTCGCGTGATCAACCGAATCGCGGTTGAGGAGCTGGAGGCGTGGTTCTTCGGGGATGTTCAAGCTCTGACGACGGCCTATCCCAAGGATTTCATTGAACCTCATCAAGAAGGCCGCGTACCGCGACGCGGATGCCATCAGAGGCGGCACTTGGGAGGCTCTCGAACGAGTGCTCCAGAAGGAGGGATACTTCGTAACCGGTCTCCGCAAGAAGGAACTGGCCAGAACGATCGCCGCAGCCATGTGTCCCGAACGTAACACCTCACACAGTTTCTGCGCCTTTCGCGATGCCATCATCCAACTGGTTTCGTAGGCCACAGCCTCGCCACAAAAGTGGGGCTTTGCAAAGAAGCAGGCACTCACGTCACGTCGCCTCCGTACAAGAACTCCAGCTTGAGCAGGTTCTTGGCGATGAGGGAGTCGATGAACGTCGGGAGGTAGCCGGTCGAGTGCAAGACTTCGCCATCGCGGAAGCTATAGATGTCGCGGGTGACCAATTGGCCGCGATCGGCGTCGTAGCCAGCGATTTCACTGATTTGGGAGACCTTCCGTTTGCCGCCGGGGAGTCGCGTGATCTGGACCACGATGTCGATCGCGCTGGCGATCTGGCGGTGGATCGAAACGATGGGTAGATCGAGGGCCATCAAGACCAGCACCTCCAACCGCTTGATGACATCTTCGGTGCTGTTGGCGTGGACGGTGGTCATCGAGCCGTCGTGACCGGTGTTCATCGCCTGCAGCATGTCAAAAGCCTCGGCCCCGCGCACTTCGCCGATGATGATCCGGTCGGGCCGCATCCGCAGTGCGTTGCGCATCAGATCGCGCTGACTGACGGCGCCAGTGCCGCTGGGCGAGGGCGGGCGGGTTTCCAGACGGACGACATGGTCCTGTTGCAGTTGCAGTTCTGCCGCGTCCTCGATCGTCACGATCCGTTCGCGGCTGCCGACATAGGAGGACAGCGCGTTCAGCATCGTGGTCTTGCCCGAGCCGGCGCCGCCCGAGATCAGGACGTTCAGCCGAGCCTCGACCAGACCTTTCAGAAGGGCGGCGGCGGCGGCGTTCAGCGTACCGATCTCGACCAGGCGCGCCATGGTGAGCGGCTTGGCCGAGAACTTGCGGATCGACAACGAGGGGCCGTCGATGGCGCAGGGCCGGATGATCGCGTTGACCCGGCTGCCATCCTCCAGCCGCGCATCGACCCAAGGTTGGCTTTCATCGACCCGGCGGCCCATCCGCGAGACCATCTTGTCGATGATGCGCAGAAGGTGACGTTCATCGCGGAAGCGGACGCGGCTTTTTTCAAGCACACCATACCGCTCGACATAGACCGAGGTGTGCGAGTTAACCAGAATGTCGTTGATCGTCGGATCGGCCAGCAGCGGCTCCAGTGGGCCAAGTCCCAGCACCTCGTCCAGAAGCTCATCGACCAGGCGCTTGAATTCGTCCGGGCGCATGATCGTGCCTTCGTCGGCCAGAAGCTGAGTGACCAGTCCGGCCACTTCGCGCCACAGATCCTCGCGGTTGACCTTGTCGATGGCCGACAGGTTCAGCCGGTCCAGCAAAGCGTCATGCAGGCGGCTTTTCAAATCCAGGCGTGCGATCAGTTCGGCAT
>JAYSQC010000469.1:0-7943 GCA_043721755.1 Schlesneria sp.
TTCAGCCGAACGAGCTCACGCTCGAAAATCCCCACCCCATCGCCAAACTCGCCGTCTAAAATCTGCGCGCCCCGCGAAGAAACAAAACGTGAGTAGCACGGGGAGAAGAGGCGGCGGCGGCTCAGTCCAACTCGAACCGCTTGAGCCACTGTTCGCGAGTCGCATCGTCGAGTGGCGGGTGAGGTTGAGTGGCTCGCGTGAGGAAGCGGTTGCCGACGACGAGGCAATCAATCTCGGTGGCCATGAAGCAGCGATAGGCGTCCTCGGCCGTGTTCACGATCGGTTCGCCGCGCACGTTGAAGCTGGTGTTCACGATCACGCTGCAACCGGTGAGCGACTTGAACCGCGTGAGGACTCCATGAATGAACGGGTTCCGCACGGGGTCGATCGACTGCACGCGGGCCGAGTAATCGACGTGCGTTACCGCCGGGATGTCCGATCGCGGAATCTTGAGCAGCGCGATGCCGAAGGGTTCCTGTTCTCCTGCTTGCGGCTTCCCTGCTTGATCCAGTCCCCTTCCTGCTTGTTCTTGTTCCCTCCCCTCGGCGGGGAGGGTTAGGGAGGGGGGCGTTTGAGAATCGACGCGTGCTTGCTCATCTTCCCCCCTCCCCAACCCTCCCCGCCGAGGGGAGGGAGGAAGAGCGGATGCGACGAGTGAGGCCGAGTGATTCACCGTCACCCTCATGTCCGCCTCAGTCCTGCTGTGCGCCGAACTCTTCCGACGCCCCGCCGTCACCGGATAGACGAGCAGCATGTACGGACTCTCTTGCGTCACGTCGAAGTACTGCGGCGCATCTTCCACGAGAACCATCGGTGCGAACGGGCGAAAGCTCTCGCGGAACTTAATCTTCAAATTCATACGCGACTGCATCTCGGGATCGCGGGCGTCGCCGAGAATCGAGCGGCCACCGAGTGCGCGCGGGCCGAACTCCATCGGGCCGCGCGCGACCGCGACGATGCGACCCGCGGCGATTTCATTCGCGATCCGTTGTTGAAGCGGTTCGTCAGCGAGTGACTCCCAGACAGCACCGAGTTTTCGCAGCAGCGCGTCGTCGGAGTCAGCCGCCGGTGGAATGCTCGGGCCGAGGAACGCGCCGCGCATCGCATCGGGCTGCTGAACGACACGCGGTTGCCCGAGTTCGTGATGCCAGAACGAGAGGGCCGCGCCGAGTGCTCCCCCCGCATCGCCCGCTGCAGGTTGAGTCCAGACTTGCTCGAACGTCCGCGACGACGCGAGCAATCCCGTAGCGACGCAGTTCAACGCGACGCCGCCCGCCAACACGAGCTGCTTCTCACCGGTCTGCTGTTGAACGTGGCGACCCATCCGCAAGAGCGACTCGTTCGTGACGTGTTGGATGCTGGCGGCGAGGTCCATGTCGCGCTGTGTGACCGGTGACTCGGGCTGGCGCGGTGGTCCCTCGAACAGTTCATGAAAGGCGTCATTGGTCGTCGTCAAACCGGTGGCGTAATGGAAAAACTTTTGGTTGAGCAGCATCGCGCCGTCGTCGCGCAGATGAACGACTTGCCCCAAAATGCGATTCGCGTAGATCGGCCTTCCATACGGAGCCAGTCCCATCAGCTTGTACTCACCGCTGTTGATCTTGAAGCCGCAGTAGTACGTGAACGCCGAGTACAGCAACCCGAGTGAGTTCGGGAACCGCAATTCTTCGCGCAGCACGATCTGGTTCGCGTGACCGACGCCCCACGTCGCCGTGGACCACTCGCCGACGCCATCGATCGTCAGGATCGCCGCCGTCTCAAAGGGTGACGGATAGAAGGCACTCGCCGCGTGAGACCGATGGTGATCGACGAACCAGACGCGGCAACGCAGTCCCAGTTCGCGAGCGATCTCCCGTTCGAGCCACAACTTCCGCGTGAGCCAGTCGGGCATCGCAGCGAGGAACCCACGCAACCCGCGCGGCGCGGTTGTCAGCGCCGTAACGAGCAGCCTTTCAAACTTCACCAACGGCTGTTCGTAGAAGACGACGTGATCGACCTCGTCCATCGCAACGCCCGCTTCATCCAGGCACCAACCAATCGCCTGATGCGGGAACGACGAGTCTCCCTTCACGCGCGTGAACCGTTCCTCTTGAGCTGCGCCGACGATGCGACCGTCCACAATCAACGCCGCCGCCGAGTCGTGGTAGTAGGCCGAGATGCCCAGGATGCGCGTCGTCATGGCGCGGTCTCCTGTGCGGCAACTTTCGGCGCGAGTGTGATCGTCACACTGTGGTCACTGCCGCTGAAGTCCGCTCGAAAACGGAGCGCGGAGACGACACGAGCCGCTCCCCAATCGGGGACCGTCCAGCCGAGCGACTTCTTTCCGCTGACGACTCCGAGATCGTGCCACTCAAACTCATCGTCGTTTGCCGAACGGTCTTCGCTGTCACTGAGATCGGTGCCGGGACGTGGTCGCGTCTCGATCCAGAGCCGGGCCGAAGTCAGTGCGAAGCTTCCACCGAGGCGGAGCGAGCTGAGCGACTCCGGTTGTCTGAGTGCCAACAAGACCGACGGGACACCCTCGGGCATGAATGGCAGCCGCGCGTCATCGTTGGGATAGGACAGCTTCCACGCGAATGAACCGTTGGGCTGTTTGACGCCCTCGATTGAAGGTGCCTCACGAGTCATCGCTTGGTGAGCGTCGCCCGTTGAGACTCGCAACTTGAGATCGCTGGGAAGGACATCGTTCAGATTCAAGGGCGATGCACGAACGAGTCCTCGTGAGCCGAGTCGCTCCTCAAAATGCTGCTCCAGAATCGTCACCGCTTGTCGTGCGAGGAACCGGCACGCGCGTGGGCCGGGGTGGCCGTCGGCGGGGTTGATGCCCCAGGCGATGGAGTCGGTTCCGGCGTCGGCGACTTCACCGTACCGAGCGACGAATGCGGGAAGAGCGTTGAAGGCGGGAACGCCTGCGTCGCGCCAGACGGGCATGATCGGATCGAGTCGCGGGGCGAAGTGCTTCGTCGAGGGATAGCTGGGCAGCGTCAGCAGGCAGCCGGGAAGTTGGTGCTGCGCCATGAGGTCACTCACGCCCCGCACGGTCTCGCGATAGACCGCGAGGTTCGAGGCCTCGACGAGCTTCAACTCCCACTCGCCGTACTCGTAGCCGTACTTTGGTCCCGTGAACGCCTTCGCCAGCTTGTGCGCACGCAAGGCATCGAACTTCGCGACGAGTCGCGGCCAGACGCGCGCGGCCGCGTCCTTGATCCGATTGAATCCGGGCAGCGACTGCTGCGACTGTGAGATCTGCCGGACCAACCCTTCATCCGCATCGTTCGTGACGTAGCCCCAAATGATGAGGTCTGGCCGGTACTCGGGAATGACGCGCTTCGCAACAGCAAGCTGATCGCGCGTCGAGGCCCCCGATTGTCCCGCCGCGATCACTTCTACGTTGTACCCGCGCGCGACCAATTCCATTTCCAACTGCCGCCACCACATGTGGTTCAGCGTCAGGTACGGACTCCCCCACACATACGAGTCCCCCATGACGAGGATGCGTACGGGATCAGACTCCGCTCGCGGTTCGGTACGTCGCTCAACAGGATGCCCCTGCCAACTTCTCACTCCGAAGCGAGTCGCAATCGGCAACGCAGGATCGACCGGCGCAGACGTGTCCTTCGCGCGATGCTCGGCCACGACCAGCGCGTTGTGACGCTGCCAATCGGCACCCGCCGTCAGCCCGCGCCGTTCGAGCATTGGCAGCGCGAGTCGATCCAGCACGAACAGTCCGGCAACGATAATGGCCAGTGACATGAGGGCACCGCGCACGGCCACGCTCGGCAACACCTGCCACTCACGACGACCGAATCGAATCACGAACAGACTGCGCATGGCGATGACGAAACTTCGGGAAGGAGCGAGACGGTGAGATTGATAACACCAACCCGCAGCGTGAGCGAGGACGAGACTCCGGCGACATACGCCCTCGCTCACGCTGCGATGAATGGATGATGAGTCGGGGGCGGGCGTTCCAATTTCCTGTTCATCCGAGGTTTTGGGGGGGCGACTGGAATAGAGCGAAACGGATGTCAGTCGTGGTCTTCATCCTGAAGGGATGTCAGCCATTAGCCGGGGGTTGAGCGAAAGCGACACCCCCGGAAGAGTTTGAACAAAGTGCTTTGCATCCTGAAGGGATGCCAGCACGATTCCATCGGGCTGACATCGGGAGCCTGCCCGCATCCCTTCAGGATGCAAATCCCCTTTCGCGCACTCACACCGGGGGTGTCGCGAAACGCTCAACCCCCGGCTAATCGCTGACATCCCTTCGGGATCAAAACCGACGACCGACCTCACACGTCGAACGTGATCCCCTGCGCGAGCGGCAGGGCGTGCGAGTAATTGATCGTGTTGGTCGTCCGACGCATGTACGCCTTCCAACTGTCGGAACCGGATTCGCGTCCGCCGCCGGTCTCTTTGTCGCCACCGAACGCCCCGCCGATCTCGGCACCGCTCGGGCCGACGTTCACGTTGATGATGCCACAGTCCGAACCGGCCGCCGAACAGAACAACTCCGCCTCACGCATGTCGGACGTGAGGATCGACGACGCGAGTCCCTGCGGCACGTCGTTGTGCATCGCGACGGCTTCCTCGAACGAACCGTACGTCATCACGTACAGGATCGGCGCGAACGTCTCTTCCCGAACGATGCTGCTTGCTCCCTCGCCCCTCCGCCCTCCGCCCTCCACCTTCCGGTTCGGCATCACGACCAACGCCGGACGAACATACCACCCGCCCGCAGGGACTCCCTTGGTGACTCGCTCGCCGCCCTGCACGACGCCACCCTCGGCCCGCGCGCGAACAAGTGCCGCTTCCATCGCGAGCCACGCCCGTTCATCGACCAACGGGCCAACGAGCGTTCCCGTATCGAGCGGATTGCCAACGGGTAGCCGCTCATAAACCAACTTCAGGCGAGCGACGAGTTCGTCGGCGAGTGACTCCTGCACGATGAGCCGCCTCAACGTCGTGCATCGCTGACCGCACGTCCCGACCGCCGAGAAGACGATCGCGCGCACGGCCAGTTCCAAATCCGCACTCGGCGCGACGATCATCCCGTTGTTGCCGCCCAGTTCGAGCAGCGATCGTCCGAGTCTCGCGGCGACACGCTGGGCCACATCGCGACCCATCGTCGTCGAACCCGTGGCTGAGAGGAGTGGCAGATCGGGTGCAGCGGCCAGGGCTTCACCCACGTCGCGCAGTCCCATCACGACGGAGGAAACCGCAGGCGGTACGTGCGGCATCTCACGCAATACCGATGCGACCACAGCCTGACACGCCAGCGCGCAGAGCGGCGTTTTCTCAGACGGCTTCCAGACGACGGGATCGCCGCAGACCCAAGCCAGCGCTGCGTTCCACGCCCAGACGGCCATCGGAAAATTGAAGGCGGTGATGACACCGACCGGTCCCAGCGGATGCCACTGTTCGGCGAGTCGATGCCCCGGTCGTTCGGTCGCGATCGTCAGTCCATAAAGCTGGCGCGAGAGACCGACGGCGAAGTCGCAGATGTCGATGACTTCTTGAACCTCGCCCAAGGCCTCTTGCGTGATCTTGCCCGCCTCCCACGAGATCACCGTCGCGAGGTCTGCCTTCCACTCGCGAAACCGATTGCCGACACGCCGCACGAACTCGCCCCGTTGAGGCCCCGGCACCACACGCCACGTCGTGAAGGCGTCTCGCGCCGCCGCCAACACGCGCGGCAGCTCGCTCGGTGCTGCCGCCGCGAACGAATAAAGCGTCGTTCCATCAATCGGCGACCGCCCGGTCAGCGGTGAACCGCTCCCCGCCATCGACTCGTCCCCGATCCACACCGCCATCGGTGCGTCATCCCTCCCGATTCGCTTGAGTGCATCCGCCAGCAAGGTCATTGAAGTGACTCCTGAAGGTATGGCCATCCTGAGACCAGTGAACTGAACCATACTAATCCGAAGCGTAAGCGAGGAAGTAAGCCGCGAGCAAAGTCGGGAGCGCGGAGTCTTCGGAACGCACCCTGATCAGCGCGTGGCCCGTTATACTTGGAGTAGAGCCGCCATCAGAAACCGGCGGGCCGGCGACTTGAGTGCCATGCTTTGCTCGGCCTTGAACGCGGCGCTGAAAACGTTCTGAGCAGCCTTTCCAACCCGGCGTGAGGACTCAGCGAATAGTTCATACCGGCCCGTTCCAAGACCAATGTGCCATTGCGAGTCCGTTGGGAACTGAGTCTGCCGACTCCGGGTGGCCTGACATACGCTCTGTTGCCCACCGAAAGTAGGCTTTGAGCGTGGTTCTTAGGCGAGGGTCATCGGGGATGGCCGCATCATCGAGTGCTTGTGTAAAGCATGTTTGCGCTCGCTCGTCCATCTCCCGGTGTTCACCGTTTCCCGAATGCATACAAATCACTTGAGACTCGCCGCCCATGGATTCACTGTAGTCGTGCGATCCGCCAAGCGCCTCGGCCCAGTACGCGGCGAGTCGCTCTGTGTGTTGAGGGTGATATCCGTGCGAGAAAGCGTGGCTCACGATCGGATCGGCCAAGCATCGTGCGTGCCAGGCGTGCGCCAAGTCAACCAAGGCTTGCCTCCCGCCTGCGACCTCGTAGATCGTTTCTGTCATAGTCTGCCTCCGCAGCCGAACGACCAAGCTCAGCAGCGGCGGGGGCCGAGTGAGCTACGAACCCCAGAAAGCCTACATGCCCCCGCCGTCTGCTGCAGCGCCTGGTTCGGCGGCTGCGGATTGTAGGTGCCTCCGGAACAACCGCGTTGCGACATCCACAAGCGTGTCACGGGCTTCGAGACGCACGTGTGGCAAACGCACGGCACCGTTTACGATACCCCAGAGCGCGCCCGCCATCGCCCCGATTGTGTCAACGTCGCCGCGGCACGCGATGATGAACTCCATCATGGCCTCGAACGAGGTCTTCAGGTACCGAAGCGCTACGTAGAGGGCCGTTGGACACGATGTCGCTGCGGTGATCCCGTTTCCCAGCTTCGTGGCGACCTCTCGCGGACTTGGCATCTCCTCGGATTCGATCCATGCCCTGACCGTCTTCATCCGTTCGACTATCTGCGGTGCCGAGCACTCGGCTTGAACGAGGTCCAGAACCTGGGCTGCCGGTCGCCCTTCCAGCAGGGCGTGCGCCGCGAGCGCGATCAGGACTGCTCCTTCGACCCCCAGGGGGTGCGCGTGTGTCACCCGTGCAGAGCTGCGAGCAGCCGCGAGCAACCCAGCGCGATCTCGCGCGAAGAAGAGGGCCAAGACAGGCGCCCGCATCGCGGCGCCATTGCCGTATGAGCCCTCGGCGTAGACCGCCTTGGACGCTTCTTGCCAAGGCTCGCCGCGTCGGATGCGCTTGAGAACTCTCGCCGCCCCGGGCCCGTACCCCCGACTCCAGCGGTAACTGACTGCGAATCGCTTGGCGAGCGATTCGGGGTGAACCCCGTCCTTTTCAAGGAGCGACTCGGCCAAGTCGAGAGCCATCTGGGTGTCGTCGGTCCAGCGAAGACAGCCGTCGGATGTATGCCCAATGAACCACCAGACGAGCCGCTCAAGTGGACCACCCTCGTACGGTGCGCCGAGAGCGTCGCCCGTCGCAAGGCCCAGCAGGCAACCAGTGAATCGGTCAGCGATCAGGTCCATTGGGCCGTGTGCCTCCGCCGCCGAACAGTGAATTGACCCGCGCGCTGGATAACTCGGCCAAGCTGTTGATGCGGGGCTTCGCTTAACGCGACGCAACATGGCGTTCATAAAACGGTTTGTCAACGAGGGCGTTGTGTTTGCTGTTGCGTTAGGGGACGTGATATCCCGTGCGCGGCATATTACGTCACGCGGTCCTTGATGAGATGTTTCTCCAGTTGAGTCTTGGTGAGCCGGGTGGCGTAAGCCCAATGGCACTTACTTTACTAACCCGCAGCGTAAGCG
This sequence comes from Schlesneria sp., assembly GCA_043721755.1. Classification (GTDB taxonomy): domain Bacteria; phylum Planctomycetota; class Planctomycetia; order Planctomycetales; family Planctomycetaceae; genus Schlesneria. Next base: position 7,891 of record JAYSQC010000469.1, read on the forward strand.
AGGGCGATGACAAGAGGCGTTTCCCTTTGTTTCCCTCGCTTACGCTGCGGGTT